>NZ_VFVQ01000024.1:0-79759 GCF_006442195.1 Mesorhizobium sp. B2-3-13
CTCTCCTTGCAAAGGGCCGAAAGTGTAACCCATCTATCCGGAATGAACTGTCACCCATCTCTCGGGAAGGGCATCGGTGTACGGCCCGGAGAGATGGGTAACGGTTTATACCGGAGACTTCGGTAACCCTTTGGCCCGAACGGGCTTTGGAGCCTCACTTGGCCACAACCACCGCCAAAACCAGGCGCGTCCTGATCACCGGCGCCGGCGCTGTTGACGGTATCGGCTTTGCCATTGCGCGCCGGTTTGGCCGGGCCGGGCATGCGGTTTGCCTGACCGGCGCCAGCGCGCGGGTGATGGAGCGCGCTGGCGAGCTTCGCGGCGAGGGCATCGATGCCACGGCCGCGGTCGCCGATCTCACCATTGCCGCGGAGGTGGAGCGGCTGCGGGCCGAGGTCGGCGCTGTCGATATCCTGGTCAACAATGCCGGCATGGGATCGCTGGCCTCGCCATCCGTCGACAGGACCTTCCTGACGATGAGCGAGGCCGAGTGGGACCAGGGCATCGAGACCAGCCTGAAGACCGCGTTTCTCGTTACCAGGGCGTTTCTGCCGGCGATGGTCGAAGCGGGGTATGGCCGCATCGTCAATGTCGCATCGGTGACCGGGCCGCTGGTCTCCTACCAGGGCACCGCCGCCTATTCCGCGGCGAAGGCCGGGATGGTCGGCCTGACCCGTACATTGGCGCTGGAAGTGGCGCGCCACGGCGTCACCGCCAATGCCGTGGCGCCTGGCTGGATCGAGACAGGCGCGTCGAGCGAGGCGGAGCGGATAGCGGCCCTGCATGCGCCGCCGGGCCGCGCCGGCCGGCCCGATGAGGTCGCGGCGGCGGTCGTGTTCCTGGCCTCCGAGAGCGCCAGCTATATCAACGGCGCCTTGCTGGTGGTCGACGGCGGCAACAGCCTTGAAGAACGCAAGGGATAGCCGCGCGGCCAGCCTTATGCCCGGGTGGATTTCGACCTTCGGAATTCCTTCCACCCGGACTGACCCGTGATCTCTCTCGGCAGAAATCTCCTCGCCGCCACACTGGACCCGCCTGACATTGACTCAATCATCAGTCTGCGCTAATCATAAGTCATGACTGTTGATAGCGCACAGCTTGCCGCCCTGGGTGATCCGACCCGAAGGCAGATTTTCGAGCTGATCGCGGAGCGGCCGCGCACGGTGGCGGAGGTCACGCGGCAGGTCAGCGTGTCGCAGTCCGCGGTGTCGCAGCATCTCAAGGTGCTTCGGGATTCGCGGCTAGTGCGCGCGGAGCCGAAGGGCGCCAGCAACGTCTACCACATCGATCCGCACGGGCTTGGCCAGATGCGCGCCTGGCTCGACCGGTTCTGGAGCAAGACGCTCGCGGCCTACAAGCTGGCCGTCGAGACCCCACCAGAGGAGTGACCATGAACACGCAAGTCCCCATCGCCTCCGTAAAACAATCCGTGGTGGTCGAGGCGCCGATCGCGCGCGCCTTCAAGGTTTTCACCGAGGATTTCGGCCGTTTCAAACCGCCAGAGCACAATCTGCTTGCAGCCCAAATCGCCGAGACGGTGTTCGAGCCTCGGGTCGGCGGCCACGTCTATGACCGCGGCGTCGACGGCAGCGAGTGCCGCTGGGCGCGCGTGCTGGCTTACGAGCCGCCCAACCGCGTGCTCCTGAGCTGGGACATCAGCCCGCAATGGCGCATCGAGACCGACCCGGCCAAGACCAGCGAGTGGGAGGTGCGGTTCACAGCCGAAACGGCTGAGCGCACTCGCGTCGAGATCGAGCATCGCAACCTGGAGCGCCATGGCCAGGGCTGGGAAGGCGTCCGCGACGCCGTCGCCGGCGATCAGGGCTGGCCGCTCTACCTGCAGCGCTATGTCGATCTGGTCGCTCGGCAGGCCTGACCGCAGTTTTTATAGGCGCTTCGCCGCATGGGCGGTCAGGGCACCACGCCCCTGCACGCCCAGGCGACATTGGCGAACGACCTCGGCCCGTCCGGTCGCCCGGCCTGATAGGCATCGCGTACGGCAGCCTCGGTGCGCACCCGCTCGGCCGGCTCCAGCGTGGTCATGTATTTGCCGAGTGAGCCCTCGCCGGCCGATATCGGCGCCCAATAGTCGGCGAAGTCCTGGTAATCCATGCGGATCATCAGCTCGGTTTCGGTCATTTCGGCCAGCCCCTGCTCCACGAAGGTCCGTTTCATTTCACCGGGCTGCATCATCGGCTGGAAGCAATAGCGGCTGCGCATCTGGCGGCCGCCTTCGCTGAGCGCGGCCACCGTGTCGATCATCATGCGCATGCCCGCCATGCCGCCGAGATGGTCCCACACCACGGCCGCGACCACGCCGCCCGGCCGCGTTACCCGGCGCATCTCGGCAACCGCCTTGCCGGCTTCCGGCACGAAGTGAAGCACCAGCAGCGCCAGCGCGCGGTCGAACGCATTGTCGGCGAACGGCAAGGCGGTGGCGTCCGCCTGCTTGATCTCGATGCGCGGATCGGTGTTGCGCCGCTTTGCCGCCTCGACGAAAACAGGCGAAAAGTCGATTGCCGTGATCGCCGCGAGCCCGGCGGATTTCGCCAGCTCAAAGGTCAGGCTGCCGGTGCCGCAGCCGACGTCGAGGATCTGTTCGCCGGGGGCGAGCCCGGCGAAATCGATGAATTTGGGCGCGAGCTTTCGGCTCCAGCGGCCCATGAGCTGCTCATAGCCGGATGCGTCATGAACGGTGAAACTCGACGTCATATGCCCCTCTTCTGGCTGTGGGCGAAGGCTAGACTGCAATCAGGATGAAGCCAAGGCGCGGGGGGCACGGTGGGACGGAGAAAAGGCCGGCGTTTATGCGGCGCCCTTGAACGTCGCCACGCTCTCCCGCTCCACCAGCGGGCACTCCAGCTTGGTGATGGGATAGCGCCCCCTGCCCACCTGCGCCGGCGCTTCCAGCTGCTCGATCGCCCATTGGCCCATCGCCATATGCGGCAGGATCGAGGTGGTCAGCGGCGGGAACAAATGCCGGGCGATTTCCTCGTCGTCGTAGCCGACGACCGAAATGTCGGCGGGAATGTGCAGGCCGGCTTCCTTCAGCGCTTCGTAGCAGCCGATCGCGGTGCGGTCGTTCTGACAGAAGATGGCGGTCGGGCGGTCCTTCAGGGCCAAGAGCTTCACCGTCGCGGCGTAACCGGCGCTGGCCGACCAGTCGCCCTCGACCACCAGTTCGGGGTCGAACGGGATGTCGGCGGTGGCGAGCGCGCGGCGGTAACCTTTCAGCCGGTCCTGCGCGGCCTGCATCCAGGGTTCGCCCGTGATGGTGGCGATGCGGCGGTGGCCGTGACCGATCAGGTGCCGCGTCGAGCTCTGGCCGCCGGCGATCTCGGAGGGCACCACGGCGGGGAAGGCATAGTCCGACGTGTAGCAGTTGAGCAGGATGACTGGGATGTCGAGGCCGTAGAGGAAGTCCGGCGCCGTGATCTCGCGGGTGAAGATGGTCATGTAGATCAGCGCCGAAATGCCCCGCCTAGTCAGCGCCTGTATGGCGCGCGGCTCCATCACGGCGTCGCCCATGGTCTGCGCCACCAAAAGCACGTTGCCGGCATTCCACGAGGCCTGCCGCGCGCCCTCGATGGCCACGACCGCCTCCGGGCTGGTGGCGAGCTGGTCGACGGCAAAGCCGATCACGCCGTCGAGCCCATCAAAGGCGGGCCCATCAAAGGCGGGCCCATCAAAGGCGGCGCCCTCGAAAGCTGCAACCGGCTGCTTCAGCGCCGAAAAGGCGGGGGCGCTGTAGCCGAGCGCCCGCGCCGCCTCGATCACCCGCTCCCGGGTCTGCTGCGACAGGCGAATGCCCGGCGAATTGTTGAGCACGAAGGAGACCGTCGCCTGCGAGCAGCCGGCGGCGCGCGCAATGTCGGTCATGGTGACGCGGCCCTTGGGCTTTGCCGCCGCCTTGCGGCGCTTCCCAATGGCCCGGTCCATCGTCTCGCTCATGCCGCCCCCAAATCCCCAGCCTGTCTAGCCGCGGCCCGCCGGGCCGACAAGATGAGGCGATGCTTCCAGTCCAAGGGGACATCGACCGAACTAATAACTATTATCATCCTCGCGACCTCATCCCATCTGCAAGCTCAAGCGCCGCAAAATCCCAAGATCGTGCGGCTTCGGCTTCGTGCGGCCAAGGGATCGACGCGTCGGCAAATCGGTCCTTGCTAATAGTGTTTACTAATACAAGAATGCGCTGTACCGTCAATCCATCGCATCCGGCCCGGTCGGGTCCAGGTGTGGTGGGAGTGTGGTGGGAGCGTCTGTGAATGGCCCGATGGCGAGCGGTATTTGCCTCCGCCAACATTGTCTCGCATATGTGATATGTCAGACAAATCGGACTATT
The DNA here is from genome assembly GCF_006442195.1 of Mesorhizobium sp. B2-3-13. Classification (NCBI taxonomy): domain Bacteria; kingdom Pseudomonadati; phylum Pseudomonadota; class Alphaproteobacteria; order Hyphomicrobiales; family Phyllobacteriaceae; genus Mesorhizobium; species Mesorhizobium sp. B2-3-13. Next base: position 4,346 of record NZ_VFVQ01000024.1, read on the forward strand.
TACGAATGAGGAATGGTTGTCTAAAGTCCGTGGCCGTGGCTGGGAACGACGCCAGTCTTCTCAGTGCGGGACCCTTGGGGAGGAGGGGCGTCCAAGCCGCAAACGGCAATTCCAGTGTGCAAGACAATCCAGTGAGCAAGACATTCCAGTGAGCTAGTCCGGTCAGTCCTACGACTGACCAAAACGGGAGGTTGAACATGAAATCCTTGATACGCAATGCATCCGTGGCCGCCGCGGCCCTGGCTGTCGGCCTGACGGCGACAGCTATCGCGCGCGCCGACGACAAGCCGACGCTGGCCTTCGTCGTCAACGGCGCTTCCGATTTCTGGAAAGCGGCCGAAGCCGGCGTCAAGAAGGCGCAGGGCGAACTGCCCGACTACACGCTCGAACTCAAATATCCCGAACAATCCTCGGTCGCCATCCAGCAGCGGCTGATGGACGATCTGGTGACCGCCGGCGTCAAGGGCATCATGGTCTCGGCCGTGGATCCCAAGACCTCGACCGATGGCCTGAACAAGATCGCTTCGCAAACGGCGCTGTTCACCACCGACAGCGATGCTCCGCAGACTAAGCGCGTCGCCTATATCGGCTCGTCCAACGTCGACGCCGGCAAGCAGGCGGCTGAAATCGCCAAGAAGGCGATGCCGAACGGCGGCAAATGCCTCGGCTTCGTCGGCCTGCTCGGCGCCGACAATGCCAAGGAGCGCATCCAGGGCATGAAGGATGGCCTCGCCGGCACCAAGATCGAGCTCGTCGACGTGCGCGGCGACGACATCGACCAGGCGCGCGCCAAGAAGAATGTCGAGGACGCGCTTGTCGCCAGCCCCGACGTCACCTGCATGGTCGGCTTCTACTCCTACAACACGCCACGCATCTATGAGGCGCTGCGCGATGCCGGCAAGCTCGGCTCGATCACCGTCGTCGGCTTCGATGACGATCCGATCACGCTGGGCGGCGTCAAGGAAGGAACCATTGCCGCCACCGTCGTGCAGCAGCCCTTCGAATGGGCCTATCAGGGCATGAAGCTGATGGCCGCCTATCTCAAGGGCGACAAATCGGGCATCCCGGCCAACGGCCTGATCATCATCCCGACCAAGATCATCGGCAAGGATGACGTTGACGCCTATGCCGCCAATCTCAAGGCGATGTCTGGAAACTAAGACTACACCCGGTTCAGCCGGCTCAACTCGCTTGAGCCGGCTGTTCGCATTGACGAACCCTGCCGGGATCGTCAGTCTGCAGATCGGGCCGTTTTGGCCCACCGGCTGCTGTCAGGCATGATGAATTATTCCGACACATCCATCGCGGCGACCACTCCGTTCCTCAGCCTGGAGAACGTGCGCAAGACCTATCCGGGCGTCGTGGCGCTCGACGGGTTTTCCATGGAGGTCAGGCCGGGCGAGGTCATCGGCCTAGTCGGCGAGAACGGCGCGGGCAAGTCGACGCTGATGAAGATCCTCGGCGGCGTCACCACGCCGGATACCGGCACCATCACCGTCGACGGCACCGCCCATAAGGACCTGACGGTCGAAGGCAGCCTTGGTTCCGGCATCGCCTTCGTCCACCAGGAACTCAACCTGTTCGAAAACCTCGATGTCGCCGCCAACATCTTCTTCGGCCGCGAACCGCTGCGCGCCGGGCCGCTGAGGCTGGTCGACCGCGCGAAACTGCGCGAAATGGTGGCGCCGCTGCTGAAGCGCGTCGGCGCCAATTTCTCAGCCGACACACAGGTCGCGGACCTGTCGCTGGCGCAGCAGCAGATGGTCGAGATCGCCAAGGCGCTGTCGATCAAGGCCAGATTGGTCATCCTCGACGAGCCGACATCGAGCCTGCCGCTCGCCGAAACCGACAAGCTGCTCGATGTCATCAAGGCGCTGAAGGCCGACGGCATCAGCGTCATCTTCATTTCGCACCGCCTGCACGAGATCGAGCGCGTCGCCGACCGGGTCGTCGTGCTGCGCGACGGCATGCTGGCCGGCACGCTAGGCAAGCGCGACATCAACCACGACCAGATGGTCAAGCTGATGATCGGCCGCATGTTGAAGGAACGTGAAAAGGCCTCCGAGGCGGGGCGGGCGCCGGGCGCCGTGGCGCTCTCGGCCAAGGCCATCCGCACCCCCACCTATCCCAGCCGGCCGGTCGATCTCGACGTCAGGCGCGGCGAAATCCTCGGCCTTGCCGGCCTCGTCGGCTCCGGCCGCACCGAACTGGCGCGGGTGTTCTTCGGCATCGAAGCCAGCCTTGGCGGCACGCTGGAACTCAACGGCAAGCCGCTGGCGCTGGCGAGTGCCGCCGATGCCGTCGCGCAAGGCATTTTCCTCGTGCCGGAAGACCGCAAGCTGACCGGCATCCTGCTCGACCTGTCGATCGCCCAGAATATTTCACTCCCCAATTTGCCGGCGCATGCCAGGCGCTCGCTGGTCTCCAACAGCGCGGAAGTCGCTACCGCCGAGAAGCAAAAGAAGAATCTCGGCATCAAGGCGCCTTCGGTGCAGACGCGCACCGGCACGCTGTCGGGCGGCAACCAGCAAAAAGTCGTGCTCGGCAAATGGCTCGCCATGAACCCGAAGGTGATGATCCTCGACGAGCCGACGCGCGGCATCGACATCGGCGCCAAGGCGGAGATTTACGGGCTGATGCGGGCGCTGGCGGACGCCGGCGTCGCCGTGCTGATGATCTCCAGCGACATGGAAGAGGTGATCGGCGTCTCCGATCGCATTGCCGTCATGCATGAGGGCCAGATCTCGGGCATTCTCGACAAGGATCAGTTCAGCCAGGAAAACGTGCTGCTGCTGGCGGTGGGCAAGCCGGCAAACTAATGCATGCCGCGCAAAAGTGACCCTCGGTTTTGCGGCAACGGCATGCATAAACAAAGAGCTGAAGCGCGCGACGCGCTTTAGCTAAGCGGAGACGACCATGACAAAGAAAGATCTTGGCCTGCTGATCCTGATCCTGGTGGTCGGAGCGATTGTTGCCATCATCAATCCGCGCTTCCTCCTGCCGATCAATCTCGCCAACACCTCGAACCTCATCGGTCTGTTTGGTATCCTGTCGATAGGGCAGGCCTTCGTCATCATCACCGGCGGCATCGAGCTGTCCGTTGGCTCCGTCGTCGCGTTGCTCGGGACGCTGTTCATCGACTTCATCGCCGTACGCGGCATGGGATGGCCGATCGCCTTCGTGCTGATCCTGGTGCTCGGCGCCATCATCGGGCTGGCGCATGGCTGGCTGATCACGCGGCTCAAGCTGCAGCCCTTCGTCGTCACCTTGTGCGGCCTGTTGATCTATCGCGGCGTCGCGCGCTTCTACACCGCCGACGGCACGGCGGGCTTCGCCTTCGGCCAGAATTTCCCAACGCTCGAATTCCTGACCGCCGGCCGCTCGTATGGCGTGCCGAACTCCTTCTTCGCGCTGATCGTCATCGCCATCGTCATGTGGGTGGTGCTGCACCGCTCGGTGTTCGGGCGCTATCTCTACGCCATCGGCAAGAACGAGGAGGCGGCGAAATATTCCGGCATTCGCACCGGGCGCGTCGTCATGGCGGCTTACGTCATCTGCGGCGTGCTCACCGCGCTGTCGGCGATTTATTTCGCCATGTATACGCGCTCGATCTCGCCGGCCAGCCATGGCCAGTTCTACGAGCTCTACGCCATTGCGGCCGCCGTGCTCGGCGGCTTCTCGCTGCGCGGCGGCGAGGGCTCGCTGATCGGCGTCATCCTCGGCACGGTGCTGCTGCAGGAATTGCAGAACCTGGTCAACCTGCTCGGCATTCCCTCCTCGCTCAACTTCGCGGTGATGGGTGGCGTCATCCTCATCGGCGTGCTGGTCGACCAGCAATGGGGCGTGTTCCGGGCGCGGCGGCGGATGGTCGATGCCGCCCGCAAGGGCGCGGTCGGCGCGGCGGCGGAATAACGCCAGCCAGCGTGGTGCTTGTCCCTGTGGAAGAAGTAGCATACCCGCGCTGCGGGGAGCCGCGGGGCTTGCGTGCCTTCATGGCCACCGTCGGGTCATCCCGTCCATGCGGCCTTGCTTAACTACCTGCTGCCCTCGCGTGCGGCGCGGCGAACGCTTTGCAAAAGGATGGCAAGGCAGCCGACCAGCAGCAGCCCACCGCCAAGCAGCGGTGGCAGTGCGAGCAGCTTCACCCCCGCGGTAACGGCGGCCACCAGGACCAGCGCCAGCAGCGCCAGATTGCCGTCATCGACGAACATGCCGAAGAATTCCCTGGCGACGAGACGAAGGACGTTCATCGGGCGAGCCCTCCGGCTGCTGTCGGACGGGTGCCGCGCAGCCAGCGCACCATGGCGAATGACGCCAGAGCGACGATGGCGAAGATGGCGAGCAGGGCAAGATCGGCGCCCGGCCAGTCGGCGCCGATCCCCTCGCCGGTCCAGAAGATGCCGAAGCTGGTCAGCATCAGCCCGACCACGAATTTCAGCGCATTCTCGGGCACGCGCGCCAGCGGCCGGTGAACCGCCAGACCGACAAGCATCACCAGGATGAAAGCGGCCAGCGCGCCCATGCTGGCGTAAAATGTCTGTCCATGCGCGGCGCCGACGGCGATGACGATGAACACCACCTCGACGCCCTCGAGCAGCACCGCCTTGAAGGAGGCCAGTCCGGCGAGGTAGTCGGCGCGCCGGTCGTCGGCCTGCCGGTGCAGCGCCGCGGTTTCCTTGGCGAAGGCCGCCTCCTCGTCATGCAGGGCGATGACGCCGACGCTGCGCAGGATGGCCTTTCGCAGCCAGCGCATGCCGAACAGGATCAGCAGCACCCCGACAGCGAACTGCAGCATCGTGACCGGCACCAGCGCCAGCAACGGCCCGAACGCCAGCACCAGGGCCGCCAGCAGCGCCAGCGCCAGCGCGGCGCCCGTCAGTGCCGGACGCCAGCTGCGTGTCACTCCGACCGCAAGCACGATGGTGAAAGCTTCGACAACTTCGACCAAGGAGGCGAGAAATGCCGCCGTGATTGTCGAGAGGATGGGTGTCAATGTCTGCATCAAGGCTTCCTGTCTGGCTCGACCCTGATTCCCGGGGCGAATTCCGGATCGTAATCCAGAATCACCCTAGGCGGCCAGCATCCCCAAGCGTTCCGGCGGCAGCGCAAGCAAACGGGTGAAGCGGGCCCGGCTCTAGATCAGGCCCGACATGTCGGAAAAGGCCATCGCCTTGCGCAGCAGCTCGGCGAAGCGCTCGCCGGCCACCTCGCGCGGGCCGCTATTGTCGATCGACGTGACGCCCGGACCGGACAAGGTCACATTGGCGCTGCGCGCCAGCCGCGCCAGCACTTCGCCGCGCGACTCGCGGCCGCGCATCGCCAGCCGTTCCGCCAGCACCTCGGGCGAAGCGGTGATCTCGACGATTGCCAGATTGGCATAGCGTTCGCGCAAGGTGGGGATGATCGCGCGCGACACGTTGGCCACGGCGACGTGGCCATTGGAGACGGACCAGTCGACATCGGCAGGCAGGCCATAGCGCAGGCCATGCGCTTCCCAGGAGATGGCGAAGGCGCCGTCGGCATCGGCCTCGGCGAAGGCGGCGTCAGCCAGCGTGTCGTGATCCTCGCTCGCCGCGTCGCTCGGCCTGGTGATGACGCGGCGCACGAACTCCAGTTGCGTCTCGTCGGCGAAACGCGCCTTGGCATAACCGATCACCGTGTCCTTGCCGGCACCGCTCGGGCCCACGACAGCGACAAAGACGCCGTGACGGATCGGAAAGGTTTCGGCGGACAGTTCGCGCTCGATCAAGGCCGACACCATCATGCCACCCGGCGTCCCTGCCGCCATACGGTGCGTACGACCGGAACGTGATCGTCGACGCGCACGCGCACCAGATCGGCGCGGCGTCCCTGCTCGATGACACCGCGGTCGTCAAGGCCGACGGCCTGCGCCGGGTTCTTCGAAACCATGGCGACGGCCTGCGGCAGCGAAATGCCTTCGACCATGTCACCGAGGAAGAAGGCCGACTGGATCAGGCTGAAGGGGATGTAATCGGAGGACAGGATGTCGAGCAGGCCGTCGCTGGCCAAGGTGCGGGCCGAGACATTGCCCGAATGCGAGGCGCCGCGCATGACATTGGGCGCGCCCATCAGCACGCCGAGCCCGGCGGCCTTCGAGGCCCGCGCCGCTTCCTCGGTGGTCGGGAACTCGGCCACCCGCACGCCCTGCTCAATGGCCTCGTCGACATGGGCCGACGTGGCGTCGTCGTGGCTGGCGAGCACGATACCGCGCTCCTGGCAGGCGGCGGCGATGAAGACGCGGTTCGGTCCGGAGTTGCGTGCCGATTCGTCCATCCGCTTCTCGCAGAATTTCTGGAAGTCGCGATCCGAGAGTTTCAGCTTGCGCTGGTAGTAGTAGGCATAGGTTTCCAGATTGACGAACTGGCGCTGGCCCGGCGCATGGTCCATCAGCGATGCCAGCCTGACCCGCTCGTCGCCGTCGAAATTGGCGAATGCCTTGAGGCAATCCGGCGCTGAAACCTCGCAGCGAAGATGCAGGAAATGATCGGCCCGCAGACGGTCCTGCGCAACGCTGTCCTCGATCGCATCGGCCAGCTTGCGGATGTCGTCCAATGTCAGGTCGGCGTCTTCGTCCATGCCGACGCGGAGCGCGTCGAGCACGGTGGTGATGCCGGCGGTCGCGACCTGCGCGTCATGGGCAAGCACCGCGGCGATCGGGTTCCAGCGCACTTTCGGCCGCGGCGCGTAATGGCCTTCGAGATGATCGGTGTGGAGTTCGACCAGCCCGGGAATGATATAGTCGCCGCCCATGTCCTCGCCGATGCGGCCAGTGCCAGCATCGATGCCGGCGATAAAGCCGTCGCGCAGCACCAGTGAACCCTCGACGATCTCGTCGGCAAGAACGATGCGGGCGTTGGAAAGGACAGTTTCGACGGTCATTGCGGGTAGTCCTTGATTCTTGCAGTCGGGTTCGTTCAGGCGATTTTCCGGGCCGGGCGGCGTCCGAGGCCGTGCTGGGAAAGCGCCATGAACGGCGCACCGGGTTCGGGTTCGACAAACAATGTCAGCGCATCCACCAGCACGGGCTGGCGCAACACATCGGCGAAAAGGCTGTCGATCGCCGCGCGCAGCCGGGGGCTTTCCTGCGGTCCGGCTCGGCCGGACAGGGTCATGTGGAAGCGGAAGGTGTCGAAGACATAGGGGTAACCCCATTGGCAGAGATTGCGAAACTCGGCCGGCTTCAGCGAATCCGGACTGCGCCGCTCGATCTCGGCCTCGCTCAACGGAGCGCGAAACCGGTCGAAATCGCGCACGACGTCGTCGGCGAAGCGGTTGAGCGGAGGCAGCGGACCATCCGGCACAAGCGCGAAGAAGCCGTCGATCTGGCTGACGACAAGGCGCGGGACCGTCACGACAGGCGTTGCTTCGGCAAAACGGTCGAGCGCCGCGCGCAGCGAAGCCTCGGTCTCTGTGGCAGCCAGGTGGAAGGGCGCTTTCAGCGTGGCATGAAAGCCATAGCGGCGCGCCGAAGCGGTGTGGAAGGCCACTTCCGCCGCAGACAAGTCGGCAACGGCCTCAACAGGCCTGGTCGCGGCACCAAACGGGTCGCGGCCCAGCCAGTTGGCGGCGATTCGCGCCAGCGGCTCGTCCTGCCGGGGAGTGAAATAAATGGCATAACGCATGGGAAGTCCTCGTTAAAGCGCGCCGCGTTTGAAGTGAGGGTGCGACGCGCTTTAAATCTTCATTTGGTGCATGTCGTCGTCCCAAAACCGCTACGCACTTTTGGGTGACATGCACTGGAACTGTTGCCATAGGTGATTTCCATGACGGATTGACGAAGCTTTGAAGGGTTTTCGAAGGCAAATCGACCCTCAGGGTCGTTAGCCGACGATTTTTCAAAGCTGGACCAATAGGTTCAGCCGGAAACGCAGAGCGGTCAGGCCTTCATCAACCATTCGTGCTCGGGCGCATTGTGGAATTTCCACGTCCGCTTCGGCCCGGCCATCACATTGAGATAATAGAGGTCATAGCCGTGGCAGGCGGCACAGGGATGATAGCCCCTGGGCACCAGCACCACGTCGCCGTCCTCGATCGCCATGGCTTCGTCCAGCGCGCGCCGGCCATCCTTGTCGGCGTCGGTATAGACGCGCTGGAAGGCAAAGCCCTGCGGCGGGTTGAGGCGGTGGTAGTAGGTCTCCTCGAGATAGGATTCAGCGGGCAGGTTGTCCTGGTCATGCTTGTGCGGCGGGTAGCTCGACGTGTGGCCGCCGGGCGTGATGACCTCGACCACCAGCAATGAGTCGGCGGGCTGGCCTTCCGGCAGGATGTTGGTGACGTAGCGCGTGTTGGTGCCCTTGCCCCGCACCTCCTGGCCGAGATCGTCCGGTCCGATCACCCGGACCGGCAGGCCGCCGCCAAGGCCGGGCGCCGAGCACACGCCAAGTTCCAGCTCGGTATCGGCCGTCACCGACCAGTCCGATCCCTGCGGCACGTAGACGGACCACGGCTTGCCCTCGAAAGGCGACATGCGCTCGCCGAGCAGGCCGAGATCCTTGCCGGCGGCTGTCGCGGTACCCTTGCCGGTCACGAACACCAGGCAGACTTCACGGTCGTCCGTCTTTCCCGAGGCGCTTTCGCCTGGTTTCAGCCGATGCAGGTCGAAACCGACATAAGTCCAGCCGGCGCTTTTCGGCGTCACATGCGCGACGCGGCCATGGCCCTTGTCGGCTTTGACGAGCAGTTTGGACATTTTGTCTCTCCTGTTCCAGTGGCTTGACGGGTTGCAGCTTGTCCAGGCCGACGATTTCACCGGTTGTTCAAAAGGATCATCGCAGACGCCTCAGATTGGCCGAGGCGCTGCAAGCTAATCGCCTACGCGACCAGTCACTCCTTCGGTTCGGGCTCGGCCTCTTTTTCTTCAGCCGGCTTGTAGAGATAAAAAAACTGCCAGGCGCCGTAGCCGGCGAAACCGAGCGCGATCACGCCCCAGAACGGCGTGCCGGAAGCGAATTCGATCACCGACCAGATCAGGCAGACCGCGACGACGGCGATGCGCCGCCAAAGCGGGCGGAAGAACGGGTGTTCATAATCTTTCATCGCGCCATCCGTAACTCAGCAATCTGCCTCAGATAGACCGCGCGGCACCGTGAATCCAGCCTTCAGGCACTCGGAAAGCCTTGCGTCTCGACGGTGTAGCCGGCATCCGTCATCACCCGCATCAGCTCCTTGTAGCCGACCTCAGCCATCTTGAGCGGCGGGTTCTTCCTGGGATCCTGCTCGGCCTCGACCACGAACCAGCCTTCATAGCCATGATCCGCGAAGCGCTGCACGATGGCGCCAAAATCGAGCGAACCGTCGCCCGGCACGGTGAAGGCGCCGAGCGCCACGGCGTCGAGGAAGGACTGCTTCGTACGGTCGAGCTTGTCGATCACATCCATGCGCACATCCTTCACATGGACATGGCTGATGCGCTTGTGATGGTTGTCGATGGCGCGCAGCACGTCGCCGCCGGCAAACGCGAGGTGTCCGGCATCGAGCAGCAGCGGGATGCCTTCGCCGGAATGGCGCATGAAGGCATCGAGCTCCGGCTCGGTCTCGACCACGGCCGCCATGTGATGGTGATAGGAAAGCGGCATGCCTTGCTCGGCGCACCATTCTCCGAATTCCGTCAGGCGCCGCGCGTAGGCTTTCATCTCATCACTGGTGAGCTTCGGCTTGGTGGCGAGCGGCTTGGATCGGTCGCCCTGGATCGAGCGGCCGACCTCGCCATAGACGATGCAAGGCGCGTCAACCGCCTTGAACAGGTCGATCATCGGCTGGATGCGGTCCTTGTTGGCAGCCATTTCCTCGTCGACCAGCGTGCCCGAGAACCAGCCGCCGCAGAGCGTCACGTCGGCGGCCTTCAGGATCGGCAGCATGACGGCGGGATCGTTGGGGAAGCGACGGCCCATCTCCATGCCTGTAAAGCCGGCCGAGCGCGATTGGCGCAAGCATTCCTCCAGCGACACGTCATCGCTGAGTTCGGCAAGATCGTCGTTCCACCATGCAATGGGGGACATGCCCAGTTTGGCTTTCAAGTCGTCACTCCGGTGCTAAAACAGTTCTTGTTCGTTGGAGCCGCCCTCATCCGCCTGCCGGCACCTTCTCCCCGTAAACGGGAGAAGGGAGGAGCCTCGGCGCCGACATCAATCGCCGATGGTCTGCATCTGCCGTTTCTCATCATAGACCTTGCGCGCCGCGTTGACCTGGCTGCGGGCGGACACTTCCGGCACCGCCACGTCCCACCAATGGCCGCCGGCGTCGGTGGAAACCAGCGGATCGGTGTCGATGACCAGCACGGTGGTGCGGTCGTTCTTCTTGGCCTTCTGCAGCGCGTTTTCCAGCTCGGCGATGGACGGCACCTTCTCGGCGATCGCCCCCATGCTCGCCGCATGCGCGGCAAAGTCGATGTCGGGCAAAATATCGTGGCGCGAGTCTTTCAGGAGATTGTTGAAGTTGGCGCCACCGGTCGCCATCTGCAGCCGGTTGATGCAGCCAAAACCCCTGTTGTCGAGCAGCACGATGGTGAGCTTGAGGCCAAGCATCACCGAGGTGGCGATCTCGGAATTCAGCATCAGATAGGAGCCGTCGCCGATCATGACCACGACCTCATCGTCGGGCTTGGCCATCTTGGTGCCGAGCCCGCCGGCGATTTCGTAGCCCATGGTCGAGAAGCCGTATTCGGCATGGTAGGAGCCGGGCGCGCCCGCTTGCCAGAGCTTGTGCAATTCGCCGGGAAGGCCGCCTGCCGCGTGCAGCAGCGTCACGCCGGAGCCCATGGCGCGCTGTACGGCGCCGATCACCTGCGCGTCGGAGGGGAAAGCGGCATTGGTCGAGGCCGTCACCTTGGCCGCATCGGCCTGCCAGGCTTTCTTGCCGGTGACCGCATTGTCGGTCCAGGCCTCAGGCGCCTTCCAGTCTTGCAGCGCGGCGGCGAGTTCGGCGAGCCCTTCGGCCGCGTCGGCGACCAGCGGCAGCGCCCGGTGTTTGCCGGCATCGAAAGGCTGCACGTTGAGCCCGATGATGGTCTTGCCCGACTTCTTGAACAGCGCCCACGAGCCGGTGGTGAAATCCTGCAGCCGCGTGCCGATGGCAAGCACCACATCGGCCTCTTCCGCCAGCCGGTTGGCGGCCGAGGTGCCGGTGACGCCAACCGCCGCCATGTTGAGCTTGTGATCGTCCGGCAGCGAGGACTTGCCGCCTTGCGTCTCGCAGACCGGAATGCCCGCGCCTTGCGCGAATTTGGCCAGTTCATCGGAAGCCTGCGAATAGAGAACGCCGCCGCCGGCAATGATCAATGGCTTCCTGGCGCCCTTGAGTGCCGCGACGGCGGCCGCCAGTTCGCCGCGGTCCGGACGCGGCCGCCGCTGGCGCCAGATCCGCTCGGCAAAGAAGCTCTCGGGATAGTCATAGGCCTCGGCCTGTACATCCTGGCAGAGCGAAAGCGTCACCGGGCCGCAATCGGCCGGGTCGGTCAGCACCTGCATGGCGCGATTGAGCGCCGGGATGATCTGTTCCGGCCGCGTGATGCGGTCGAAATAGCGCGACACCGGCCGGAAGCAGTCGTTGACCGTCGCCGTGCCGTCGGAAAAATCCTCGGCCTGCTGCAGCACCGGGTCGGGAATGCGGTTGGCGAAGACATCGCCCGGCAAAAACAGGACGGGCAACCTGTTTACGTGGGCAAGTGCTGCCGCCGTCACCATGTTCAGCGCGCCGGGGCCGATCGAAGAGGTCGCGGCCATGAAGCGACGGCGGAAATTGGCCTTGCCATAGGCGATCGCCGCATGCGCCATCGCCTGTTCGTTATGGGCGCGAAAGGTCGGCAGTTGGTCGCGCACCTGGTAGAGCGCTTCGCCGATGCCGGCGACATTGCCATGGCCGAAGATCGCCCAGACGCCACCAAAAATCGGCACCTTTTTGCCGTCGATCTCGGTCATCTGGTGGGACAGGAAGCGGGTCAGCGCCTGCGCCATCGTCAGGCGGATTGTCTTGGTCATATCGGTTTTTCCTCCGCAGTCCTTATGCAGCGCCTTGTTATGCCGCCTTGCGGCCGCGGGCGGCAAGCCACGCCTCGGTCAGTTGTTCGAAGCGCGACGCCATGTCGGCGACAGCCTCCTCATCCGACATCTTGCCGGCCAGCCATTGTTCGGCGGCGTGGACGAAGATGGTGCGGCCGACGGCAAAGCCTTTCACGATGGGCGCCTTGGCGGTGGCGGCGAACGCCGCTTCCAGTTCGTCCTGCGGCGCTTCCAGGCCAAGCAGTACGATGCCTCGACACCGGGGATCGTGCCTCAGGATCACCGCCTCGATCCTGGCCCAGGCGCCGCTCGACGCCTGCGGTTCGAGCTTCCACCAGTCCGGCTTGATGCCGAGCGCATAGAGTTCCTCCAGCGCGCGCGGGATCGTCGTATCGTCGAGCTTGCCATGCTTGCCGGCGATGATCTCGATCAGAAGTTCCCGGCCGACTTTGCGTGCGGCCTCGAACAGCGCGCGCAGCTTCTGCTGCTGTTCTTCCTTCAAGGCCGCCGGATCGTCCGGATGGTAGAAGCACAGGCACTTGATGCAGTGATCGACCGGCCATTCGGTGAGTTGCGAGCCGATGTCCTGGGAGAATTCGAAGCGCAGCGGCCGCGAGCCCGGCAGTTCCACCGGGCGTCCAAGCCAGGCGAAGGAATGCCGGGCGAACTCGAACATCGCCTCGCGGCCGTGTTTCTCGTCGATCAGCATGCCATAGCCGTCGCGGCCGGCGGCGACCTTGGCCGCTGCCTTGACCGCCAGCACCTTGAAGTCGCGTATGCGCGCCGGATCGGCACCGGTCTTGGCTGCTACATCCTCGAGCTGCACACGGTGATCGCAGGCAAGCGCCATCAGCGACGGGATGTCGCGCCGGCGTGTCGTCGCCCAATGGATGTGGTTGATTGCCTCGTCCTTGCGCAGCGCGCGATGCTTGCTGCCGTTCCTGAGGAAGAACTGCAGCTCCTCGAAGGTCGGATATTCCGGCGCGCAGAGCAGCCGCGACACGGCGAAGGCGCCGCACGCATTGGCCCAGGTCGCCGCGGTGGCGAAGCTTTCGCCGCCGAGCCAGCCACGCAGCAAGCCCGACATGAAGGCGTCACCGGCGCCCAGCACGTTGTAGATCTCGATCGGGAAACCCTCGCCGACGATGCCGTCCTCGAGATCGTCGCTGATCGGCCCGTCATAGACGATGCAGCCCATGGCGCCGCGCTTCAAGACGATGGTGGCCGAGGACAGGGCCCGGATCGCCTTCAGCGCGCTCAGGCAGTCGTCGGCGCCGGACGCGATCATGATCTCTTCCTCGGTGCCGACGATGAGATCGCAATCGGGCAGCACCGTCTTCAACTGGGCCGAGACCCGGTCCGATTTGACATAACGCTCAAAGCCCTCGGCGTGGCCGGCGAGACCCCACAGGTTCGGCCGGTAGTCGATGTCGAAGACCACCTTGCCGCCCCTGGCCTTCATGATGCGGATGGCCTTGCGCTGGGCGGCGTCACTGTTGGGGCGGGAAAAGTGCGTTCCGGTGACGACGATCGCGCGGGCCGAGGAAATAAACGCCTCGTCGATGTCCTCTTCGGCCAGCGCCATGTCGGCGCAGTCCGAACGGTAGAAGATCATCGGCGAAACGCCTTCGCTCTCGACCGAAAGCAGCACCAGCGCGGTCAGCCGCTCCTTGTCGGTCTTCAGCCCGTCGACATTGACGCCTTCGCGCTTCAGCTGTTCGCGGATGAAGCGGCCCATCTGCTCGTCGCCGACACGCGTCAGCAGTGCCGAGCGCAACCCGAGGCGCGCCGTGCCGACCGAGATGTTGGCCGGGCAGCCGCCGACCGACTTGGCGAAAGAGGTGATGTCCTCAAGCCGCGAGCCGATCTGCTGGCCATAGAGGTCGACGGACGCGCGGCCGATGGTGATGACGTCGAGCGGCGCCTGTCTTGCGTCCACGGCTTCGCTCATTGGAACCTCCCGTCGGTCTTGTCGTCATGGACAACATTGTTTGGGTAACACGCGCGAGCGGCAGCGTGGCGCCGACAATATGAAATAATAATTCCAATCCATAGTCAATATGGAATGAGCATTCCCTTGGCTAAAATTGCCTTGATGGGATGCTCGATCAAGCCTTGCGCTTGCGAGTCGCGTCGCGCCGCTTCTCGCCGACGCCGACGGTCAGCGCCATGGCCAGCGCCATTGTCGCCGACAGCGAGCGGAAGCCGGCGAAATCCGCCTCGGCAACCTCGAACCAGACCCTGGCGAACTGGGCGAGCGGCGAGAATGAGCTGTCGGTGATGGCAACGATCGGCACCCCCTGCTCGGCAATGGCGCGCGCCTCCTCGATCGTGGCCGGCGCGTAGGGCGAGAAGCTGATGGCGATGACGGCGTCCGCCGGCGTGGCGAAGCCGACCATCTCGGCATTCAGGCCGGCGGCCGATTCGATCAGCTGGTTGCGGATCTTCAGCTTACCGAGCGCATAGGCGATATAACTCGCCACGGGATAGGAGCGCCGCTTGGCCAAGACATAGATGGTCTGCGCCTTTGCCAGCAGCGAAATCGCGTCTTCAAGATGCGTGTCATCCAGCGTGCGGGAAATATCGTTGAGCGAAGTGCTGGCGGCGGCAATGAAGCCGTCGAAGATCGCCCGGTGACCGGCGCCGCCCTCGGCCTTGGCGCGCAGCGCTTGCAGCCGCTCGTCATAGGAGGAGTTGCGCTCGCGCAGCCGCTCGCGGAACACCTGCTGCAGGCTGGTAAAACCGTCGAAACCGAGTTGCTGGGCAAAGCGGATCAGGGTCGAGGGCTGCACGCCGGCCGAAGCGGCGATGCTGGCGGCGGTGCCGAAGGCGATATCGTCGGGATTGTCGAGCGCATAGGCGGCGATCTGGGCGATGCGCTTGGGCAAGCTCTCGCGCCGATCCAGAATGGTGGCGCGCAGCGTCTCGAAGTCGCGAGGTACCTGTTCGTCCATCGTCGCTCTGTTCAGGCTGTCTGGAAGCTCTCTCTGCCCCATCATAGCGGGCCTGCGCAAGAACGCCATAAAAAATGAGGCAGACATTCCATTCCTGGAGAAAATGGACTAATTCATCCACGCAGCATTCATGGCAGCGGAGGACGAAAAATGGTCGGCGTAGGTCTTATCGGCACGGGCTTCATGGGCAAATGCCACGCCATCGCGTGGAGTGCGGTCGGTGCGGTCTTTCCGGACGCGACCAAGCCAAGGCTCGTCCATCTCGGCGAGATCAACGAGGATCTCGCCAGGCGCAAGGCCGGCGAGCTCGGCTTCGCCAAGGCCTCCGGCGACTGGCGCGCCGTGATCAATGATCCCGAAGTCGATATCGTCTCGCTCACCACGCCCAACCAGTTTCATCCGGAGATGGCCATCGCCGTCCTCGAAGCCGGCAAGCATCTGTGGTGCGAAAAGCCGATGGCCCCGAGCTTTGCCGAAGCCGAGGCGATGGCAGCCGCGGCCAAGAAATCAGGCAAGGTCGCGGCGCTTGGCTACAACTACATCCAGAGCCCGGCCATCCGTCACATCGGCGCGCTGCTCGACGAGAAGATCATCGGCGAGGTCAACCATCTGCGCATCGAGATGGATGAGGATTTCATGGCCGATCCCGAGGCGCTTTTCTTCTGGAAGCACGAGGCGTCTTCCGGCTACGGTGCGCTCGACGATTTCGCCGTGCATCCGCTGTCGCTGGTCACGGCGCTGTTCGGCCGCGTCGCCAGCGTCATCTGCGACATGGCCAAGCCCTATGCCGACCGCAAACTGGCGGCCGGCGGGCGCCGCGCGGTCGAGACCTACGATATCGCCAGCGTGCTGATGCATCTCGAAAACGGCGTTGCCGGCACGCTGCAGGTCAACCGCTCGGCCTGGGGCCGCAAGGGCCGCATCGCCATCCAGATCTTCGGCTCCAAGGGATCGATCCTGTTCGACCAGGAGCGGATGAACGAATTCCAGCTCTACCTCACATCGGACCGGCCGACCGAACAGGGCTATCGCACCATATTGGTGGCGCCGCAGCACAGGCCCTACGACCTTTTCGTACCGGCGCCCGGCCACAGCCTCGGCTTCAACGACCTCAAGATCATCGAATGCCATGAATTGCTGACGCGGCTTGCCGGCAAGCCGGCCCGGCTCATCGAGTTCGCCGAAGGGCTGGAGATCGAGCGCACCGTGCATGCGATGGCGCGTTCGTTCGAGGAGAAGCGCTGGGTGGATGTAAGGTAGGGTTCACTGCGCTGGTCGCCTTAGCCGGCGGCCGCTGCATTGACTTCCCATCCATCGACCCAGATCTGCCGCAAACGATCGCCTTCGCCCTTGAAGCGTAGGCCGGTCGGCTGGCAATCCTCGATGCGGTCGCTGCGGAAATTGCGGATTGCCTGGCGCAATTCGCACCAGGCTACGATGTTGGCGGTCTCGGCATAATAGATCAGCGCGATCGGACGAATCAGGCGCTCGGAGGCACGGCCGAGTTCGTCGCGGTAGGAAAGATCGAGCTTTTCCTCGTCGCGGATGGCGCGGCGCACCAGCGCAAGGTCGATCGTGCCGGCGGACGGTGCGGCGAAGCCCCAGGCGTGCAACGCATTGGCCTCGAGCGTCTGACGCAAGGGCGGCGGCACCGCGCCGGCGATCTTGGCGCTGACGCGCTTGGCCGCCTGCTTGAGTTCGTCGTCTCCGGTGCGCTCCAGCAGCGCCAGCGACAGCACGATCGCCTCCATCTCCTCGATCGAGAACATCAGCGGCGGCAGGTCGAAACCGGGGCGCAGTATGTAGCCGACGCCACGGCCGCCCTCGATCGGGACACGCATGGCCTGCAGTGCCGCGATGTCGCGGTAGATCGAGCGTATCGTCACTTCCAGCTGCCCCGCAATCATTGCCGCCGTCACCGGCCGGCTGGCCAGCCGCAGGATCTGAATGATCTCGAACAGGCGCGATGCCTTGCGCATTTTTTCACCGGCTGCGATCACAACTGACACACCATCGTCAGTTGGCTCGATCTATAGGATCGCCCATCGGCTTGAAAATCAACAAGTTCCTTGCCGGCGCGCCGGCGGGAGGCGACGGGCAACTGACATGAGCTATGCGGAAAATCTCTGGCTTTTCTTTCTTCTCCTGTTCGGCATCATCGCCGTTCCAGGCATGGACATGCTGTTCGTGCTTGCCAATGCGCTGACCGGTGGGCGCGACAGGGGCCTGGCGGCGACCGGCGGCATCATGGTCGGCGGCATGGTGCACACGCTGAACGGCGCTATCGGCGTCGGCCTGCTCATGCATTTCGTGCCGATCCTGTTCAAGCCACTGCTGCTTGCCGGCGCCGCCTACATGGCATTCATCGGCCTCACGCTGATGCGCAGCTCGATCACCGTCGGCCATGACGGGCCAGTCGGCAGCCGTTCCGCATGGAAGGCGTTTCGCCAAGGTTTCGTGACCTGCCTGATCAATCCCAAGGCCTATCTCTTCGTCCTGGCTGTCTACCCGCAGTTCCTGAAACCGCACTACGGTCCGATCTGGATGCAGGCGACGATCATGGGCCTGCTGACCGTGCTGACGCAGGCCGCGATCTATGGCGGGCTCGCAATATCAGCCGGCCGCAGCCGCAAGCTGTTGGTCGCCAATCCGCGAGCGACAGCATTCGCCGGCCGGGCGGCCGGGCTGCTGCTGTTTGCGGTCTCCGTGTTCACTGCATGGGAAGGCTTGAGGGCGGCGTAATTCCGGTTGGCGCCGCCCTTATCACCGTCGTGTCAGGCTGCCCCTTGCCGGCTGTCCAGCATGGCGCGGCGGGCCGAGCGGCGCCATTCGACGGCGCCGGCAAGACCGTGCAGCACAGTCTCGGTTGTCGCCCAGTCGATGCAGCCATCAGTGATGCTCTGGCCGTAGACCAACGGCTTGCCGGCCACGACATCCTGCCGGCCGGCGACGAGATTGCTCTCGATCATGACGCCGATGATGCGCTCGTCGCCCGCCGCCACCTGGCCCGCGACATCGGCCGCCACTTTCGGCTGATTCTCGGACTTCTTGGCTGAATTGGCGTGGCTGACGTCGATCATCAGACGGGGCGCGATGCCGATGCGGGCGAGTTCCAAGGATGCGGCCTCGACGCTTGCCGCGTCATAGTTGGGCTGAACACCGCCGCGCAGGATGACATGGCAATCCTCGTTGCCCGTCGTCGCCGCGATGGCGCTGCGTCCGCCCTTGGTCACAGCCATGAAATGATGCGGCTGGGCGGCCGACTTCACCGCCTCGCCGGCGATCCTGAGATTGCCGTCGGTGCCGTTCTTGAAGCCGACCGGGCAGGAGAGGCCCGAGGCCAGCTCGCGATGGATCTGGCTCTCGGTCGTGCGTGCGCCGATGGCGCCCCAGGCGACGAGGTCAGCAATGTATTGCGGCGTCGTCATGTCGAGGAATTCGGTCGCCGCCGGCAGGCCGAGATTGTTGACGGCGGAAAGCACGTTGCGCGCCATCCGCAGCCCCTTGTCGATGTTGAAGCTGCCGTCGAGGTCGGGATCGTTGATCAGGCCTTTCCAGCCGATCGTCGTGCGCGGCTTTTCGAAATAGACGCGCATCACGATCTCGAGCCGGTCGGCCAGGGCCTCACGCAGCGCCGCCAGACGGCTGGCATAGTCAACGGCCGCGACCGGATCGTGGATGGAACAGGGGCCGACGATGACAATAAGTCGATCGTCGGCCCCTGTCAGGATGGAATGGATGGCGTTGCGCGAGGCGGCAACGGTGCGTGTCGCCGTCAGTGAGCGCGGTATCTCGCGCATCACCTCTTCCGGCGTGCTCAGCAGTCTAAGTTCCTTGACCCGGAGGTCGTCTGTGGTGGTCAACACGGCTTTCTGCTCCTGTTAGAGCAATTCCAGGAAAAGTGCGTAGCGGTTTTCCGTCCGGAACTGCGTAAAACTATGTTTGGGAACCTGCCGGCTGAAACAAAAAAGCCGCCAGGTCTGGCGGCTGTTCGGATCTTGTTGCTGCAATCTTCAGATCGAGCGCAATCCTCCCGCCGCCAGCGAGCTCCTAAAGTACCAGTACGTGGCGGTCAGGTTGATCATGCGGCTCATATAGTGGAAGCGAGGGCGTTTGTCACGCGGCTTGATGAGGCAACGCATTGCCTCAGTTTGCGATGTGCTCCTGGCCCTGGGAGAACCAGATGCCGCGCCGGAGCCAGTTGGTGCTGCCCAAATTTGGCAGGACGTGATGGTCGAGATCGTTCATGTCCTTGATGATCTCGATGCTGACGATTTTCTGGGCGGATCCGAAGGCAAGCTCGAAGAGGTGCAGGGCGTCGGCTTCCGACCGTGCGGTGACGCCGACACCGAGATGACCACTTGTCTTGATCCAGTACGGGTGCATCGAGACGTCCTCCTGTAACAAGGGGACATTGGTCGCTTTCGAGGACCGACATGCAACGCCGAACGGCTCATGCGGTCCAGGGATCGAAGAGTTCAATTCCAAAGCCTTCGAAGTCCCTGGTGTTGCGCGTTGCCAAAGTCAGCTCCTGCGCAACCGCGGTGGCTGCGATCAGTCCGTCCATCGACGACAGACCGCGACGTTTCGCAAGGCCCATCAGGTCGCCCCAAGCCAAGGCAACCAGTTCGTCCACCGGAAGAACCCTCTGCTCGAAGCGCTGCGGCAAGTCCCGAGTGAGCCATTCGGCCAACGCCTCGCGTTTGCGGCCCTCATCCATGAGGGCGACGCCGCGCCGGATCTCGGCGATCGACACGACGCTGATGAACGAGCGGTCCTCATCAAGCCCGTCCAGCCAATCCAAAACGCGTGCGTCCGGCGACGGCCTTGTCACCTCGGACAGGACATTCGTGTCGAGCAGCAATCTCACAACGGCAGATCACGCGGTTCGTCGCGTTGACGTTCAAGGTCGAGATCGGCGCCGCGCAGCGGCGACTCCAGCAGAAACTCCGCAAGCGTACCCTTGCGCGCGGTCTTCCGCTGCCATTCCTCGGCCGAGACCACAACCACGCTTGGTTTGCCGTTTCTGGTGATTGTCTGAGGCGACGACTGCGCGCGCTCGATAACCTCCGAGAGCCGGGCTTTTGCACCGGCGACTGTCCAGTTGGTGCTTTCTTTGGAAGCAGACAGCATTTCGATCCCCGTGACCATTCTGACTACCTTGACTATATTGGAATAGCGAAGCGCCGGCAACAGGGGCCGGCGCTTGGCAGAACTGCTTCTGGACGTGGACTACTCGGTTGTCGCTATTCCGGCGACGATCCCGCGACGCTCTGGTCGTAGTCGACCAGCGATCCGGTCATGACGCCCGATTGCGGGCTGACCATGTAGCTGATCAGCCGCGCGAGCTGGTCCGGCTTGACCAACTGGCCCATCGGCTGCGCCGCTTCGGCCTTCTCCAGCCAGTCGTCGGCTGCTCCGTGCCATTTCTTCTGAACTATGTCCTCGCCCTCGGTGTCCATCCAGCCGGGCAGCACGGCGTTGCAGCGGATGCGGTTGAAGCGATAGGCGTTGGCGACGTTCTTGGTCAGCGTCATCAGTGCGCCCTTGCTGGTCGAATAGGGCGTGAGGAAGGACTGGCCGGCATGCGCCGACATCGACAGCACGTTGACGATCGAGCCGGGCGCCTTTTTCTCCAGGAGATGCGCCACCACGCCCTGCATCAGGAAGAAGGGGCCGCGCACGTTGGTGTCGAATATCTGGTCGAAGAGCTCTTCCGATGTCTCGACCAGCGAGCCACGCGCGGAGGTGGCCGCGGCGTTGACCAGCGCGTTGATGCCGCCGAAATGGGAGAGCGCGGTGGCGACCGCGCGCTTGCAGTCGGCAACCTTCGAAACGTCGGCGCTGATGAAGATGGCGTCGACGCCTGATTTCTTGAAATGGGCGACTGCCTTGTCACCCTTTTCCTGCGAGCGGCCGATGAGCGCCAGCGCCCGGCAGCCCTCGTCGGCCAGGGCTTCGGCGACGGCAAAGCCGATGCCTTGCGCGCCGCCGGTGACGATGGCGCGTGTGTTCGAATTGCGATCGGCGGATGCGCTCATCGCTATGCTCCTGTGCGTTGGGTCCGGATGCGTTCTTACTTGTCCAAGCGGACGGTCTTGCCCGTGGTCGCAGACTTCAGCGCCGCATCGGCCAGCTTGAGCGCCACGAGGCCGTCCGCGCCACTCGGCGCCGCCTTCTTGCCTGACGTCGCCGCGGTGATGAAGGCGGCGATCTCGTTGGCATAGGCGTCGAGGTAGCGGGTCATGAAGAAATCGTGCAGCGGCGGGCGCGTATAGCCCTTCTCGTTGGCCAGCTCGATCGACACCGGCCGCTGATTCTCGGCCGCCACCATGCCCTTGGAGCCATGCACCTCGATGCGCTGGTCGTAGCCATAGGTGGCGCGGCGCGAATTGGAGATGACGGCCTGCTTGCCCGATGCGGTTTCAAGGATGACGCTGACCGAGTCGAAATCGCCGGCCTCGCCGATTTTTTTGTCCACAAGCACCGAAGCGTGTGCGCTGACAGCGACCGGCTCCTCGCCGAGCAGGAAGCGCGCCATGTCGAAATCATGGATGGTCATGTCGCGGAAAATGCCGCCGGAGCGGGCGATGTAGTCGAGCGGCGGGGCGCCGGGATCGCGCGACGTGATGGTGACCATCTCGACGGTGCCGATGGCGCCGTCGTCGATCGCCTTGCGCACGGCGGCGAAATGCGGGTCGAAGCGCCTGTTGAAGCCGACCATCAGCGTCGCCTTGGCCTTGTCGACCACGGCCAGGCATTGCTCGACCCGCTTGACGTCGAGGTCGATCGGCTTCTCGCAGAAGATGGCCTTGCCGGCCTTGGCGAAGCGCTCGATCAGATCGGCATGCGTGTCGGTCGGCGTGCAGATGACCACCGCGTCAATATCTTTCGATTTTTCGATGGCGTCGATGGTCCGCACCTCGGCGCCATAGGCAACAGCCAGTTCGCTCGCCGCCTTCTCGAAGGCGTCGGCAACGGCGACCAGTTTTGCCTGGGGGTTGGAACCGACGGCGCGGGCGTGGACCTTGCCGATGCGGCCGGCACCAAGGAGGGCGAAGCGAACAGTCATGGAAATTTCCTCTGGGGATGGTTCGAAGCGGGGCGCCGGTCATGGGCGCTAGATCATTTTCCGGTCAAGTCAGATCGACGGGAAGGCGATGACCGTCGCCTCCGCGCCCGGCCTCAGGCCGCGAGTTCCGCCTCGCCGGTCTTGGCGCCGGTGATGTACGATACGATGTCCTGCCCGTCGGTATTCTCCTTGCGCAGATTGGCGACGATGCGGCCGCGCCGGAACACCACGATGCGGTCGCAAAGGTCGAACACCTGACGCATGTTGTGGCTGATCAGGATCAGCGGCTCGCCATTGTCCTTCAGCGTGCGGATGATGTTTTCGACCTGCGCGGTCTCCTGCACGCCAAGCGCTGCCGTCGGCTCGTCCATGATGATCAGCTTGGAGGCGAAGGTCGCCGTCCTGGCGATCGCCACGCACTGGCGCTGGCCGCCCGACATATGGCGGATGGTGTTGGACAGATTGGGGATCTTCACCGCCGTGCGCACCAGCGCCGCCTCGGTCGCCTTGCGCATGTATTTGCGGTCGAGGATGGAGAACGGCCCGAGATTGAACAGTACTTTTTCGCGGCCGAGAAACAGGTTCGACGGCACGTCGAGATCGTCGGCCAGCGCCAGATTCTGGAACACCGTCTCGATGCCCGCCTCGCGCGCCTCGATCGGGCCGGCGAAATTCACTTCCTTGCCGTCGAACCAGACCTGGCCGCTGGTCCGCTGCTCGACGGCGGTGATCTGGCGCACGAAGGTCGACTTGCCGGCGCCGTTGTCGCCCATGATGGCGACATGCTCGCCCTTGCGCAGCTCGAAGTTGGCGCCTTCGAGCGCATGCACGCCGCCATAGCGCTTGGTGAGGTTTTCGGTCTTCAGGACGATATCTGACATGGTCAAGCCCTCAATGCCCGCATGCGCTGGCGCCACTGATCGAGAACGACCGCGCCGACGATGATCACGCCCTTGACCATCTCCTGGTAGTAGGCGTCGAGGCGCAGGAAGGTGAAGCCGGAGATGATGACGCCGAAGATCAGCGAGCCGATCACCGTGCCGATGATGGAGCCACGGCCGCCCGACAGCGAAACGCCGCCGATGACCGCCATGGCGATCGCGTCGAGTTCATACATCACGCCCATGCCGGCCTGGGCGGTGAGATTCTTGGAAGAGAGCACCACGGCGGCGAGCGCGGCGAGTATGCCGGCGATGACGTAGACGAGGATCTTGTGGTTGGCGATCTTGATGCCCGACATGCGCGCGGCATCCTCATTGGAGCCGATCGCGTAGCAATGCTTTCCATATCTGGTGTAGGTCATGATCAGCTGGAACAGCACCGCCAGTGACAGGAAGATGATGACTGGCATCAGGCCCTTGCCGATCGCGGCGAAACTGTCTGTTGGGAACGAGATCGGCTGGCCCTTGGACCACCATTTGGCGATGCCGCGCGCGGTCACCATCATGCCGAGCGTGGCGATGAAGGGCGGAATGCGCGTGTAGGCGATCAGCGCGCCGTTGACGAAGCCGGCGAGCAGGCCGCAGCCGATCGCCACCAGCACCGGGACGATCACCGGCAGGTCGGTCCAGCCCTGCGCCAGGAACATCGCCTTGGGATTCGGGTTGCCGTTGACGGTCGCGACCTGGGCGAAGCTCATGGCGATCATGGCGGTCGCGCCGACGATCGAGCCCGAGGACAGGTCGATGCCGCCTGTAATGATCACCTGCGTGACGCCGATGGCGATGATGCCGACGATCGACACCTGCAGGATGATGATCTGCAGGCGGGCCTCGTTGAAGATGCCGGAGACGTCGCTGCGGGTGTTGAACAGGAAGCTGTCGCCGAGAAAGATGCGGCCGATCAGTTCGAAGATGACGACAAGGATGACGAGCGCCAGGAAGACGTTGAATTCGGCCGGCCATGTGCGCTTCTTGGCGTCATAGCTGACCCCGCCGACGCCGTGAGATGTCTGTGCCAATCTTCTATCCTCCGTCAGCCACGGCCGTTCCTCGAGCAGCTGTCAGGCGCCGAGGGAAAGAGGAGCGGCGCTGTCTTTGCGCGAGAGCGCCGCTCCGTATGTCCGCGGCTCAGTTCTTCTTCAGGAACTTGTCGATGTTTGCCGGGGTGACGAGCTGGAACGGGACATAGACCTTGTGTTCGACCTTCTCGCCCTTGGCCAGCTTGAGCGCCGCATCCAGCGCACCGGCGCCCTGGCCGGCCGCATCCTGGAACACGGTTACGTCGAGGTCGCCGGCCTGCATGGCGGCAAGCGCGTCCTGAGTGGCGTCGACGCCGCCGACGACGACTGCCTTCATGTCGATGTTGGCGGCCTTCATCGCCTGGATGGCGCCGATGGCGCTTTCGTCATTGTTGGCGATGACGCCGTCGAACTTCTTGCCGGTCGACAGCCAGTTGGTCATCAGGTTCTGGGCCTGGTCGCGATCCCAGTTCGAGGTCTGCTTGTCGATGATCTTGATGAAGCTGCAGTCCGGCGTGGCGATCACCTCTTCAATGTCCTTGGTGCGCTGCACGGCGGCCTGGTTGGAAAGCTCGCCCATGATCACATAGACATTGGCTTCCTTCTTGCCGGCTTCCTTGAACAGGCGGCAGACTTCCTTGGTTTCGAGCGTGCCGGAATCAGCTTCGTTGGAAGCGACAAAGGCCTGGTTGTCGGGCAGCTTGTCGACGTTGACCGGTTCGCGGTTGACATAGACCAGCGGAATCTTGGCCGCGGCGGCCGCATCCGACATCGCCTGGGTGGCCGAGGTGTCGACCGGGTTGACGATGATGGCATCGACGCCCGAAGCGGCGAAGTTCTTGATCTGGTCGAGCTGTTTGGCGACGTCGTTCTGTGCGTCCTCGACCTGCAGCTCGACGCCGCTCATGCCCTTGGCCTGCTCGATCATGCCGTTGCGCAGCACGGTGAGAAAATTGTCGTCGAACTTGGCCATCGAGACGCCGATCTTGGCGGCCATGGCCGATGAACTCATCAGCGCCGCGAAGGCGACGCCCAAAAGCAGTTTCTTCATTGTATCTCTCCTCCACTTTGGTGTCCGGTTGCACCGATCTCTCCGGAATCCCCGATCTGCCTGGGGAATCTCTCCCTGATATCCATTTCGTTCCGCAGCGTGCCGCCAACGGCTGGACGCCGAACTGCCTTGAACGGATGTTCCGGAACGAAAGAACCAAAACCCACATCTAGTGAAATATTTATTCCATTTGACGTTGGGGCGTCAAGGGCGATTCCAAATTCGGGCGCGCGATTTTCTGCCTGCTCTGATAGATTCTATCATTTCTGGCGGGCGGTTCATGGCGGCGGACTGCAGGAGCGCTCTGTCGCTTCATCGAAACGCCCTATCTCTCTTCCTGGCGCGTCCCGGACGGAAAGCCGCTGCGCATTTTCCCGAAATTGCTTCAGATGTTTTCCGGCAAATAGATGTCGAAGGGCAGGAAGATCTGACCCGGCGCATTGGCCGCGCCGGCTTCGATGGCATGCGCCATCCGATCGACGAGCTCACGACAGAGCGCGGCAAGCGGCGTCGAGATCACCATGGTAAGGATGTTGTCGGCGAGCGCGGCGCGCGATTCGGCGTTGATCTCGTTGCAGACGACCACCGGCATGTTGCCAGGCTTCGCTGCCCGCAGCGCCGAGACGGCGCCTTCCATGCCGCCGCCGGCGACGTAGCAGCCGACGAGATCCGGATACCGCGCCAGAAGATCGATCATCGCGTCATGGGTTACCTGATTGGCCTCGAGATTGACCAACGTCTCCAGCACGCTGAAATCCGGCGCATGCTCGCGGAAGAAGGAGCGGAAGCCGATCTCCCGCAGCTCATGGCCATGGAAGCGATGGCTGCCGACGAAAAGGGCGACCTTGCCAGGCGTCCTCGCCGCCCTGGCGATCATCCAGGCCGCGGTGCGGCCGACCTTGCGGTTGTCGAGGCCGACATAGCCCTCACGGACGCCGGCGGCGAAGTCGGACAGAAGGGAGAAGACCGGCAGTCCCCTGGCCTTGAGCGCCTCCACGACGGCGGTCAGCGTCGGATGGTCCGGGCCGACCACGGCAATGGCCCGCGATCTCGCCGCCAGCCTGCGCATCTGGGCGGCGATGTCGTCCGGGGCCAGAGAGCTGGCGAAATCGACGGTTGCGACGCCGCGGAAGCGCTGCGATTGCGCGACCGCCAGCTCGAGTTCCCGAGCGAAATCACCATAGAAAACGTCATTGCCCCGAAGCAGCAGAAAGCCCAGACGATACTCGGGCAGTTCCTGGCGCATCCGCTGCTTGATCAGGCCGGCGGCGTGATAGCCGATCTCGGTCGCGGTTTCGTAGACGCGGCGCGCGGTTTCCTCCCGCACTGGGAGGCGATTGTTGAGCACGCGGTCCACCGTGGCGACGCTGACGCCGGAGACTCGCGCCAGATCAGTAATGGTCGGCCGTTTCGCCATGATCGCCCTCGTTCGATTGCCTGATATCGATACCTGACTTTGATATGAAATGATAGAAACTATCTTTGTGATGTTGATTCTATCATGGCTCGGCGTTATTTCTGAGCAAGGAGTTAGTTGATGATCGGCATTCGCATGGCGAATGCCCCGCGATGGGAGGCAATCATGACCGCAGCGCCGTCCCGGCGTGATTACAGCCTGATCGGCCGCGACGCCCGGCTTGCGGTCGAAAACGGGCTGTCGGCGGCCGAGTGGTATCACACCGACATTCCCCGCAAGCAGATGAAGGAGCTGATGCAGCGCTCCGATGGCCCGGCGATCCGCGACACGGCGATCTGGCTGGCCGCCCTCATCATCAGCGGTGCCGGCGCTGCCTGGTTCTGGGGCAGTTGGTGGTGCGTGCCCTTCTTCTTCGCCTATGGCGTGCTTTACGGCTCATCCACCGATTCCCGCTGGCACGAATGCGGCCACGGCACGGCGTTCCGCACGCAGTGGATGAATGACGCAGTCTATCAGATCGCCTGCTTCATGATCATGCGCAATCCGGTGACCTGGCGCTGGAGCCACACGCGCCATCACACCGACACCATCATCGTCGGCCGCGATCCTGAGATTTCGGTCATGCGGCCGCCGGACCTGGTGCGCCTCGTTCTTGGTTTTGTCGGCGTGCTCGACGCCTGGCATGCGATATCAGACATGCTGCGCAATGCCGCCGGCAACATCAGCGCGGCGGAGAAGACCTTCATTCCCGAACAGGAGCAGCCCAAAGCGATCCGTGTTGCCCGCATCTGGACGGCGATCTATGCCGCGACCATCGCGCTGGCGCTCTCCACCGGATCTTTCCTGCCCCTGATGCTGGTCGGCCTGCCCAGGCTTTATGGCGCCTGGCATCACGTGATGGTCGGCCTGCTGCAGCATGGCGGCCTTGCCGACAATGTCACCGACCATCGGCTGAACAGCCGCACCGTCTACATGAACCCGATCAGCCGCTTCATCTACTGGAACATGAATTACCACGTCGAGCATCACATGTTCCCGATGGTGCCCTACCATGCGCTGCCGAAGCTGCACGCGCTGATCAAGCACGATTTGCCGGCGCCGACGCCGTCGATCCTGGCCGGCTACCGCGAGATGATCCCGGTCTTCCGCCGCCAGCTGCGCAACGAGGATTATTTCCTCAAGCGCGAGCTGCCGCCGACCGCCAGGCCGTACCGCGAGGAATTCCACAACGACGCCGTCGCGGTCGCGGCTGAATAATCACGCGCCGCCGTGCGATCCCAGGGGAGGACTGAATGAACGATTGGGTCGAGGCGTGCGCCGCCGGTGACATCGACGAAGAAGACGTGATGCGCTTCGATCATGGCGGGCGCACCTTCGCCATCTATCGCAGCCCGGACGACGAATATTTCGCCACCGACGGACTTTGCACGCATGAGAAGGTGCATCTCGCCGATGGGCTGGTGATGGACGACATCATCGAATGCCCCAAGCACAATGGCCGCTTCAACTACAAGACCGGCGCGGCCAGGGGCGCGCCGGTCTGCGTCAACCTCAGGACCTATCCGGTCAAGGTCGACGCCGGCAAGGTCCTGGTTCAGATCGGATGACCGGCATGGCGCGGGGGATGCTGATCATCGGAGCCGGCGAATGCGGCGGACGGGCCGCGCTTGCCTTGCGCGATCTCGGCTATGACGGGCCGGTGACGCTGGTGGGTGACGAGCCGCATTTGCCCTATGAACGTCCGCCTCTGTCCAAGGAGGCGATGGCCAGCGATGCGCCCGCAATCAAGGCGATCGCCAGCGACGAGATCCTGACCGAAAAATCGATCCGGCACGTCCATTCCGTCCAGGCCGTGGCGATCGAGCGCGCGTCGCACATGGTACGCCTGTCCGACGGTTCGGTGCTGGCCTACGACAAGCTGCTGCTGGCCACCGGTTCGACGCCGCGCAAGCTGCCGATGCCTGGCCTTGGCGTGCGCTGCGTCTATCTTAGAACCTTCGCCGACGCGCTGGCCATTCGCGCCCACCTTCGTGCCGGCAACCGCATCGCCATCATTGGCGGCGGGTTCATCGGCCTTGAACTTGCGGCAGCCGCACGCAAGCTCGGCGCCTCGGTCACCGTCATCGAGGCGCAGCCACGTATCCTGATGCGCGGCGTTCCGGCCGAGATCGCCGAAATCATCCATGAAGCGCATGTCGCCGAGGGTGTCGACGTGGTCTGCGGGGAAGGCATCGCCTCCATCGCCGACGAGGGCAAGGAGGTGCGGGTGGCGCTTGCAGGCGGGCGCGAAATCTCGGCCGACCTCGCCGTCATCGGCATCGGCGCCGTCCCGGTGACCGTGCTCGCAGCCGAAGCCGGCCTGACCATTGAAAACGGCATATCAGTCGATGCCTATCTGCAAACCGCTGATCCCGACATCTTCGCCGCCGGCGATTGCTGCTCGTTTCCGCTCGCCGTCTATGGCGGCCGCCGCGTGCGGCTGGAGGCCTGGCGCAATGCACAGGAACAGGGCGCACTGGCGGCAAAGAACATGCTTGGCGCCGGCGAGGCGCATGCGGCTGTTCCGTGGTTCTGGTCGGATCAGTATGGGCTGAGCTTGCAGATCGCCGGCCTCTCCGACGAAGGCCGCGGCCTTGTGCGCCGCGATCTCGGTGACGGCGCCTTCATCCTCTTCCATCTCGCCGAGGACGGCAGGCTGGTGGCGGCGAGCGGCATCGGCCCGGGCAATGCGGTCGCCCGCGACATAAGGCTGGCCGAAATTCTGATCGGCAAGCGTGCCAAGCCGGCGCCGGAGGCGCTGGGCTCGCCTGAAGTTAAGCTGAAGGCGTTGCTGGCCGCCTGAGTGAAGTTGGCCGCCCTCTGCCTTGTTGCAGGGCAATTGCGTATGACTGCACCGGCCCCTACCCGGATCTTTCGGTCCGATCTCGCCACGAAGGGGAGGTAGAGGTCCTTAGAACAGCGCCTTGAGCTCCGCCAGCTTGTCGTTGACGAGCCAGCCGTAGTAATTCTCTTCGGGCAGCTTCTCCGGCTCACCGGTGGCGCGGCGCCTGTCGTTTTCCGACTTCAGCGCATAGGCGCGCTGCTCCGGATTGCCGACATTGTACAGCGTGGCCGTGACGCCCGGATTGCCAGAGATGTCGAAGCCGGCGATGCTCCTATAGGCGTCGATCGACTTTTTGATGGTCGCCGCGACATAGGGCAGCGTCAGGTCCGGATCCATGATGGTCTTGTAGACCGAATTGGGATCGGAGACGTCGAGCTTCGGCAAGCCCGACACCTTGTGCACGAGGTCGCTCATCTGCAGGGCGGTCAGGGGATTGAGCTGGCCGAGGCCGAAGGTCTGGCCGGCATAGTAGGGCTGGAAGAAGGTGGCGCCGAAACGGTTGTCGGGGAAATCCTCGCCGCCGACAGTCTTACCGCGAAACGAGCGGTTCCAGACCTGTTCGCGGCATTCCCACAGATCGTAGCTGTCCGAAATCGCGGCGCATTTCTTGAATTCCGGCCGCTGCACGAAATCGGTGATGTCCTCGCCGTCATAGGCGAAGGAGAGCTTGCTCGAGAGGTAGGAGATCGCCTTGACGTAATAGGTCTGCAGCCGGTCGTAGGCGTCGACATTGTAGGTGTGCTCGCCGACGATGGCGCCGACGATGTGCATGGGGTCGATGCCATAGGCGCTTGCTGCCTTCTTGATCTTGGCGCGCAGATCGGCGTCGTTCTGCAGCAGCGCGTAAACCTTGCGGTACTTCGCCTGGAAGGTGGTGTTGGTCGCCTGCGTGCGGCGGCTCGAGGCGCCGGGAATGTCTGGCTGCTCGGTATTGCGGTTTCCCGCCGGCACCAATGTCGCCGCGTCGGCGGCGAACAGCGTCGCCGCCAACGTCAAGCCGAGAATGACCAAGATGAGTTTTTTCATGCGCCGCCGCCTAGAGAATTGCGGCGCAAACTAGGTAAAGCACTTGGTCGAGTCGAGAGCGCCCCATCATCCGGCGAGACGAAAGGTGGCCAGATGGTACCATCTGGCCACACATGGCTCCTGCCGGACGTTGTTGCATGACCGCGCCGGCCTGCTCCGGCGCCCTCGTTCAAAGGATGAACCGCGACAAATCCGTGTTTCTGGAGAGGTCGCCGACATGCTTCTGGACATAGGCGGCGTCGATGGTGACCGCCGTGCCGTTGCGATCCGGCGCATCATAGGAGATGTCGTCCAGCACCCGCTCCATCACAGTCTGCAGCCGCCTCGCGCCGATGTTCTCGATGCTGGCGTTGAGATCGACGGCGACACCGGCGAGCGAATCGATGGCGTCGTCGGTGAAGGTGAGCTCAACGCCTTCGGTCTTCATCAGCGCGATATACTGCTTGATCAGGCTCGCCTCGGTCTCGGTCAGGATGCGGACGAAGTCCTCCTTCTCCAGCGCGCGCAGCTCGACGCGGATCGGCAGGCGGCCCTGCAGTTCCGGCAGCAGGTCGGATGGCTTGGAGACATGGAAGGCACCAGAAGCGATGAACAGGATATGGTCCGTCTTCACCGGACCGTATTTGGTCGCTACCGTCGTGCCTTCGACCAGCGGCAGCAGGTCGCGCTGCACGCCTTCTCGCGAAGGGCCGCCCGAAATGTCCGACCGGGCGGCGATCTTGTCGATTTCGTCGAGGAAGACGATGCCGTCATTCTCCGTTGCGTCCAGCGCCCGGCGCACCACCTCGTCCTGGTCGAGCAGCTTGTCGGACTCGTCGCCGACCAGCAGGTCGTAGGACTCCTTCACCGTGGTCTTGCGCAGCTTGGTCTTCTTGCCGCCCATCGCCTTCGACAGCATGTCGTTGATGTTGAGCACGCCGATATTGGCGCCCGGCATGCCGGGAATCTCGAAGCCGGGCATGCCGCCATTGCCGGTGTCGGCCACTTCGACCTCGATTTCCTTTTCGTCGAGCTCGCCCTCGCGCAGCTTCTTGCGGAAGCTATCGCGCGTCGCCGGGCTCGCCGTCTTGCCGACCAGCGCTTCCAGCACCCGTTCCTCGGCGTTGACATGGGCGCGCGCCTTCACGTCCTCGCGCATCTTCTCGCGCGTCAGGCCGATGGCGATCTCGACCAGGTCGCGGATGATCTGTTCGACGTCGCGGCCGACATAGCCGACCTCGGTGAACTTGGTCGCCTCGACCTTGACGAACGGCGCGCCGGCGAGCCGTGCCAGGCGGCGCGAAATCTCGGTCTTGCCGACGCCGGTCGGGCCGATCATCAGAATGTTCTTCGGCATCACCTCTTCGCGCATCTGGCCTTCGAGCTGCTGGCGGCGCCAGCGGTTGCGCAGAGCGATGGCCACGGCGCGCTTGGCGTCCTTCTGGCCGATGATGAAGCGGTCGAGTTCCGAAACGATTTCGCGGGGAGAAAACGTGCTCATATCACTAAATTCCACTTTGCCACTGCTTGATGGTCTCGAACGGATGCAGCAGCATGATCACGTTGAGTGTAAGATTGTCCCGGATGAGATAGCCGGTACCCAGTTCGAAGAGGATGGCGAGGCTGACGATCACCCATATAGGTAGCCTTCGCGCCATGACAAATCCCAGCACCATGGCCAGTGTGTCGGACACCGAATTGATGATGCTGTCGCCGTAATAATCGAGCGAAATGGTGCCGGCGCGGTAGCGCTCGATGATGAACGGGCTATTTTCGAGGATTTCCCAGCCTCCCTCGACGAGGACGGCGAATGCCAGCCGCAAGCCGATCGGCGAGCGCGGGAACAGGAACCGGGCCAGCGCGTAGAACAGGAAGCCGTGGATGATGTGCGAAAAGGTGTACCAGTCCGAAATGTGCTGGGAATTCTCCGAACTGTTCACCACCCCATGCCACAGCTTGACATAGCCACAGGTACAGATCGGCGGATGGCCCATCAGGTAGAGCGCGACGGCCTGGGCGACGAGCAGGCCGGCGACGATCAGCAGCCCCATCCGCCAGCTATCCTCGTAAGCGGAAAGGCTCTTGTCCTCGCTGGCCGTGACCATATCCTGAATTACCCCTCTTGCGCGTCTTCGGCATCGATCGCCATCAGCACGGCGTCGCCATAGATCGACTGTCTGCGATCAATGGCCCGAAATCCCGCCTTTTCATAGGCCCGGATGGCCCTGATGTTGGCTGGGTCGGGGTCGATAATGACACGCGGCACGCCTTCCTCGAACAGGTCTTCGACGAACTGGCGCACGATCGCCGAGCCATGGCCGATGCCGATGAGTTCCGGCCGGCCGATCGAGATATCGATGCCGAGCGTGCCGAACGGCTGATCGGCATAGGGATGGCCGTCTTCCAGATGCGGATCGTAGCTCTGCAGATAGGCGATCGGCTTGCCGTCGAGCTCAACGATCAGCGGCTCGACGGAAATCGAGTCTATATGATCGGCAATCTCCGCGATTTCCGCCTCGGGATCGCCCCACCACTCTGCAACATGCGCCTCGGCCAGCCAGCCTGCGATCATCGGCAGGTCCTTTTTGGTCACCGGCCGAAAATCGTAGCTATTTTCTGGTTGGATCATGGTCTTTCCGAAAACCGGCGTCCACTTTTCGCTTACGCGGTCCTGCGGTTCGGGGCCATGGTCGGCCTGATCAAGCCGCATCGAGCGTTTCGACAACGAAATTATTGTTGGTGTAAACGCAGATGTCGGACGCGATCTGCATCGCCTTGCGGGCGATCTCCTCGGCGTCCTTGTCGCTGTCCATCAGCGCGCGCGCCGCGGCCAGCGCGTAATTGCCGCCCGAACCGATGGCCATGACGCCATGTTCGGGCTCCAGCACGTCGCCGTTGCCGGTCAGCGCCAGCGAGACCGATTTGTCGGCAACCAGCATCATCGCCTCCAGCCGGCGCAGATAACGGTCCGTGCGCCAGTCCTTGGCAAGCTCGACGCAGGCGCGCGTCAGTTGGTCGGGATATTGTTCGAGCTTGGCTTCGAGGCGTTCCAAAAGCGTGAAGGCGTCGGCTGTGGCACCCGCGAAACCGGCAATCACATTGCCGCCCTTGCCGATGCGGCGCACTTTGCGGGCGTTGCCCTTCATGATGGTCTGGCCAAGGCTGACCTGGCCGTCGCCGGCGATCACCACCTTGTTGCCCTTGCGCACGGTCACGATCGTCGTGGCGTGCATGGTCAGATTATCAGACATTTCCTGGCTCCGAGCAGCGCCATCCCAAAAAGGCGATTGGCGCGGTACGAGTAACTTTGATCGGCCATATGTATGCACGGGGCCAATGATTGCAAACGGCTCGATAGCGGCCGGGATCGCAACTGGCAATCGCCGGATCATGCTGCTAGAAGGCTCTCGTTTTCAAGCCCGCTAGCGCTTGAGGCCCGTGAACCGGTCACGATCTGAACCACTGGCACAAGGATAGAGTGATGGCGCCTCGTTCCGCCGACGCAAGCCGAAAGACTGCGGAAACCGACATCTCGGTCTCGATACATGTCGACGGCTCCGGCAAATCGGACATCGCCACGGGCGTCGGCTTCTTCGACCATATGCTGGATCAGCTTTCCCGCCATTCGCTGATCGACATGACCGTCAAGGCCAATGGCGACCTGCACATAGACGACCACCACACGGTCGAGGACACCGGCATTGCGCTCGGCCAGGCCTTGACCAAGGCGCTGGGCGAGCGGCGCGGCATCATGCGCTACGCTTCGATCGACCTTGCCATGGACGAGACGCTGACGCGTGCGGCGATCGACGTGTCGGGCCGGCCCTTCCTGGTCTGGAACGTTTCGTTCTCGTCGCCCAAGATCGGCACCTTCGACACCGAACTGGTGCGCGAATTCTTCCAGGCGCTGGCGCAGAATGCCGGCATCACGCTGCATGTCACCAACCATTATGGCGCCAACAACCATCATATCGCCGAGACCTGCTTCAAGGCGGTGGCGCACGCGCTGCGCGCCGCGCTCGAGCGTGATCCGCGCCGGCCTGACGCGGTTCCCTCCACCAAGGGTTCTTTGAAGGGATAGTCTCATGACCGCCTATGTCGTGATGGAGCCACCTGGCCGTAGCGAGAAAGTCGACACGACGACGTTGGTCCGCGACGGCTTCACCTGGCTCGGCCTGCTCGTGCCGCCGCTGTGGCTTGCCTGGCACCGGCTGTGGGTCGAAGCGGCGCTCGTCTTTGTCGTCATGGGCGTGCTTTCGATGCTTGGCCAGAAACTTGGCCTCGGTGTCGCTGGCTCGCTGCTGTCGCTGCTCGTCTCGCTCTATGTCGGGCTGGAGGGCCAGGGATTGCGTATCGCGGCGCTGCGCCGCCGCGGCTGGCATGAATGGGGCGTCGTCGAGGCCGGTTGGCTCGCGGACGCCGATATGCGCTATGCCCTGGAAATCGAAGGCCTTTCGGACGAAGCAGCACCCGCGCCGCGCATCGTTCCGGATGCCGCTTTGGCGCGCCCCACGCAGCCCGGCATAGCGCTGGGGCTGACCCACATTCCGGGACGGCGCTGAGATGCGGGTTGCGATCATCGATTACGGTTCGGGCAATCTGCGCTCGGCAACGAAGGCTTTCGAGCGCGCCGCGCGCGAGGCCGGCATATCGGCGCGGATCGACCTGACGGCCGATGCCGACCGTGTACGCACCGCGGACCGCATCGTCCTGCCCGGCGTCGGCGCTTACGCCGACTGCGCGGCCGGCCTGCGTACCGTTGAGGGCATGTGGGAGGCGGTCGAGGACGTCGCCATCGCCAAGGGCCGGCCTTTCCTGGGCATTTGCGTCGGCATGCAGCTGATGTCGCAGCGCGGCCTCGAAAAGACCATCACCAACGGCTTCGGCTGGATATCGGGCGACGTCAAGGAGATCACGCCTTCCGATCCGGCGCTGAAGATCCCGCAGATCGGCTGGAACACGATCGAATTGAGGCGCCAGCACCCGCTGTTTTCCGGCATTCCGACCGGCGCGTCGGGCCTGCATGCGTATTTCGTCCACTCCTACCATCTCGATGCAAAGAACCCGGACGAGGTCGTTGCGGCCGCCGACTATGGCGGTGCGGTGACGGCCACGGTCGCCCGCGACAATCTCGCCGGCACGCAGTTCCATCCGGAGAAGAGCCAGGCGCTGGGCCTGGCGCTGATCACGAATTTCCTGCGCTGGAGGCCCTGAACACCATGAGCAAGAAGGGCTACTGGATGGCGATGATCGATGTCCGCGACCCCGAGATATATAAACAGTACATCGAGGCCAATGCTGTGGCGTTCGCGAAGTATGGCGCGAAATTCGCCGTGCGGGCCGGCCGCCACGAAAATCCGGAAGGACCTACCGGCAACCGCCATGTGCTGGTCGAGTTCGAGTCTTTCGACAAGGCGGTCGAATGCTACCATTCGCCTGAATACCAGCATGCCTCCAAATTCCGGCTTGCCGCTTCGTCAGGTCATTTCGTCATCGTTGAAGGCGCCTGAACGTATGATCCTGTTTCCAGCCATCGATCTCAAGGACGGCCAGTGCGTGCGGCTGAAGCACGGCGACATGGCGACCGCGACCATCTACAATGATGATCCGGCAGCACAGGCCAAAGCCTTTGAAGAGCAGGGTTTTGAGTGGCTGCACGTCGTCGACTTGAACGGCGCCTTCCAGGGTCAGAGCGTCAACAGCGCCGCGGTCGGCGCCATCCTGAAAGCGACAAAGAATCCCGTGCAGCTCGGCGGCGGCATCCGCACGCTGGAGCAGATCGAGGATTGGCTCGACCGTGGATTGGCCCGCGTCATCCTCGGCACGGTGGCGGTGCGCGATCCCGATCTGGTCAGGCAGGCCTGCAAGGCGTTTCCGGGCAAGGTTGCCGTCGGCATCGACGCAAAGGGCGGCAAGGTAGCCGTCGAAGGCTGGGCCGAGGCCTCGAGCCTCGGTGTCATCGAACTGGCCAGGAAATTCGAAGGCGCCGGCGTCGCCGCCATCATCTACACCGACATCGACCGCGACGGCGTGCTGACCGGCATCAACTGGGACGCCACCATCGACCTCGCCGACGCCGTGTCGATCCCGGTCATTGCTTCCGGCGGGCTGGCCTCGATCGCCGACATCGTGCGCATGACCATGCCCGACGCGCAAAAACTCGAAGGTGCGATCTCGGGCCGCGCCCTCTATGATGGCCGCATCGACCCGGCCGAGGCGCTGGCGATCCTGCAGGGCCGGCCGGCGACGGAGGCGCAATCGTGAAGGTTTCGCTCATCCTGGCCTCCTATGACAGCGGCCACTATCACGGCGGCATGGGCCAGGGGCCCGACGCGCTGATATCGGGCGGGCTCGTCGATGCCCTAACCCTTGCCGGTCACGACGTCACGGTCGAGGACATCGGCAGGGTCGGCGCCGACCAGGAGCGCGAGATCGCCACGGGTTTTGCCGTCTGCAATGCCGTCTCGGGCGAGGTCCGCATTGCCCGCGACAGGGGGCGGTTTCCCATCGTGCTGGCCGGAAACTGCCTGACCAGTGCCGGCGCGGTCGCCGGCGAAGGCGCCGATGCGATCATCTGGGCCGACCAGCATGGCGACCTCAACACGCCCGAAACGTCCGTATACGGCTTTCTCGACGGCATGGCGCTGTCGACGGTGCTCGGCCTGTGCTGGCGCCCGATGGCGGCGGCCATTCCCGGTTTCAGGCCGATCGATCCCGCGCGCTGCGTGCTCGTCAACGCCCGCGATCTCGATCCGGCGGAGGAAAAACTTCTCGAAACATTGCCGGTCATCCGGACGGAATGTCCCGGCGTGGCGCAAGCGACGGAAAGACTGAAAGCAGCCGGCGCCAACAGCGTGCACATGCATCTCGATCTCGACGTGCATGATCCCAAGGCGCTGCAGGCCAACCGCTACGTCACCCCTGGCGGGCCGAACCCGGAGCAGATGCGCGACGCGGTCTGCGCCATGGCGCTTGCGGTACCGGTCATCGGCATCACCGTTTCCGCTTACGATCCGGCCTTCGACGCCCAGGCCGATGTGCCGCCGCTGGTCGGCCAACTGCTCAACGATCTGCTTGCCACGATAGAGGGCCGCTGATGCTGAAAGCCCGCGTCATCCCTTGCCTCGACGTCAAGGACGGCCGTGTCGTCAAGGGCGTCAATTTCGTCGATCTCATCGACGCCGGCGACCCGGTGGAGGCAGCCAAGGCCTATGATGCCGCCGGCGCCGACGAACTCTGCTTTCTCGACATCACGGCTTCGTCGGACAATCGCGAGACCATCTTCGACGTCATCGCCCGCACCGCCGAACAATGCTTCATGCCGCTGACCGTCGGCGGCGGCGTGCGCCAGGTCTCCGACATCAGGAAATTGCTGCTGGCCGGCGCGGACAAGGTGTCGATCAACACGGCCGCGGTGAAGAATCCGGATTTCGTCGCCGAAGCCGCCGACAAATTCGGCAACCAATGCATCGTCGTCGCCATCGATGCCAAGAGAGTGTCCGGCCCCGGTGAGGCCGAGCGCTGGGAGATCTTCACCCATGGCGGGCGCGAGAAAACCGGCATCGACGCCGTCGAATTCGCGCGCCAAATGGTCGATCGCGGCGCCGGCGAGATCCTGTTGACCTCGATGGACCGCGACGGCACCAAGGCCGGCTACGACATCGCGCTGACCCGCGCGGTATCGGACGCGGTGCGCGCGCCAGTCATCGCATCGGGGGGCGTCGGCACGCTCGACCACATGGTCGAAGGCATTCGCGACGGCCATGCGGGTGCTGTGCTGGCCGCATCCATTTTCCATTTCGGCACCTACACCATCGCGCAAGCCAAGGCGCATATGGCCGGGGCCGGCCTGCCGATGCGGCTGGACTCGCTGGGCAACAGGTCCTAGAGCATGCTCCCGAAGCCGGCTTTCGGGAAAAATCCGGCTTAAACAAGAAGATAGATCGACATGGCCGAGTTTTCGCTCTCCGACCTGGAAAAAATCGTCAGCGACCGCGCCCATTCCGGCGATGCGGATTCGTGGACCGCCAAGCTTTACGCCCGGGGCATCGACAAGGCGGCGCAGAAGCTCGGCGAGGAGGCGGTCGAGACCGTGATCGCCGCCGTCAAGGGCGACAGACAGGGCCTCGTTTCCGAAAGCGCCGATCTTATATATCATTGGCTTGTCGTTCTCGGCATCTCGGGTGTTCCGTTGAACGACGTGCTCAAGGAGCTCGAAGCCCGTACTGGGCGTTCGGGCATCGCCGAGAAGGCGTCACGGCCCAAGGGCTGATCGGGAGGGAGGGCAGGTATCTCGATGGATCAGCTCGCGCCAACCGAGAAATATTCCCCGTTTCGCTTCTTCTCGGCCGAGCAATGGTCGCGGTTTCGCGCCGATACGCCGCTGACGCTGAGCGAGGACGAGTTCCGCCGCCTGCGTTCGCTCAACGACCCGGTCGACCTCGAAGAGGTCAAGCGCATCTATCTGTCGCTGTCGCGGCTTTTGTCGGCGCATGTCGAGGCGAGCCAGCTTCTGTTCAGGCAGCGCCAGGCCTTCTTCAACGCCGTCGACGTGGCCAAGACGCCGTTCATCATCGGCATTGCCGGATCTGTCGCGGTCGGTAAATCGACCACGGCGCGCGTGCTCAAGGAACTTCTGGCGCGCTGGCCGTCGAGCCCCAAGGTCGATCTCATCACCACGGATGGCTTCCTGCTGCCCAACGAGGTACTGCGCCGCGAAAACCTGATGGAGCGCAAGGGTTTCCCCGACAGCTACGATGTCGGCGCGCTGCTGCGTTTCCTGTCAGGCATCAAGTCGGCGTTGCCCGACGTCCGCGCGCCAGTCTATTCGCACCTGACCTATGACGTCATCCCCGGCGAGTTCGTCACCATCGACCGGCCCGACATCCTGATCTTCGAAGGCATCAACGTGCTGCAGCCGGGCAAGCTGCCGCAGGACGGCAAGATCGTGCCGTTCCTGTCGGACTTCTTCGACTTCGCCATCTATATCGATGCCGACGAGAAGCTGATCCACAATTGGTATATTTCCCGCTTCATGCGGCTGCGCGAGACCGCCTTCCGCAATCCGGACTCCTTCTTCCACCGCTATTCGCAGCTGTCGGAGGATGCGGCCAAGGCGATCGCCGAAGGCCTGTGGACCAACATCAACCTGAAAAACCTGCGCGAGAACATCCTGCCGACGCGCGCCCGCGCCGACTTGATCCTGCGCAAGGGCGCCGACCACCTGGTCCAGGAAGTGGCGCTGCGCAAATTATAGCCGGTAGAATCCGGCGTGGCGGGGTCGTCCACAAGCCCGCCACGCCGGTGTCAGGTGTCAGCCATTGGCGAACGGCACGGCGACATAGATCTGCGTGTCGCCACGTTCCACCAGGAGCAGCACCGATTTGCGTCCGGACTTGCCGGCTTGGGCAATCGCTTGGGTCACCTGCTTCGCGCTCTTCACCGGAGCCTGGTTGACGGCGACGATGACATCGCCCGGCTGGATGCCGGCAGCCGCTGCCGGCTTGTCAGGATTGACGCTCGCAACCACCGCGCCGTGCTCGTTCTCGGGGAGGTTCATCTGCTGGCGAATGTCCGGCGTGATATCCATCAAGCCGAGGCCGACGGCCGGCACGCGAGAACCCTGCTCGGTGCTCGGCGCGCTGGAGTCATCGGTCGACGCCGTTTTCACATCGTCGCTGTTGCGCCCGACCTCCACCGAGATCCGCATGGCCTTGCCCTTGCGCCAGACATCCAGCCTCTCCTTGGCGCCCGGCGCGACGTCAGCGACGGCTCGTGACAGGTCCTTGGGATCCTTGACGTCCTGCCCGGCGAAGCCGGTGATGACGTCGCCGGTCTCGACGCCGGCCTTGGCCGCGGGCGACCCGTCATTGACCTGCGAGACCAAGGCACCGCTGGGATGGTCCAGCCCGATGGCGCTTGCCACATCCGGGGTGACGGGCTGGATCTCGACGCCGAGATAGCCGTATTCGATGTTGCCGCCCTTCATCAGCTTGGCGACCACCTTCTCAGCCTGGTCCGACGGAATGGCGAAGCCGACACCGACGCTGCCGCCATTGGGCGAAAAGATCGCCGTGTTGATGCCGACGACATTCCCATTGACGTCCACCAGCGGGCCGCCGGAATTGCCGCGATTGATCGGCGCGTCGATCTGAATGAAATCGTCGAAGGGCCCGCTATGCAAATCGCGGCCACGCGCCGAGACGATGCCGGCCGTGACCGTGGTGCCGATGCCGAACGGATTGCCGATCGCCAGCACCTGATCACCCGTCATGAGCTTGTCGGAGTCACCCCATTTCACGGTTGGCAACGACTTGCCCGCGTTGATCTTCAGTACGGCGAGGTCGTTCTTGGTATCGTGACCGACCAGCTTGGCCGGAAGCTCCGTGCCGTCGTCGAGCGTGACCTTGATCGAGGAGGCGCCGTCGACGACGTGGTTGTTGGTGACGATGGTGCCGTCGGCACCGACGATGAACCCCGAACCGAGCGCCTCGGCGCGCGGCAGCTGCTGTTGCGGAGGCGTCTTGGGACCAGGCATGCCCTGATCGCCGAAGAACTGTCGGAAATAATCGTCGAAGGGCGAATTGCCGTCGAAGGGCGACGTCCCGTTCATTGCTTCAGGCCGTGCTTTCATGAGCGTGGTGATGGTCACGACGGCCGGCTTGGTCGTGGCCACGATCGGCGCCAACGACCCCCTCGGGGCCATGGTCCCGGCAACGGGGGTCTGCGTCGTTGCAACCGTGTTGCCCGTGCCGACGCCGTTCGCGCCGTCGGCGAACGAGACGACAAAGGGAGATGCCAGCAGCGCAGCGCCCAGCAGGGCGGCGACGCGATGCCTACGAAGAATGCTCAGGTTTGACATGGTCGTTCTGTCCGGGCGAGGGGTTGATCCGCGCCGCGGGTCTTCCTGGGAGAGTGCCCGTCGGCGTGTCGGCGGCCGGGCTTGCCTGCCTCGCCACGCATGGCGGCCGGCCGGATCGACAACAACTATTTAGGGCGCCGATCCGCGCGATTTAGGGGTTTTGCCAGACCTTACGAAGATTTAATTCAGGGCGCGCTTACGGACCGCAGATAGGCCGACGCGATTTCGCGCATGCGCTTGCCGTCGAAACTCGGGCCGTGGCCGCCATGGCCGATGCGGACCGGCAGGTCGAGCAGCCGGCGCATCGTGTCGCGATAGGCCTCCCGGTCGGAATCCGGCAAATCGTCGATCAGCGTGTCGTCATAGATGGCGTCGCCGCTGAAAAACAGGCCGTCGGCCTCATCGAACAGCGCGATCGAATCCGGCGAGTGCCCGGGGAGATGCAGCACCTGAAACCGGCGGTCGCCGAGATCGACCACGTCGCCTTCGTCGAGCATACGCGTCAACGGCGCCGGCGCTATCGCATAGTCGGCCGACTTCCAGCCTGGCGCCGGCAGTTTCGAAACGGCGCCCTTGAGATCGTGGAACATGTAGGCGTAAGTCGCGGCCTCATCCATGCTCTCGAATTGCGCCGCGCTCATCCTTGGCCCGGCCCGCAGCGGAAATTCGTGCAGCGAGCCGACATGGTCGAGGTGGATATGGGTGGCGACGACCAGAAGCGGCTTGCCTTCGGGCGTCCTTATCTGCGGCGCCAGCGGACAGATGCCCATGCCGGTATCGACCAGAAGGTCGGCATCGCGGCCGGTCAGATGCCAGATGTTGGCGCGCACATAGTCGTGCACGAACGGCTCGGTCAGCATCGTCGTCCTGTCGTCGACGATGTGCCTGGAGAACCAGCCTGAGTTCACGTGAGAATCCGGATAATGTGCAGGCCGGGCATCAGACGAACGGCTTTCCGACCTTGTATTTTTCCGGCACCAGCCGCTTGAGATAGGCCATGCCGGTCTCGGAAAGCTGGTTGGCGTCGGGCTTCATGTAATCGTCGGGCATGTGGCGGGTCTTGCCGGCGACGTTTTTCAGCGGCACCTTCTTCAGCACTATCTTGCTGCCATCATATTGCAACGCCACCGAGCCGCCGCCCTGTTCGGCGACGCCGACCGCGAAGGCGCCGGCATCGAACGCCTCCTGCGCGTCGACCGCGCTGATGGCGCCGACATAGCCGCGTGGCATGTAGCCGAGTGCGTCGACGCGTGCCCGCTTGCCCGGCAGCCCGTCGGCCAATGCCCGTTCGAGCGCCGCCGGCAGGTCGCTGCCCGACAGTTTGACGTTGCCGTGCTGGTCGCGCTCGAGCTTATCCGCCGGCACCAGGCTTTCGACCAGCGCCTTGCCGTCGGCGGTGCTGACGCCTTCCGACACGGCGACGATGCAGCGCTTGTGGCGGTCGAGCGTGGCGCGCACGTCGTCGATGAAACCGGCGGCGGAGAACGGCCGCTCCGGCACGTAGACGAGATGCGGGCCGCTGTCGGGATCGAGTTGCCAGGCTGCCGCCGCCGCGGTCAGGAAACCGGCATGCCGGCCCATGACGATGCCGACATAGATGCCGGGCAGCGCGCGGAAATCGAGATCGACGGACAGGAAGGCGCCGGCGACGAATTCGGCCGCCGAAATGAAGCCCGGCGTATGGTCGTTTTCCTCGAGATCGTTGTCGATCGTCTTCGGCGCATGGACGAAGGCGATCTTGCCGCCGGCGGCATCGGTCAGGATTTGCTGCGTGCCCGAAGTGTCGTTGCCGCCGATATAGATGAAGGCGTCGGCGCCAGCCTTCTGCAGGCCCTTCAGGATGACCTCGCAATAGGCGGCATCCGGCTTGTCGCGCGTCGAGCCGAGGGCGGCGCTCGGCGTTCCGGCGATCAGCCGCAGCCGGTCCTCCGGGATGGCGGAAAGGTCGACATAGTTGCCGTCACGGATGCCGCGCACGCCGTGGATGGAGCCCAGCACCTTGGCGCCGGGATGACGCTTGCGGATCTCCAGCGTGGCGCCCACAACGGTCTGGTTAATGACGGCGGTCGGGCCGCCGCCCTGCGCGATGACAAAAGTTCCGGCCATTCCTGACGTCTCCCGAGGCGATGGTTTTCAAGGCACCTTGGCCTGTCTTGTCGCCTCGCGCAACGGAAGAGTCTGGCGGCCGCAATCCGCGGCCACGATCACATGACGACGACCGGGTTTTTCTTCGATACCCGGCTGTAGAGGTCGATGATGTCCTGGTTGATCAGGCGCACGCAGCCCGACGACATCGCCTGGCCGATGCTCCACCATTCGGGCGAGCCATGGATGCGGTAGCCGGTGTCCTTGCCGTCCTGGTAGATGTAGAGCGCGCGGGCGCCGAGCGGATTGGTGAGGCCGCCGGGCTGGCCGCCCTGCCACTTCACCAGTTCGGGCTTGCGCTGGATCATTTCGGGCGGCGGCGTCCAGGTCGGCCATTCCCGGCCGTACTGGATGTTGGCGCGGCCAGACCAGCGAAAGCCATCCTTGCCGATGCCGACGCCGTAGCGGATGGCGTCGCCGCCCGGCTGGACGAGATAGAGCATGCGTTCCTTGAGATGCACGACGATGGTGCCGGGCGCCTCGCCAGTGGTGTCGACGACGATCTGGCGGCGGAATTCCGGCTTGACCTTGAGATAGGGCACCTCGGGCACGTTGAAGCCGTGGTCAGTCAAGGAGGCGTACATGACGTCGGGACTGGTGATGTTCTTGTCGACGCTGATCGAGGGCCGGATCGGCACCGAACCCGTGACCGTATCGTCGAGCTGGAGCGCCGGCAGGTCGCCGCCACCCGAAGTCGAACAGCCGGCGACGCCGAGCAGCGCCAAAGCGCCGGCCCCGGAAAGGACGGCACGGCGGGAGAGAAGAAAATCGGT
The DNA here is from genome assembly GCF_006442195.1 of Mesorhizobium sp. B2-3-13. NCBI lineage: Bacteria > Pseudomonadati > Pseudomonadota > Alphaproteobacteria > Hyphomicrobiales > Phyllobacteriaceae > Mesorhizobium > Mesorhizobium sp. B2-3-13. The sequence continues at coordinate 48,485 of NZ_VFVQ01000024.1, forward strand.
TTCGATTGCGTCGCCGTTTCGTGGCGGCGTCGGACCTTGCGGCAACTCACGCATATACCCAAACCCTACGCTTTCGGCGGGAAGCACGGTCCGGCCGGATAGCGGGCATTTTCATCATTCATGGTTGACAAAGCGTGAATGCCTTGTGCTGCTTGCGTTTGCTGAGCGGCGCGACCTGACACCGAGTTGCCGCTGGCGCAATTGTGCCGGTTGCCGGGCCGGAATGCGCGAAAACAAAGATTCGGCCCTTTACATTCTTCGGGACCCAAGGATTTATCCTCTTCTTTAAGCTCAAGGGAGACGAGCATGTCCTTCGAAAACTGGGCCGCCTTCGCTGCCGCGTCGAGCATCCTTCTCATCATCCCGGGCCCGACCATCCTTCTGGTCGTGTCCTATGCGCTGGGCCAGGGCTGGCGCACGGCCTTGCCGATGGCCGTCGGCGTGGCGCTCGGCGACTTCACCGCCATGACCCTGTCGATGCTTGGCATCGGCGCGCTGCTTGCGGCTTCCGCCACTGTCTTCACCGTCCTGAAGCTGATCGGCGCCGGCTATCTGATCTATCTCGGCGTGAAACTGTTCCGCGCCGGCGGTACGCTGAAGGCCGAACCGCGCACCGACACGGTGTCGTCGGCCAAGATGATGGCGCATGCCTGGCTGGTCACCGCGCTCAACCCGAAGAGCATCACCTTCTTCGTCGCCTTCCTGCCGCAGTTTCTCGACCGGCATGCCAATTTCTGGACGCAGATGCTGATTTTCGAGACGACGTTCCTGGCGCTCGCCTTCGCCAACGCCTTCGGTTACGCGCTGATCGCGGCACGCGCCCGCAACGTGGTGCGCAATCCCAAGGCGATCCGCATCTTCAACCGCACCGGCGGCACGCTGCTGGTCGGCGCCGGCATCGCCACGGTGGCGATGCGGTCCAGCAATTGAGAAACGCATCCAAGGTGTGTTGAGATTCAGGTCGGACCATTTGCAGGCAGGCTGAACCTCGTCACAGCTGCTTGCTTCACCATTTGACGCTGAAGCCCAGATTGCCCTCGAGGATGCGGCGTTTGTCGCCGCCGGTGGTGTAGTCGCCGGTGGCGAAGATGCTGACCTTGTCCGTCACTTTGGCGACGATACCGCCGCCGAACTCGAACGAGGTCGACCTGCCCTCGGTCGAGATGTCGGTGGTGCCGAAGCTGACACGGTCGGTGCCGCCGAAATCATGCCAGATATTGGCCTTGAGGTAAGGCTGCAGCGCTATGCCGTTGACAGTGGTCTCGCCTTGCAGGCGAGCGCCCAGCCGGCCGGTGACGCTGCCGTCGCTGTCGAAGGAAACCGACGAGAAACGATCCTTGGTATCGTCGAGCGACAGATGCTGCCAGATCAGTTGCGCCTGCGGTTCGAGCGTCCAGCCCTGCGCCAGCGCTATGGGATAGCCGCCCTCCAGTGAGGCGGTGACACCTGTTCCGCCAATATCGATACCGACGTCGCGCGACGACGTGGCGTCGCCGCCGAAGAAGGTGGCCATGAGGACGCCGTCGAGGTACCAGCCGCCCTGGCCGATGCGGGTCCAGTAGCCGCCGACACTGGTGCCGTTGGCGTCGAGCTTGCCGACGGACAGATCATTCTGCCCCAGTGCCTGGCCGCGCACATCGCCCTTCATGCTGGCATAGGCGACGAACAGGCCGGCGCGATCGATCGGCCCCGACGCGGTTTCGCGTCCGAAGACGTCGAAGCCCGCCTGCAGGCCGAACAAGGTGCCGTCGAAGGACGGCGACACCGTTCCCGACCAGCCCATCTTGGCGTCCTGGCCGTAGATGCGGCCCCAGACCAGCGACAGCTCCGCGTTCGACAACAGGCTCTGTTCGCCGCGCCGCTCGTGGAAGGTGCCGAGTGTCGTCATCGCCAGATGCTCGGCCACCGGCGGCAAGGCCGAGTAGGTGGGCACCTCGACGCGGTAGAGCAGGATCGTCTCGCCGGCTGCCGGCGTCGGCAGGTCCGGCACGGCGGTCGGCACCACCGGCGGTGGCGGTGGCGGATCCGCTGGCGGCGCTGGCGGCGGTGCCGGTGGCGCCTCGGGCTCGGGGTCGCTCGCCTGCACCGGCGGTGTCGAATCGACCGGCGGGTTGTTGATGTCGCCATCGGTCGGCACTGGCACCGGCGGCAGCTCGGACGGTGGGGGCGGCGGCTCGGTCCGCGGCGCCTCCGGCTCTGGCTGCGGCGGCGGTTCAAGCGCCGACGGCCCAGCGGCCGGTGTTGCCGGTGTGTTCAGGGTCGATCGCAGATACCAGTTCTGCTCGCTGCCGGCGCTGACGCCGCCCTTGAAGAGATAATACTCGAAGGCGCCGGCAGCGACCGGCGCATCAAGGGCAAAGGCGCCGGCGCTCGACGTGGCGCCGTTGACCGCCTGGACGAGCATGATGCCGTCGGCGGTGGTCTGCGCCCCGGCGCCGCCGACATTGACCACGGCAATGCCGGTCGAGCCCGAGGCCGTGCCGCCGGACAGCACCAGCCGGTCGGAAGCGGAGCTGTCGTCGCCAAGCTCGGTCTGGAGGAGGAGCAATCCGCCCATCCCGACATAGTTGCCCGATATGGTCAGGCGATCGGTGGCGCCGGTGCTGCCGTTGGTCAGGTCGATGCGGCCAGCATTGACCACTTCGGCCAACTGTCCCGCGGTAAAGGCCTGGATGGAGCTGTTGAAGCCGCCGCCATAGAGCGTGCTTGCCTGGTCGACGCTGAGCTTTCCGGTGCCCGTGCCGCTGTCGCCCAGCACGAGATTGCCGTCCAGGATCAGTTGGGTGTCGTTGGTGGCGTCGATGGTTTCCCAGTTCTGAACTCTGGCGATGCCGTCCAGCTTGACGTTGTCGAAGGTGAGCGCATCGGTGCCCAGGCCGCCATTCAGCGCATCGGCTCCGCCAAGATTGGCCTTGGTGAGATTGCTGAGCTTGGCGGTATCGTTGTCGGCGCCGAGGTCGACCGAGCCATAGATGATGCCGCCGCCGTTCCAGACGAAATTGTCGGCGCCGAAGCTCATCAGCACATCGCCGCCTACCGTGCCGCCTGTTATCGTCACGCTGTCGTTGCCGCCGCTGACGCTGATGTTGCCGCCGATCGTGCCCCCGGAGAGAATGATGGTGTCCTGATCGAAGCCGGTGACGAGGTTGCGGTCGATGATGCCGCCCGACATGTTGAAATAGTTCTTGTCGAGCTTCATGTTGACACGGCCGATGCGGCCCCCGGTCATCACGGCACGGTCGCCGTCGTCGAAGAAATCGATGATGCGCCCGCCGGTCATGGTGAAGGTGTCCAGCCCGTCGCCCTGGTTCAGCGAACCAACCTGCCCGCCGCTCATGTTGAAGTCGTCGATGCCGGCGCCCTGCTGGACATTGCCGGAGACGATGCCGCTGCCGATGGTGAAGAAATCCGTGCCGTCACCCTGATCGACCGTGCCGGTGATGGTGCCGGACTGCATGTCGATGCGGTCCGTGCCGGCGCCGAAAGTGACGTTGCCGCTCACCTGGCCGGTACCGCCGGCGGGAAAGGTCAGCGTGTTGTTGCCGACGGTATCGTTGAGGCTGCCGCCCGAATCGCCACTATCGCAAGTGAAGATGTCATTCCCCGGAGACGGAACCAGCACGCATGCCGCGAAGGCCGCGGAGCCAGGCAGCAACATCAGAGATGTAGTTGCAAGTAAGCTAATAAACCCAGGATTAATTCGCCTGGGCCTTCGCCGCGCCAAAGAAATAGCCTTGCCGATGTGCTCCGAGCCGCTGTTCGGAAGCTGTATTTCAAAATGCCGCATCGCGTCCCCTCTCAGATCGCGATTTAAGCCCCTTACCAGCGCCGCAATGAAGCCACAATTCGTTCGCTTTTACAAAGCCTAATCTGCCTCTCATGGTTGATGAACTGCAAAAATATCTGACATGGTGCAGATGTGCCCGTGATTTGGCGTTGCCGTGACCCATGCTTTAAGATCATGTTGGACCGAGGGGCATCATGCCCATGGGGCGCCGACCAAGGACTCTCGCATGACTATCCGGGACGCATCCGGCTTGGCATTTTCGGGCGCGACGGACGCGGGATTCGCACCCTACGGCCAGGCCGTGCGCGAATTGCAGTGTTTCGTTGGCGATCCGGTGAACTCCGTCGACCGTGCCATCGCGCAGGACCCCGGTTTCGTCATGGCGCATGTCTTCAAGGGCTATCTTTTCGGCCTTGCCACCGAACCGGAGGCGACGGCCATGGCCAGGACCTGCCACAAGGCGGCGCTGCCGCTTGCCGCGACAACGCGCGAGCGGGCGCATGTCTCGGCCCTCGGCCACCTTGCCAACGGGCGCTGGCATCAGGCCTCCGGCATCCTGCAGGACATAGCGATCGATTTCCCGCTGGACGCCCTGGCGCTCCAGGTCGGACACCAGGTCGATTTCTTCACCGGCAACGCCCGCATGCTACGCGACCGCATCGCCCGTGCCCTGTCGTCATGGCAGACCGACATGCCGGGTTACCACGCCATCCTCGGCATGCAGGCTTTTGGGCTCGAAGAGATGGGCGAGTATACGCAGGCCGAAAGACTGGGTCGTACAGCGGTCGAGATCGAACCGCGCGACGGCTGGGCGCAACATGCGGTGGCGCATGTGATGGAAATGCAAAGCCGGCAAAGGGACGGCATTGCCTGGATGCGTGCCGATCCCGAAGCCTGGACGAAGGAGAGCTTCCTCCAGGTCCACAATTGGTGGCACCTTGCATTGTTCCACTACGATCTCGGCGAAACCTGCGAGGTGCTGGCGCTCTATGACCGGCCGATCTACGGCACCAGATCGACGCTGGCGCTCAACATGGTCGATGCATCGGCGATCCTGTGGCGGCTCCATCTCGGTGGCGTCGATGTCGGCGACCGCTGGGCAACACTGGCCGCCAATTGGGTGCCCAAGGCCGGCGCCGGCAACTATGCCTTCAACGACGCCCACGCGATGATGGCCTTTGTCGGCGCCGGGCTCGACGCTCCGGCCCGGATCTTGCTCGAGGCACAGCGCGAGGCGATGCGGGGCAATGACGACAACGCGGTTTTCACGCGGGATGTCGGACATCCCCTGACGCTTGCGATCAAGGCGTTCGGAGAGGGCAACTACGCCGAAACCATCCGGCTGATCGGTCCGATCCGGGCCATCGCCCATCGCTTTGGCGGCAGCCACGCGCAGCGCGACGTCATCGATCTCACGCTGATCGAGGCCGCCCTGCGCGCCGGCGACGGCGCGCTCGCCCAGGCACTGACGACGGAGCGCTCGACGGCGCGCCCGGACAGTCCGCTGGCGGCGCTGTTTTCGCGACGCGCCGCCGATTTGTCAGAGAATTGACCCGGAGCGGATCTTGCCTTAAAAACTGCTCAAGTATATTTTTTCGGACTCCGAAAAAAATAAAGACGTGGGAGGAAACCATGTATCTCGGCCTCGACCTGGGCACATCGGGCGTCAAGGCGCTGCTGATCGATGCCGGACAGGGCGTCATCGGCTCCGGCCATGGCACGCTTGATGTCTCTCGGCCACATCCTGGCTGGTCCGAACAGGATCCGCTGCATTGGACACGCGCCTGCGAGGACGCGATCGCCGAACTGAAGGCGTCCTATCCCAAGCAGTTCGCCGCGGTGAAGGGCATCGGCCTGTCCGGCCAGATGCATGGCGCGACCTTGCTCGATGCGGCCGATCATGTGCTGCGCCCGTGCATCCTGTGGAACGATACGCGTAGCCATCTCGAGGCAGCGGCCCTCGATGCCGATCCACGCTTCCGCGCGCTCACCGGCAACATTGTATTTCCCGGTTTCACCGCGCCGAAACTCGCCTGGGTGAAGAACAACGAGCCCGCTGTCTTCGCCAAGGTGGCAAAGGTGCTTTTGCCGAAGGATTTCCTGCGGCTTTGGCTGACCGGCGAACATATTTCCGAAATGTCCGACTCGGCCGGTACGTCCTGGCTCGACGTCGGCAAGCGCCGCTGGTCCGCGGACCTGCTCGCCGCGACATCGCTTGACGAGAGCCATATGCCAGCGCTGGTCGAGGGCACCGCGAAAGCTGGCGGTCTGCGTGCCGAACTCGCATCGCAATGGGGTATCCAGGCTGGCATCCCGATCGCCGGCGGCGCCGGCGACAATGCGGCTTCCGCCTGCGGCATGGGCACGGTCGGCGCCGGCCAGGCTTTTGTCTCGCTCGGCACGTCGGGCGTGCTGTTTGCCGCAAACGCGTCCTACCTGCCGAACCCGGCAAGCGCGGTGCACACCTTCTGCCATGCGCTGCCCGACACCTGGCACCAGATGGGCGTCATCCTGTCGGCAACCGATTCACTCAACTGGCTGTGCGAGATCACGAGCAAGGGCGCCGGCGAGCTGACATCGGAACTCGGCGAGGCGCTGAAGGCGCCGACCGGCGTGTCCTTCCTGCCCTATCTCTCAGGCGAGCGTACGCCACACAATGATTCGGCCGTTCGCGGTTCCTTCACTGGCTTAGCGCATGAATCGGGCCGCGCCGTGCTAACCCAGGCCGTGCTCGAAGGCGTCGCGTTTGCCTTCCGCGACAGCCTCGAAGCGTTGAAGACGGCCGGCACGACCTTGACGCGCGTGACCGCGATCGGCGGCGGCTCGCGCTCGCGCTACTGGCTGAAGGCGATCGCCACCGCGCTGCAACTGCCGGTCGACATCCCCGCCGACGGCGATTTCGGCGCCGCCTTTGGTGCCGCTCGGCTCGGCCTGATAGCCGCGACCGGCGCCGATCCGCTGGCTGTGTGCTCCGCGCCGAAGACCGACGCCACGATCGAACCAGATTCCGGTCTGGCCGGTGCCTACGCGGATGCTTACCAGCGTTACCGGGCACTGTATCCGGCGATCAAAGCAGTAACCGCGTGAGTTGGCGCCAGGCACCCCCCTCTGCCCTGCCGGGCATCTCCCCCTCAAGGGAGGAGATCGGCAGTTTCACCGTAGGCGACAATTCTGCAATGTTGGTTATTGGCGAAAACAGCCAAAACAGACAATCTCCCCCCTTGAGGGGGAGATGGCCGGCAGGCCAGAGGGGGGCGCCTCGCATCCCCCTTTCCAAGTTGCCCTCACTGAGCCGGCACCTTGTCCAGGAAACCGGTGACGCTCTTCAGGCGGCCGTTCTCGATGATTCCGATATCGGTGCCTTCGATGACGGAAGGGGTGCCCTCGGGCCCGAGGTTCCAGGAGAAGCGGATTTTGTCGGCAAAGCCGTCCGGCGTGCCCTTCAGCGAGAAGCGGAAGCCGGCAAAGCGTTGCTGCACACCGTCGATCAGCGCCGCGACGCCTTCATGGCCGTCGCCCTGCATGAGCGGATCGCGATAGCTGACGTCCTCGGTGAAAACAGCCCTGAGCAAGGCCGCCCGGCGGTCGGCATCGGCTTCGTTCCAGGCGGTGATGTAATTTTGGGCGATCGTGTTGAGGTCGGTCATGGTCTGTCTCCTTCGTTTGACGGTTTTGACATGACCGCTTTCTACCAGCGCCGGCGTGAAACCAATTACGCCTGAGGTAATCAGGCAAAACTATCTTGGAGAGGAAGAGAACATGAGCAGCGGCTTTTTCGGCGACATCCAGAAAATCAAATATGAGGGCCCGGATTCGACCAATCCGCTGGCCTATCGCTTCTACAATCCCGACGAAGTGGTGGCCGGCAAGCGGATGGAAGACCATCTGCGCTTTGCCGTCGCCTACTGGCATTCCTTCGCCTGGCCGGGCGGCGACCCGTTCGGTGGCCAGACCTTCGACCGTCCCTGGTTCCCCAAGGCCGGCGGCGTCGACACGATGGAACTGGCGAAACTGAAGGCGGATGTCGCCTTCGAGATGTTCTCGCTGCTCGGCGCGCCTTATTTCTGTTTCCACGACGCCGATGTGCGGCCCGAGGGCAAGGATTTCTCCGAAAGTGCGGCCCGCCTCGATGAAATCGCGGATTATTTCGCCACCAAGATGAAGCAGACCGGCGTCAAGCTTCTCTGGGGCACGGCGAACCTGTTTTCCAATCGCCGTTTCATGTCGGGTGCCGCGACCAATCCCGATCCGGATGTATTCGCCTACGCCGCCGCGACGGTGAAGAGCTGCATCGACGTCACCAAGCGGCTGAAGGGCGAGAATTACGTGCTGTGGGGCGGGCGCGAGGGCTATGAGACGCTCCTCAATACCGACCTTGCCCGCGAGCAGGAACAGGCCGGCCGTTTCCTGAACCTCGTCGTCGACTACAAGCACAAGATCGGCTTCAAGGGCACCATCCTGATCGAGCCGAAGCCGCAGGAGCCGACAAAACACCAGTATGACTACGACGTCGCGACCGTCTACGGCTTCCTCAAGCGCTTCGGCCTGGAGAAGGAGGTCAAGCTCAACATCGAGCAGGGCCACGCTATCCTGGCCGGCCATTCCTTCGAGCATGAGCTGGCGCTGGCCAATGCGCTCGGCGTCTTCGGGTCGATCGACATGAACCGCAACGATTACCAGTCGGGCTGGGACACTGACCAGTTCCCCAACAATGTGCCGGAGATGGCGCTGGCCTATTACCAAGTCCTCCAGGCCGGCGGCTTCAAGACCGGCGGCACCAATTTCGATGCCAAGCTGCGCCGCCAGTCGCTCGACCCGCAGGATCTGCTGATCGGTCATATCGGCGGCATGGATTCTTGTGCGCGCGGCCTGAAGGCGGCGGCCCGCATGGTCGAGGACAAGGCGCTGTCGGCTCCGCTCGCCGAACGCTACGCCGGCTGGAACGGCGCCGAGGCCAAGGCGATGCTGTCGGGCAAGCGCACGCTGGAAGAGATCGCCGAGCGCGTGGTGAAGAAGAAGATCGAACCGCAGCCGCGCTCCGGCCGCCAGGAACTTCTCGAAAACATCGTCAACCGTTACGTCTGACGCTGCCTGACCGCCGGCAATCCAAGCCGGCGCACCATGCGATTCGAGAGCTTGGCGCGCGGAAACCTTTTGCGCGCCATGCTGAAACCGACGACAAGGTTTTGCCCCTAAGCGCCCCTCAATCGCCCAGCTCTTGCCTTCAAACTGCCGTCACGAATCTCGTATAGATATTGCTCGTGGCGGGAGAGGAAGAAGGAGGCGAACCGATATGCAGAACGAACGTGAAATCGACGCCCTGCTCTCACCTGGCGAGGCCGGATCGATCATCGACCGGCTGATGGCAATGCCGCATCCAAAGCAGGGCGCACGCAGCACCAATGAATGGGACCGCGCCATTGCCAGCCGCTTCGAGACCCATCTCGCGCGGCAGATGCGCTCGCAGATCGATGGCGGCAGCGACCGCCAGAATGCGGCATAAGCTCTCTTTATCTGTGCATGTCGTTGCCCAAAACCGCTACACAGTTTTGGGCGACCTGCACTACCCCCGGCGAAGCCTCACAGGGGCTTCGCCAAAAGCTCTTGAAAACGCTCTGGAAAAGGCCGCGGCAGACGAGAACCCCGTCCGCCCGGCGATATCCGCCATGGCGATCCGCGTGTCGACCACAAGCCGGCGCGCGGCACCCAGGCGCAGCCTGAGATAATAGGCGCCCGGTGTCTCGCCGATCGACTTGCGAAAGATGCTTTCCAGCGTCCGTGCTGTCACCCCGGCGCGCCTGGCAACCGCCTCTATGGTCAGCGGCTGATCGACATGCGATTCCATCAGCCGGATCGCCTGCGCCAGCCGCGGATCATAGCCGTCGAGCCGGCCGAGCGAGACCAGCGGCTGGGCATCGGTCGCGGCCCGCGCCTGGTCGTAGATGAAGACGCTGGCGACATCGAGCGCCACCGCCATGCCGAGGCGCGTGCGAATGAGATGCAGCATCAGGTCGAAGGTCGGCGAGGCTCCGCCCGACGTGAACACCGGCCCGTCGATGACGTAGCGGTCCGGCCGGACATCGACGCCGGGGAATGCCGAGGAAAAGTCCTCCATGTCCTCCCAGTGGGTGGTGGCGCTGCGGCCTTCCAGCAGGCCGGCGCGCGCCACCAGCCAGGTGCCGGCCTCGACGCCGCCGCACGCACGGGCCGCTCGCGCCGCCCGCCGCAAAGCTGAGAGGAGAGCCGACGTCGCATAGTTTTGGGTGCCGAAGCCGGCGACGACAACAAGCACATCGGTTGCCTCATTGGCGTCGAAACGGCCGCTGACCGCCACCGGCAGGCCGCATGTGGTGACCGGCGCCTCGCCTGTCACCGAGACCAGCTTGAAATCGAACAGGGTCTCGCCGGAAATGCGATTGGCGGCGCGCAGCGGGTCGACGGCGGAGGCCACGCACATGATCGACGAGCCGGAAAACACCAGCAACGTCACCTTGAGCGGCGTGCGCTCGGCGCGAAAGATATCCGGTTTTTCGCTTTTGATCATATCGCCTTCGTAAAACGCAAAGCAGCTTTGATCAAGTCGAGCGATGCTAGCGGCTGTTTCGAATGGGAGGAGAGTTTCGATGCCGCTCGCGATGAACCGTGAGGTCTTCATTACCTGCGCCGTGACGGGTTCCGGCGGTTCGCAGGACCGCTCGCCGCATGTGCCGCGCTCGCCCAAGCAGATCGCCGATTCGGCGATCGATGCGGCCAAGGCAGGCGCTGCCATCGTCCACTGCCATGTGCGCGACCCCGAAACCGGCAAGCCCAGGCGCGACGTGCATCTCTACCGCGAAGTGACAGAGCGCATCCGCGCGGCGGACGTCGACGTCATCCTGAACCTGACCGCCGGCATGGGCGGAGACATGGTGTTCGGCTCGCCGGAAGCGCCGCTGCCGCTCAACGAAAAGGGCACCGACATGGGCGGCGCCACCAACCGCGTTGAACATGTGCGCCAATGCCTGCCGGAAATCTGCACGCTGGACTGCGGCACCATGAATTTCGCCGAGGCCGACTATGTCATGACCAACACGCCCGGCATGCTGCGCGCCATGGGCGGCATGATGACGGCGCTCGGCGTCAAGCCCGAGATCGAGGCCTTCGACACCGGGCATCTCTGGTTCGCCAAGCAGCTGGTCGAGGAAAAGGTGCTCAACCCCGACGCGCTGGTGCAGCTTTGCATGGGTGTGCCGTGGGGTGCGCCCGACGACCTCAACACCTTCATGGCGATGGTCAACAACGTGCCGTCGACATGGAACTGGTCGGCCTTCGCCATCGGCCGCAACCAGATGGCCTATGCAGCGGCGGCGGTGCTCGCCGGCGGCAATGTCCGCGTCGGACTCGAGGACAATCTGTGGCTCGACAAGGGCGTTCTGGCGACCAATGCGCAGCTGGTCGAGCGCGCCGCCTCGATCGTCACCAATCTCGGCGCCAGGATCCTGGGACCGGAGGAAGTCCGCAAAAAGCTCAACCTGACCAAGCGAGCGCCGATAGCGGCATAAATTATTCGCAGGGAGGGTCGATATGGCTACCGTAAAATTCACCGCGATGAAGGATGGCGACAGGCAAGACTACGAGTTCCTGACCGCCCACGAAATAGACTATGCGGCCAAGACCGGCGAGCGGCTGCTCGACGCGCTGGTGCAGCTCGACGAGGGCCTTTCCGGCTACAAGATCACCCGGCTCGGCCATTCGCTGCAGGCGGCGACACGCGCCTGGCGCGACGGCGCCGACACCGACTGGATCGCCTGCACGCTGCTGCACGACATCGGCGACATCTACGCGCCCTACAATCACGACGAATACGCCGCTTCGATCCTGAAACCGTTCGTGCGCGAGCAATGCACCTGGGTGGTCGAGAAGCACGGCGATTTCCAGCGCCTCTACTACGCCCACCATCTCGGCGGCAATCGCCATGCGCGCGACCGCTTCGCCGGCCATGCCTATTTCGACGATTGCGACCAGTTCTGCGAGCGCTGGGACCAGTCGAGCTTCGACCCCGACTACGAGACGCTGCCGATCGAATTCTTCCGGCCCTTCGTCCTCGAAGTTTTCGCCCGCAAGGCCTATGACCCGTCGGTCATTCGCGCCGGCGAGCGCGTGTCTCTGACCGATCCCGAAACCGCCAGGACAAGAACCGGAGCCTCTCAATGAGCATCATCAACAAGGCGGCCGCCATTGGCGGCGGCGTCATCGGCGCCGGCTGGGTGGCGCGCCTGCTCTTGAACGGCATCGACGTCTCGATCTTCGATCCTGATCCGGAGGCCTCGCGCAAGGTCTCGGAAGTGATGAAGGGCGCGCGTCGCGCCTACAAGCAGATGGTTCCCGGTGGCCTGCCCAAGGAAGGCAAGCTGACCTTCGCCAAGACCATCGCCGAAGCGGTGGCCGATGCCGATTTCATCCAGGAGAGCGTTCCGGAACGGCTCGACCTCAAGCATCGCGTGCTGGCCGAGATCGACACCCATGCGCCCGCCAACGCCATTGTCGGCTCGTCGACCTCCGGCATCAAGCCGACCGACATGCAGGTGGCGATGAAGAAGCATCCGGAGCGGCTGGTCGTCGGCCATCCGTTCAACCCGGTCTATCTGCTGCCGCTGGTCGAGATCGTCGGCGGCGACCAGACCTTCCCCGAAGCGATCGAGGTCGCCAAGGAAATCTACGCCTCGATCGGCATGAAGCCGGTCGTCATCCGCAAGGAGATCGAGGCCTTCGTCGGCGACCGCCTGCTCGAAGCCGCCTGGCGCGAGGCGCTGTGGCTGATCAAGGACGGCATCTGCACGGTCGAGGAACTCGACGACATCATGCGCTACGGCTTCGGCCTGCGCTGGGCGCAGATGGGCATGTTCCAGGTCTATCGCGTCGCCGGCGGCGAAGCCGGCATGCGCCACTTCATGGCGCAGTTCGGACCGTGCCTGAAATGGCCGTGGACCAAGCTGATGGACGTGCCGGAATTCAACGACGAGCTGGTCGACCTGATCGCCACCCAGTCGGACGACCAGGCGCACGGCCTGTCGATCCGCGAGCTGGAAAAGATCCGTGACGACAATCTGGTCGCGATCATGGACGCGCTGTCGAAGCAGAACAAGGGCAAGGGCTGGGGCGCCGGCGCGCTGCACAAGGACTATACCAAGCAACTCGCCAAGCTGGCGGCGAAGAAGCCCGTGGCTTCCAAGGCGGCCGAAAGGGCCAAGGCCGCCAAGCCGGTGAAGCGGGCCGAAAAGCCGAAGAAAAAGAAGAAGGGCTGAGACCATGGATTTCGGTCTTTCGGAAGAGCAGAAACTCATTGTCGAGACGACGCGCGCCTTCGTCGAGAACGAGCTTTATCCGCATGAACGCGAGGTCGAGCGCACCGGCGTGCTGCGCCGCGAGCTGATCGAAGAGATCAAGGCCAAGGCGATCGAGGCCGGGCTCTATGCGGCGAACATGCCGGCCGATGTCGGCGGCGCGGGGCTCGATACGGTGACCTGGCTGCTCTACGAGAAGGAGCTTGGCCGAGCCAATTACGCGCTGCACTGGACCTGCGTTGCGCGCCCCTCCAACATCCTGCTCGCCGGCACGCCGGAGCAGCGTGAAAAGTACCTTTTCCCCTGCATCCGCGGCGAGAAATGGGATTGCCTGGCGATGACGGAGCCCGGCGCCGGCTCCGACCTGCGCGGCATGAAGGCGACCGCCGTGCAGGATGGCGACGACTGGGTGCTGAACGGCACCAAGCATTTTATCTCGCACGCCGATCTTGCCGATTTCGCCATCGTCTTCATGGCCTCGGGCGAGGAGGATTCACCGCGTGGAAAACGAAAGAAGATCACCGCCTTCTTCGTCGACAAGGGCACCAAGGGATTTACGGTGCGCGACGGTTATCGCAACGTCTCGCATCGTGGCTATACCAACGCCATCCTCGAATTCGACGACTGCCGCCTGCCGGCATCCCAGGTTCTGGGCGAGGTGCACAAGGGCTTCGATGTCGCCAATTCCTGGCTCGGCGCGACGCGCCTGCAGGTCGGCGCCACCTGCCTAGGCCGCGCCGAGCGGGCGCTTGGCCATGCGGTCGAATATGCCGCGCAGCGCCAGCAGTTCGGCCAGCAGATCGGCAAGTTCCAGGGCGTGTCGTTCAAGCTTGCCGACATGGCGACGGAACTGAAGGCCGCCGACCTGATGGTGTTCGAAGCCGGCTGGAAGTACGATCAGGGCACCGTCACCGACCAGGACATGGCCATGGCCAAGCTGAAGGCCACCGAAATGCTTGCCTTCGTCGCCGACGAGGCGATCCAGATCCATGGCGGCATGGGGCTGATGGATGACCTGCCGCTGGAACGCATCTGGCGTGACGCCCGCGTCGAACGCATCTGGGAAGGCACGTCGGAGATTCAGCGACATATTATTTCGCGGGCGCTGCTGCGCCCGTTCGGTGCTTAGAGCATGATAGCCAAAACCGGCATCCGGCTCCGTCGGGCAAACGGGATCGTTTGTCCTGAGATCGCGCTCAAAACGAAAAGATGACCATGCATAAACTCGAACGCCTTCTGCGCCCGAAATCGATCGCCGTGTTCGGTGGCGTGCAGGCCGCCGCCGTCGTGGCGCAATCGATCAAGATGGGGTTTGCCGGTGAGATCTGGCCGGTGCATCCGACCAAGGACGAGGTTGCCGGGCGCAAGGCCTACCGGTCAGTCGCGGATCTGCCCGGCGCGCCGGACGCGGCCTTTGTCGGCGTCAATCGGCACCTGACCATCGAGGTGATCAAGGCACTGGCCGAGCGCGGCGCCGGCGGCGCCGTCTGCTTTGCCGCCGGTTTCCTCGAAACCGAGGCCTATGACGAGGATGGCGAACGGCTGCAGGCCGAACTGGTTGCCGCCGCCGGTCAGATGCCGATCATCGGGCCGAATTGCTATGGCCTGATCAACTATGCCGATGGTGCGCTTTTGTGGCCCGACCAGCATGGTGGCATCAGGCTGGACGAGGGCGGCAAGGGTGTCGCCATCATCACCCAGTCCTCCAACATCGCCATCAACATGACGATGCAGAAGCGTGGCCTGCCGATCGCCTTCCTGATGACCGCCGGCAACCAGGCGCAGACCGGCCTGTCGGAAATGGCGCTTGGCCTGATCGAGGACGAGCGGGTGACTTCGCTCGGCCTGCACATCGAGGCTTTTGATTCGGTAGCCGGCTTCGAGCGGCTGGCGGCCAGGGCGAGAGAGCTCAAAAAACCGATCATCGCCATGAAGGTCGGCCGCTCCGAACAGGCGCGGCAAGCAACCGTCTCGCACACCGCCTCGCTTGCCGGGTCGGACGCTGCTTCAGGCGCCTTCCTGAAGCGGCTTGGCATCGCGCGTGTCGATTCCATTCCCGCCTTCATCGAGGCACTGAAGCTGCTGCACATCACCGGCCCGCTGCCTGGGTACAGGCTCTCATCGATGAGCTGTTCGGGCGGCGAGGCGTCGGTCATGGCCGACAGCGCCGAAGGGCGCTGGGTCAACTTCCCGGTGCTGACCGACAGCCATCGCGCCCATGTCAAATCGACGCTCGGGCCGCTGGTCGCGGTGGCCAATCCGTTGGACTACCACACCTTCATCTGGAACAACGAGCCAGCAATGACCGCCACCTTCACCGCCATGGTGTCGGGCGGCTTCGACCTCAACATGCTGGTGCTCGACTTTCCGCGCCCCGACCGCTGCTCGGTGACCGACTGGTGGGCGACGCTGCGCGCCTTCGAATCGGCGCTGAAGACCAACAAGGCGCATGGTGCCATCGTCTCCTCGCTGCCGGAGAACCTGCCTGAGGAATACACGGCCGAGCTGATGGCGCGTGGCATGGTGCCGCTGTTCGGCATTTCCGAGGCAATGGACGCCGCGCAGGCGGCGGCCTTTATCGGTTGGGCCTGGCGCGAGCCGCAGGCACAGCCGGTCGACACGAGGGCTGCCGGCGCATCCGACGTGCCGCGCGTCACACCTGACGAGGCTGAAGCCAAGGCGCGGCTGATCAAGGCCGGCCTTTCCGTGCCCAAGGGCGAGCGGGCCGGCAATGCGGTCGAGGCCGTGATCTCGTCCATGGCGCTCGGCTTTCCGGTTGCCCTGAAGGCTCTTGGCGTCACCCACAAGTCCGAGGTCGGCGCCGTCAGGCTAAACCTCAAGGACGCCGAATCGGTCAGCACGGCAGCGCATGACTTGCTGCCGCTCGGCACCGGGCTCTATGTCGAACGCATGGTGCGCGACGGCGTCGCCGAACTGCTCGTCGGCTTCACACGCGACCCGATGTTCGGCGCCGTGATGACGCTGGGCACCGGCGGCGTGCTGGTCGAATTGCTGCGCGACAGCGTCACACTGATGCTGCCGGCAACGCGCGACGACATCGAGGCCGCGCTGCGCGGCCTGAAACTGTTCCCGCTGCTCGAAGGCTATCGCGGCCGGCCGAAGGCCGATGTCCAGGCCGCCATCGACGCCATCGCGGGCATTGCCGGCTTCGTGCAGGAGAATGCCGGCGAGATCGAGGAACTCGACATCAATCCGCTGATCGTCTGCACGCAAGGCAAGGGCGCCTGGATCGCCGACGCGCTGCTGGTGCTGGGAGAAAACAAGAATGTCTGACGTCATTTCGACCCGCCGCGAAGGCACTATCCTCGAGGTCACGCTCGATCGCCCCAAGGCCAATGCGATCGACCTGAAGACCTCGCGGCTGATGGGCGAGACCTTCAAGGCGTTCCGCGACGATCCCGACCTGCGCGTGGCCATCGTTAAGACCGCCGGCGACAAGTTCTTCAGCGCCGGCTGGGACCTCAAGGCCGCCGCGAGCGGCGACGCGGTCGATGGCGACTATGGAGTCGGCGGTTTTGCCGGCCTGCAGGAACTGCGCGACCTGAACAAGCCGGTCCTCGCTTGCGTCAACGGCATGGCGGTGGGCGGCGGCTTCGAGCTGGCGCTGTCCTGCGACCTCATCTACGCCTCCGACCATTCCTCCTTCGCGCTGCCCGAAATCCGCGCCGGCACGCTGGCCGACGCGGCGACGATCAAGCTGCCGAAGCGCATCCCCTACCATGTCGCCATGGACCTTTTGCTCACCGGCCGCTGGATGGATGTCGCCGAGGCGCATCGCTGGGGCGTGGTCAACGAGGTGCTGCCCAAGGAAAAGCTCGAGGACCGCGTCTGGGAGGTCGCCCGCCTGCTCGCCAGCGGCCCACCGCTGGTCTTCGCAGCGATCAAGGAGACGGCGCGGGTGGCGGAATCGTTGACCTTCCAGGATGCGATGAACAAGGTGACGCGCCGGCAGTTGCCGACCGTCGACGCGCTCTATGGGTCGGAGGACGGTATGGAAGGTTTTCGCGCTTTCGCGGAGAAGCGCGAGCCTGTGTGGAAGGGGAAATAACTCGGAGATGATGGCGCCAGGCACCCCCCTCTGCCCTGCCGGGCATCTCCCCCTCAAGGGGGGAAATCGGCGGTCTTGCCAACAGCGCTCTTCCGGAAACGTTGGCGGTTGGCGAAAGCCGAGACGACATCCGATCTGCCCCCTTGAGGGGGAGATGGCCGGCAGGCCAGAGGGGGGCGCCTGGGCGCGTTCATTGCTGTCCGGTCTCCGTTCATGACCGACTACGCAAAACTCATAGACACTGAGACCTGGGCCTTCATCGAGCGGACCAATTCCTATTATCCGCCCGATACGATCGACTACACGATCGCGCGGCAGCGCGAGATCTATGACCGCATGTGCCGGGAGTTCTTTGCCGGCTATCCGCAAGGCGTGACGGCCGAGACGACCGCCATCGCCACACCTGTCAGCAACATCCCGATCCGCATCTATCGCAACGCGACGCCGGACCGTGCCGCCATGGTGCTCTACATCCATGGCGGAGGCTTCATCCTCGGCGGGCTGGACAGCCACGACGATGTCTGCGCCGAGCTTTGCGGCCGCACCGGTTATGAGGTGGTCTCGGTCGATTACCGGCTGGCGCCGGAGCATCTACACCCAGCCGCTTTCGACGATGCGATGACCGCCTTCGAATGGGCCGCGGGGGGCTCCGACCGCCCGGTGGTGCTGTGCGGCGACAGCGCCGGCGGCAACCTTTGCGCCGCCGTTGCGCATGCGACGCGTGGCCATGCGAAAAAGCCGGTCGGCCAGATGCTGATCTATCCCGGCCTCGGCGGCGATCGCTCGCGCGGCTCCTATGTGACGCATGCCGAGGCGCCGATGCTGACGGTGCGCGATCTCGAGTTCTACAAGCACATCCGCACCGGGGGCGTGGACCAGACCGGTGACATCACGCTGTCGCCGCTGGCCGATGCCGATTTCGCCAACCTGCCGCCGACCGTGCTGGTGACCGCCGAGTGCGACCCGCTGTCATCCGATGGCGAGGCTTATCGCGACCGCATCGTCGCGGCAGGCGGGCGCGCCACCTGGTTCGAGGAACCCGGCCTGGTGCACGGCTATCTCAGGGCCCGGCACAGCGTCGCCCGCGCCCGCGCGAGCTTCACCCGCATCGTCGACGCGGTGGCGACGCTCGGAAAGGGCGGCTGGACCTGGTAGGCGCCAATGGGCTGTCTCGTTCAGGAAGCCTTGGCCAGAAAACTCTGATAGTCCGATTTCGCCTGCAGCAGGCGCAACACGTTCTCGCGCGAACCGCGTACATGGGCGCGCGCCAGGGCGCCGGCGCGGCTGATATCGTTCGCGCAGATCGCCTCGACGATCTCGGCGTGTTCGTCGCGGGCGATCTTCCATTCGTCGAGCCACAGGAGTTCGGTCCAGACATAGTGCTGGCACTTGTCGAGGATGCCGCACAGCATGCCGTGCAGCATCGCATTGCCGCTGATTTGGGCAATGACGCGGTGCAGATCGATGCCGACCTCCAGTTCCTGGAATTTTTCGCGCGTGGTGCGATCGGGAATGGCGGCCAGCCGCTCGCACTCGGCCAGCATGGCACGCAGCCGCGCCTTGTCCTTCTCCGTGGCAGCAGCCGCCGCCAATTCGGTCGCACGACCGTCGAGCAGTTCGCGGATGTCGAAGGCCTCGCGGAACATGTTGATGTCGAACTCGGTGACGGCATAGCCCTGGCGCGGCCGGCCGGTGACCAGTCCGTCGCGCTCCAGCCGGTTGAAGGCCTCGCGCACCGGCGTGCGGCTGACATTGAGTTTGGCCGCGATATCGCTCTCGGTGACGCGCGAGCCCGGCGGAATCTGGCCGGTCACGATCATCGCCTTGAGCGCGGAATAGACCGAGTCGCGCAGCGTATTTTTTGTTTCCTTGGCCAAGTTCCGTTCCCAGTTCTCCGGCTGCTTTAGCCGAACATTGCCTCGTTTGTAGTCGCAGTCGGCGCAATTTGCCACGCCCTGCGGCACCGTCCCATCGCGTCGAATTGATCGTCCTCGCCGGAGTTGACAACACCGATCTCTCGGCTACATTCGAAATTGTATACAAAATCGCATGCCAAATCAAAAACAAATGGGAACACCGGTCGGAGAACCGAAATGAACAGGAACTTTAGAACTTTCGCGATAGCCGGACTCTTTGCCTCCGTGGCAGTGCCTGCCCTCGCCGCCGACACCATCACCGTCGCCTCATGGGGCGGCACCTATCAGGAAGCGGAAACCAAGGCCTTCTTCAAGCCGACCGCCGATGCGCTCGGCATCACCATCAAGGAAGACACCACCAACGGCCTCGACGACGTGCGCCTGCAGGTGACCGGCAATGCCGTCAAATGGGACATCACCGAGCTGGGCGCCGACGAATGCGCGCGCGGCTCCCAGGAAGGGCTGTTCGAAAAGCTGGATTACGGCATCATAGACAAGACCGGCATCAACCCCAAGCTGGTGCATGACGACTGGGTCGGCATTTCCTACACCTCCGTCGTGCTGATCTATCGGACCGACGTCTTCGGCGACAAGGGCCCGAAGACCTGGGCCGACTTCTGGAACGTGGAAAAGTTTCCGGGACGGCGCGCGCTGAGCAGCAGCCAGGCGACGGAGACGCTGAGCGTCGCCGCACTCGCCTCCGGCTTGCCGATCGACAAGGTCTATCCCGTCGACATCGACGGCGCGCTGAAATCGGTCGACAAGATCCGTGGCCATGTCGACGCCTGGTGGACCTCCGGCGCCCAGGCCATGCAATTGGTGAAGGATGGCGAAGTCGACATGGCGAGCATCTGGAACGGCCGTGCCGGCACCCTGAAGAAGGCAGGCGCGCCGGTCAGCTTCTCGTTCGACCAGGGCGTGCTCACCGCCGACTGCATGGTCATCCCCAAAGGCGCCAAGAACAAGGAAGCGGCGATGAAGGCGCTGGCGATGTTCGTCAGCCCGCAGCTGCAGGCCAATCTGCCGCTCTATGTCGACAATGGGCCGGTGAACGAGAAGGCTTTCGAGACCGGCAAGATCCCGCCCGAGCGGATCAAGGACATCAACTCGGCGCCCGAAAACGTCAAGAAGCAGGTGTTGCAGGATGCCGAGTTCTGGCGCGACACCCTCGTCGAGGCGACGGAAAAGTTCAACAATCTGATCCAGCAATAGGCCGGAACCCTGACATTGCGGGGCGGCGCAAACGCCGCCCCGCTCCTTCAGTCTCTGCCCAGGAGAAAACGATCTTGTCCATTGCACCATCCGCGCTGCCGATCAGCATGCGCCGGATCGAGAAACGATTTGGCAGCGTGCCGGTGTTGCGCGACCTGAATCTCGATGTCGAAGCCGGCGAGTTCCTGACGCTGCTCGGGCCTTCCGGATCGGGGAAGACGACGCTGCTGATGATCCTGGCCGGTTTCGTCAGAGCCAATGGCGGGAGCATCAAGGTCGGCGGCGACGAGATCATCACCACGCCGCCGCACAGGCGCAACATCGGCATGGTATTCCAGAACTATGCGCTGTTTCCGCATATGAATGTCTTCCACAACATCGCCTTTCCACTGAAGCAGCGCGGCGTCGCGGCAGCCGAGACGGCGCAGCGCGTGGAGAAGGCGCTGGAGCTGGTGAAGCTGCAGGGCTTGGGCGAGCGCCGCGTCGACCAGCTCTCCGGCGGTCAGCGCCAGCGCGTGGCCCTGGCGCGCGCCATCGTCTTCGAGCCGCGCATCGTCTTGATGGACGAACCGCTGTCGGCGCTCGACAAGGGTCTGCGCGAGCATATGCAGATCGAATTGCGCGCGCTTCATCGCCGTCTTGGCATGACGACGGTCTATGTCACGCACGACCAGCGCGAAGCCATCACCATGTCGGACCGTATTGCCGTGATGAACGCTGGCCGCATCGAACAGCTCGACAAGCCCGAAACCCTCTATGTCGCGCCGAAGACGCAATTCGTGGCCGGTTTCATCGGCGAATCGAATTTCATTCCCGTCGAGTGCCGCAACGGGTCGGTCTGGTATCAGGACAGGCGAATCCTGACCGGCGCATCGACACCGCCGGCGGGTCGGCATCTGATGGTGGTGCGACCGGAGAAGTTGCGGCTGGTCACCGCGGACGAGCCGTCGACCGACATCAATGTGCTCGACGCGACGGTCAGCGATATCATCTACCAGGGCGACAGTTTCGTCTGCTATGCCAGCCTGAGTGACGGCCGCCAGCTGACGTTGCGCGATTATTGCCGCAGCGATGTGCTGGCCAGAATGCCGGCGCCCGGCCAGCCGATCACGCTCGGCCTCGATGCGAAGGACACGATCCTGGTGGCGGCCGAGGGATGAGCGCGCAATCCGCCCTGCTGAAAGAGATCGCCGGCCCGGCGAGGCAGGATCTGAACGCGCAAGAGCTACGCGCCGATGCGCGGCGGGAGTCACTGCGGCTGCTGGCGTTGCTGGCGCCGAGCCTGTTCCTTGTCTGTGCCATCATCATCGTGCCGATCGGCTGGCTGTTCTGGCTGTCGCTGTTCGACGAGACCGGCGCCTTCAGCGCCGCCAACTACGCACGCTTCTTCGAGCAGGCCTCCTACATCAGGACCTTCATCACCACCTTCAAGGTCGCCTTCATCGTTACCGGCGCCTGCGTGCTGCTGGGCTACCCCCTGGCCTACATGCTGTCGCAACTGCCGCGCCGGGCCGCCTCGATCTGCCTGATCTTCGTCATCCTGCCGTTCTGGACATCGGTTCTGGTGCGCACCTATGCCTGGCTGGTGATCCTGCAGCGCAAGGGCCTGATCAACAGCTGGCTGATCGACCTCGGCGTGATCAGCCAGCCGCTGTCGCTGGCCAATAATTTTTCAGGCGTGGTCATCGGCATGACCCACATATTGCTGCCGTTTCTTGTTTTGCCGCTCTACGCCTCGATGAAGACCATCGACACCGACTGCCTGCGCGCCGGCATGAACCTCGGCGCCGGCCCGGCCGCGACCTTTAGGCAGATCTTCTTTCCGCTGTCGCTGCCCGGCCTCGCCTCGGGCGTGGTCATCGTCTTCGTGCTGTGCCTCGGCTTCTTCGTCACGCCGGCGCTGATGGGCGGCGGCAAGGTGGTGATGTGGGCGATGCGCATGGAACAGACCACCAGCCTCTATTCCAACTGGGGTGCGGGTGCGGCACTCGGCGTGGTGCTGCTGGTGGTCACGCTCGCGCTTCTGGGCCTGTTCCAGTGGCTGCTCGGCGCGCGCGCCACCGGCGTATGGAGTTCGCGATGAGCGGAGATATCGGCCTGCCGATCTCGCACCGCCGACGCCTGTGGCTCTACGGCCTCGGCGGCCTCGTGCTGTTGTTCCTGATCGCGCCGTCGGTCATCATCGTCATCATGTCGTTTTCGGATTCGACGCTGCTGCAATTCCCGCCGCAGCAATGGTCGCTGCGCTGGTACGAAAGCTATTTCCAGTCGCTGGAATGGCGTGACGCCACCATCGTGTCGGTGAAGGTCGCTGTCATGACCGCGCTGGTGGCGACGCCGCTCGGCACCGTCGCGGCCTACGCCATCAACAGGGGTACGCTGCGCTTCAACGGCACCATCAACGCGCTGCTCACGGCGTCGCTGATCATCCCGGTGATCCTGGTCGGCATCGGCACCTTCTTCCTCTATGCGCGCATCGGCCTCAACAACACGCTGACCGGCCTGGTCATCGCGCATACGGTGCAGGCGCTGCCACTGGTGGTGCTGACGGTGCTGTCGGGCCTGCGCTCCTACGACATGAACCAGGAGCGCGTGGCGCGCAGCCTGGGTGCGGGACGCATCGCTGCCTTCTGGCAGGTGACGATGCCGCAGATCCGCTTCTCGATCGTCTCGGGGGCGCTGTTTGCCTTCATCACCTCCTTCGACGAAGTTGTCGTCTCGCTGTTCATCTCGGGCGGCGAGACCACCACCTTGACGCGCCGCATGTTCAACGCGCTGCGCGACCAGATCGACCCGACCATCGCCGCCATCTCGACCTGCCTGATCGTGCTCTCGGTCCTGCTGTTGTCGCTGGCGCAGATCTTCGGCCGCCGGCATTGATTTCATCGGACCCATTCGCTTCAAGTGACCCTAGGGATATCCAGACCAGATGCGTGATTTCCAGTTTCCCGGCCGCTCGCCGGTTCGTGCCACGGAAGCGATTGCCGCGACATCGCACCCGCTCTCGACGCTGGCGGCCATCGAGATGCTGCGCGCCGGCGGCAATGCCATGGATGCCGCCATCTGTGCGGCCGCCGTGCAGGGCGTGGTCGAGCCGCAATCGACCGGGATAGGCGGCGATTGCTTTGTCCTCTACTGCCCTAAGGGACAAAGCGAGGTGCTGGCCTTCAACGGCTCGGGCCGGGCGCCGGCGGCCGCGACCGTCGACTGGTATCGCGACAAGGGTTTTAGCGAGCTTCCCAAGCAGGGACCGCATGCGGTGACCGTGCCGGGCGCCATCGACGCCTGGTGCCGGCTGCTCGAGGACTATGGCAGCAAGAGCCTGACCGAGGTGCTGGCGCTGGCGATCCACTACGCCGAGAACGGCTATGTCGTGCACGACCGCGTCGCCTTCGACTGGGCCGACCCGGAGACCGATCTTTCCGCCGACGAGCACGCGGCCCGCATCTTCCTGCCCGGCGGCGCCGCGCCGAAGGCCGGCGACGTGCACAAGCAGCCGGAACTGGCCGCCACCTTGCGGATAATCGCCAAGCACGGCCGCGCCGGATTCTACGAAGGCGCGGTCGCCGGCGACATGGTGCGCCGGCTCAAGGAATTGGGCGGACTGCACACGGCCGAAGATTTCGCCATGACCCGAGGCGACTATGTGGCGCCGGTCAGCGTCAGCTATGGCGGTCATGAGATTCACCAGATGCCGCCGAACAACCAGGGCCTGACGGCGCTGATGATGCTGAACGTGCTGTCGGGCTTCAAGCTCGGCGGGCTCAACCCCAACGGCGCCGAGCGCCTGCATCTGGAGATCGAGGCCGGGCGGCTGGCCTATCGCGACCGCGACCGTTTCGTCGGCGACCAGGACCGTGTCCCGGTGCCCGTGAGGGAGCTTCTGTCGGCCGCCCATGCCGAGCGGCTGCGCGCCGAGATCGACCGCGAGCGCGCCATGACCCATCTGCCTGACATCCAGTTGCCCGGCAGCGACACGGTCTACATCTCGATCGTCGACCGCGACCGCAACGCGGTCTCCTTCATCAACTCGACCTATTATTCCTTCGGCAGCGGCGTCGTCGGCCCGAAGACCGGCGTGGTGCTGCAGAACCGCGGCTCGAGCTTCCGCCTCGACGCGGCGCACCCCAACGCCATCGCGCCCGGCAAGCGGCCGATGCACACGATCATGCCAGGCATGGCGACCAAAAACGGCCGCGTGGTGATGCCGTTCGGCGTGATGGGCGGCGGCTACCAGCCGTTCGGCCATGTCCATCTTTTGACCAACATGATCGATTTCGGCATGGACCCGCAGCAGGCGCTCGACGCGCCGCGGGTGTTTTACAATGACGGCATGGTGGAGGCCGAGCGTAACGTGCCCGCCGAGGCGGTCGAAGGCCTGCGCCGGCGCGGCCATGCCATCACCGAGCCGCACCATCCGCTCGGCGGCGGCCAGGCGGTGCTGATCGACTGGGACAAGGGAACGCTGACGGGGGCATCGGATCCGCGCAAGGATGGGATGGCGCTGGGGTATTGAGGTTTACGGCAGGATGATTGGTCGCAACCTTTGAAAGCCGGGGTTTCCTCTCCCCCACAACGTGGGACAACGTGGGGGAGAGGTGGCTCGGCGAAGCCGAGACGGAGCGGGGGCGGCGCCAACGTCGACTGGACTTTCACAAGCACTCGTCTGAAACATAGCCGGTGACCATGACCCAGACCCACACGGACCTCTCCCGCCGCCTCGTCGCCGGCGCTGACGACGCGCCGGCAATCCTCGCTCCTGACAGACCCACGCTCACCCATGGCCGCCTGCGCGCGCTGATCGCCGCCACGGCCACACAGCTGCACGCGCTCGGCATCGGCCGGGGCGACCGGGTGGCGATCGTGCTGCCGAACGGGCCGGAGATGGCGACGGCTTTCGTCGCCGTGGCGGCCACCGCCTCGACGGCGCCGCTCAACCCCGCCTACCGGGCCGACGAGCTCGATTTCTACCTGACCGACATCGGTGCCAAGGCGATCCTCGTCACCGAGAACGAGACTGGCCCTGCGGTGACGGTGGCCGAGCGCCTCGGCATCGGCGTGCTGCGGCTCATCGTGCCGCCTGACGCGCCGGCCGGCAGTTTTGCCATCAAGGGCGCGGCGGTCGGCCAGCAAGCGGCGCCCGCCATGGCTGGGGACCAAGACATCGCCCTGCTGCTGCATACGTCGGGCACCACCTCACGCCCCAAGCTGGTGCCGCTCAGCCATGCCAATGTGGCGGCCTCCGCCCGCCATATCGGCGCGACGCTTGGGCTGACGGCGGATGACCGCTGCCTCAACATCATGCCGCTGTTCCACATCCACGGCCTGATCGCGGCAGTGCTGTCGTCGCTGGCATCGGGCGGCAGCGTCTATTGCACGCCGGGGTTCAACGCGCTGCGCTTCTTCCAGTGGCTGAGTGACGCCAAACCGAGCTGGTACACGGCAGTGCCGACCATGCACCAGGCGATCCTGACGCGCGCGGCGCGCAATGCCGAAGCACTGGCGGCGGCACGCCCGCGCTTCATTCGGTCGTCCTCGGCGTCGCTGCCGGCGCAGGTGATGGCCGAACTCGAGGCGACCTTCGGCTGCCCTGTCATCGAATCCTATGGCATGACCGAGGCCGCGCACCAGATGGCGTCGAACCGGCTGCCGCCGGGCCTGCGCAAGCCGGGCAGCGTCGGTGCGGCCGGCGGCCCCGAAGTGGCGGTCATGGCGCCGGATGGCCGGCTGGTGCAAGCCGGCGAGACCGGCGAAATCGTCATTCGCGGACCCAATGTCACGTCAGGCTATGAGAAAAACCCGGACGCCAACGCCACTGCCTTCGCGCATGGCTGGTTCCACACCGGCGACCAGGGCGTGTTCGACGCTGACGGCTATCTCAGGGTCACCGGCCGGCTGAAGGAGATCATCAATCGCGGCGGCGAGAAGATCTCGCCGCTTGAGGTCGACGACGTGCTGATGGACCACCCGGCGGTGGCGCAGGTGGTGACCTTCGCCATGCCGCATGACAAGCTCGGCGAGGAGGTGGCGGCGGCCGTGGTGTTGCGCGAAGGCATGAGCGCAACCGAGGGCGAAATCCGCGCCCACGCCGCGATGCGGCTCGCCGACTTCAAGGTGCCGCGCAAGGTGCTGATCCTGGACGAGATCCCCAAGGGCGCGACCGGCAAGCTGCAGCGCATTGGGCTCGCCGCCAAACTCGGGCTCTAATGCATGTCGCTTGGAAGCGTCCCTCGGTTCCGAGATAACGGCATGCATAAAATCAAAGGCTCACTACGATGAAGATCACCATCTTCGGTGCCGGCGCCATCGGCGGCTATCTCGCGGCAAAGCTGGCCATCGCCGGTCGGACCGACCTGTCGATCGTCGCCCGCGGCGCCCATCTCGAGGCAATCAAGGCAAACGGCCTGCGCCTGATCGAGGACGGGAAGGAGACGACCGCCCCGGTCCGCGCCGCCGCCAAGGCGGAAGATCTCGGCGCGCAGGATTATGTCGTGCTGGCGCTGAAGGCGCATTCCGTCGCGCCCGCGCTCGACCAGATCGCGCCGCTGCTTGGGGAGAACACATCGGTTGTCACCATGCAGAACGGCGTTCCCTGGTGGTATTTCTACAAGGCCGGCGGCGCGCTCGAAGGCACCAGGCTGCATCAGGTCGACCCCGGCGGCTCGATTTGGAAACGGCTCGGCCCGCAGCGCGTCATCGGCTCGGTGGTCTACCCCGCCGTCGAGGTCGACGCGCCCGGCCTGATCCGCCATGTCGAGGGCAGGCGCTTCTCGCTCGGCGAACCCTCGGGCGAGAAGAGCGAACGGGCGGCGCTTCTGGCCGGCGAGATGGTCAAGGCCGGCCTGCAGGCGCCGGTGCGCGACGACATCCGCGGCGAGATCTGGGTAAAACTGTGGGGCAACCTCTCCTTCAACCCGATCTCGGCGCTGACCGGCAGCACGCTGGCCGCGATCGTCGCCGACGAAGGCACCCGAACCCTCGCCCGCACCATGATGCTGGAAGCGCAAGCAATCGGCGAAAGCCTGGGCGTGCGCTTCCCCATCGACGTCGACCGCCGCATCAAGGGCGCCGGCGACGTCGGCGAACACAAGACCTCGATGCTGCAAGACCTGGAACGCGGCCGCCCGATGGAGATCGACGCGCTGGTGGGCGCGGTGCAGGAGCTTGGCCGGCTGACGGGCAAGCCAACGCCAGCTATCGATGGGGTGCTGGGGTTGGTAAAGAGGTTGGCGGTGGAGCGGGGGTGCTACGGGTGAGGTGGGAAACCGGCATCGGTCAGTGCCTGCCGTCCCGAATGACCCGAGAGAGACGTCCATAACTCTACGGTTGGACGGCCGCTTTGCGCCTCATCTCGATTATCGAAGTCAGCTGTGCCGCCGCCGAAAAGCGGACGTTAGTGACGACGCATCAGATGTGACGGGTGCGCCAGGACCGCACCTAGCCGTGACCCATGTGTGATGTCGACTTGTCCTTAGTTCCCGCTCGTAAAGCGTTGCAGGGCCAAGGTTCCACAGCCGGTAGGACACGATCGGGCTCGGCCAAGCCGCGGCCGGGTTCTGTCAAGATATTTTGGACTCCGACGCGGAGTGGATAGCTGCTTCTGCCGACTTTCTTCCGCAAGGTGGAGAAAAACAGTTGGCGACCTACTTCAGAGGGTAGGAACAAGCGCGGAACGCTGACTTCAGATTGAAAGGAACGCGCAATGCCGAACACTACGATTTGCCCTTGGTACGCCAAGGACGGGGAAGAGGCCGTGGCCCGCTTCTCCCGAGATCTTTTCCGATAGCGCATTTGGTGCCGATCACCGTGCACGGTCGCCACCGTGACCAGGTGATCCGCTTTACTTCGGTCTTCCGCTTGCAGTGATTCCCTGCTTAATTCGAGTAAATTTGCACAATTATGGGGTTGCGGCATGATACCAATCTACATCGGCTATGATCCACGGGAATCCCGCGTTCTAGACGTAGCGCGATGGAGCGCTTATCGGCGGACAAGCACGCCGTTGCAGATACTACCATTGGTGCTCAAAGACCTTGAAGCCCAAGGAATTATGAAGCGACCTATGGTGGTACGGGATGGTAAGCTCTGGTGCCCGATTTCCGAGGCACCGATGGCGACGGAGTTTGCCATATCGCGCTTTGCCGTTCCGTTTATAAGGCAAGGCGGCTGGGCCATGTTCTGCGATTGTGATGTCCTGTTTCTGAAGGATCCAGCCAAGCTGCTCGATCTAGTCGATCCTTCCTACGCGATTATGGCGGTTAAGCACCAGCAACGCGAATCCGAAGCGGTCAAGATGGACGGACAAATGCAGACGTTCTATCGCCGCAAAAACTGGTCGTCGGTCGTTTTGTGGAATCTAGATCATCCCTCCAACAAACGGCTGACCAACGAGATGCTCAATACGTGGCCTGGACGTGATCTCCACGCCTTCAAATGGCTTGAGGACCACGAGATCGGGGAATTGCCTCTGGCATGGAACTACCTCGTAGGGGCTTCGGCTTCGGAACTCGATCCCGCCGATGTCTCGCTGGCGCATTACACGCTCGGCGGCCCTTGGTTTGCGGGCTGGTCCGGCACCACGCAATGGGACGAATTGTGGAGGCGAGAAGAGAGCATTCTGCGCGCGTTTGAGGAACATGCCGTTCAGGTTCCCGCATGAAAACTCCGCTTTTGGATTTCTTGCCAATCTTCTCAAAGCCAACTCTTCGGTTGCCCATGGTCACGGGTCCCGCCTTGGTGATGGGGTCGGCGCCGAATTTTCGCCTCCCGGAGGGACATGGTGTCGATTGGGCACTTGTGACCGTCAATGCTTCCCAGCTTTTGGCGGAAACGTTCGGCCTCCGCCTTCCTGATATCGCCGTCATCCGCCGCGGCATTTTAGTCGGTGCGAGCGAACAGGACTTCTACAAGCGCGACTTGTTAAAGGGACGGCAGGCGAAACATCTGATCGTACCGGTTTGGCCGGACGTTGAAGACAAGCTGAAAGCTGGTTGTCGCACCTTCAATTATGGTTTTGATACCTTGCAGGCGCTCACCAAATGGCAACTTGCCAACATCGTCTGGCGGCTTAGCGGCACATATCATGTGTCCCGCGGCTGGCACCGGAAAATCTCCACCGGAGCCTTCGCGATCATGTTGACGCGTTTCGCCGGTTTCGCCCCTGTTGTAGTCAGCGGGTTTTCCCTGTCCCAGGCTGGGCATGGATACGACACCCGAAATGCCTTTCGATATCATGCCGACGAAGATGCGGATTTGCTTCGCCTGGTAGTGAGTAGAGGCGAGCCAATCTACGCAGAGGATAGGGACTTCGCTGCGGAAACTGGATTGCCCTTGTGGCAGGGACAGATGCCATGACGAGTGCTTCTTAGAGGAGTTTGCAACATGGGCTGTCCCGAACGCTATAGCAAAGATGATCTAGCTCCGATGAGATATCCATTTCTCGGAGATGCGAACCGACCAACGACCAACATTACCCGCCCTTCAGGAGGTTGGTGTGCTGAATATCTCGATGGTTGATCGGCAGACTATCAAGTCCATTCTCGTTATTCAGACGAAGTACATCGGGGACATCATTCTGACCTCGGTGCTCGTACGAAATTTGCGCCTCGCCTACCCAAACGCTGCGATAGTCATGCTCTGCGCTCCTGGCCTGCGAGACTTCGTAATCAGCCAGAATATCGCGGACGTGGCCATCGGGTTCGACGGTAGAAGTGCTGGTAGAAGTCTGCTTCAGCGGATGAAGGAATATTCAAGCTTGGTCGCTGACCTCCGTCGCCGAAAATTCGATCTCACCATTGATGTAACTGACTCGAAGACGTCAAGGATATTGCACAGGTCAACCAGCGCCCCGCTGCGCGTTGGGTACAACCCCCCGGAAAAGCCCCTGAAGTTTTGGGAAGGTCAGCCTGCTAATATATTTGCTGAAACCTTTGGTCATGGAGGCGCGCACTATTTGTACCGATATTTGTCCCCGCTTGAAGCCCTTGGGATAGAATTACGCGAAGTGACGCCGAGGCTTGAACCCACACCGGTTGGGCGAAGCGCGTCTACCCAGGTTCTGGCGCAAAGCAAGCTGGCTGTAAAAGCTTTCGTCGCTGTGCACGCTGGAGCAAGGTTCGAAGGGCGGTGTTGGCAACCTGAACGGTTCGCTGCAATAATCGACGAGGTTTATGCCGCGACGGGCCTGCGGTCACTACTGGTTGGTGGACCTAATGAAGGCTCAACCGCGCAGACAATCTTGGACATGGCAGCGTCACCATTGGCGAGCGTTGTTGGTAAGATCTCGCTTGAGACATTAACTGCTTTGCTTGCGGATGCATTTATCTTTCTGGGAAACGAGAGCGGCCCAATGCACCTGGCTGCGTCAGTCGGAACCCCGGTTGTGGGCCTTTATGGCCTCACGCCACCCGACATCTGGGGACCTCTTGGGGTGCTTCACCGCACCGTTGAGCCGCCGTTGCCTTGCCAGTGCATTGCGCCCGATTTGTGCAAGCCCGGCAATCCGGGCGGCGTGTACTGCGTTCATCGACTACCCGTCGCCAAGGTCGCTCAGGCGACACGAGACCTGATAGATGCAGTGAGGCAGCAGGCGAACGAGACGGCCAATCAAACCGACTCACTCCGGTAGAAACAGCGATGACCGGCCCGCGTGAAACCGTGAAGAAGGCACTGCAGACCTATGTCGACGAGATCGTGCGATCATCGATTCGGTGATAGGCAGGCGGTAAAGCTTCACCAGTCCGCGCAGCAATGCGCTCAGTCGCGAAAACATTTTGAACGCTGCTGGCTGTCATCTATTTTATCCCAAATGTGCACATCTAACCTGCCTAGCTGCGGCGCTCGGGCGGTACTGCCGTTTCATCGTGATAGCGGATAACCGGGTTCCGGCCCCAAGCCGGTCATTACCTCGCAAGTGCCGGATCGCCGGTAGCGATGCAAACCCTAAGTCACCCCATACCCCCCCCCCCC
>NZ_VFVQ01000025.1:0-79590 GCF_006442195.1 Mesorhizobium sp. B2-3-13
GTGGATCTCGGTGCGGGCGATGCGGTCCTTTTCGGCATCGGGCAGCACGGCACCGATCTTGACCAGCGCTTCGTCGGCGGCCCGCGCCATCGCAGCGCCGCCAAAGGCGCGAACCATACGGGCGCCGGCAACCAGCGCCACGATTTCGTCACGCGTGAACATCAACGGCGGAAGGTCGAAACCCTCCCTCATCATGTAGCCAACGCCGGCCTCGCCGTCGATCGGCACGCCCGTCGACTGCAGGTCGGCTATGTCGCGATAGATGGTTCGCTCGGAAACCTCGAGCCACGTGCCGAGCTTCTGGGCGGTAACCAAACGGCCACCACGCAGATGCTGCACGATCTGAAAGAGCCTGTCGGCGCGGCGCATCGTTTGCTTCCCCAGTATTTCTCCCATGCATGGCGTGGCTCCCTGACCGGATCCACTTCCACATGACATGCATTACGGTTTCAGCCCTTCGCGCTTGCGCTGCGTGGCAACAAATTTCGCGCCGAAGGACAGGTTCCTCGTTGTCGGCGTCTTCGCATCCAGCACGCGCCAGAAGGGAGCGATGTCGCGGAGCGTCATGCCGCGCTCGAAATCCTCCTTGGCGGCTTCAGCGACCGTGCGCAGATGATAGCCCATGGTGACCGGGCATGTCACTTCGGCGCCGTGCTCGATGGCAAGCGCCGTGCGCAGCGCACGAACGTCCATCTCGACGCCTTCAGGGATAGAGCGGATGAAATCATCGATCTGGCGCGCGGTCGGCACCAGCATCGGCTGGCCCTCGACGACGTCTCCCACCGTGCGCGGCGTTGGTTTCACACCGTTGATACCAGGCGTGTTCAGCCTGTCGTTCCAGTTTTTCATCGATCGTCCTCTCGGCCGGCCATGTGCATCATCCCACCATCGCACGCGCCTCCTGACAGCATACTGTCAGGAGGCTTCAGCATACTCCTTGGCGAACAGCGTCCGCATCTGCGCGAGATCGCCGCCTTTTTCCGGGTAGAGCGTCTGCAGAAAGGCAAGGGCGAAAGTGCCGGGCGCCGAACCCGGCGCGGACACGATCCTGCCGTCGGCCACGGCGTAAGGCACGTCCTGATAATTGCCCTCGCCGGCATAGCCGGCCTCGTGGTGGTTGATCCAGTCACGGCCATTGCTGGTATGCTTGGCGTTCGCGAACATGCCGGCTCGAGCCAGCGCAAGCGTCCCGGCGCAAATCCCGCCAACGACACCGCCGCGCCTGGCGACGGCCGCCAGCAGTTCGGATATATCCGGCGGCGCCTTGCCCGCCCACTGGTCGGAACCGATTACGGCCACGGCATCGAGATCGGTATTCTCATCGACGCTGGCCGACCGGTCTGGTGTCAGCCGAAAACCGCTGATTCCGGTCACCGGCTTGCCTTCGGGCGTAACCGAGACGGCGCGAGCGCCGAACCATTCGACCGCCGACGCCGCCAGCAGCCCATATTCCCAGTCGGCAAAACCCTCGATGAACAGAAAGCCGATTGTCTTCCGATCGGGCATAAGCTCGCTCCATCCCTCGCGCGCCGGACCTAATATCTGGGTGCTGACGCGTCAGCGTCCAACTGCTGCGTTGAAAATTTCGTCTCAATTGCCGTGATGGCGACGCTCGGCATACATGTCAGGCCAGCCGATATCCTTGCGAATGTCGGCGGGCAGCGCATTCATGAACCGCTGGGTCCGGATCTCGTTGCGCATCGTGCGGATCTTGCCGACATAATGCTGCATGCCGCGCAGAATGGTAAAACCGTTCATGACCAATCTCCTCTCTCTAACTGGAGACAGTATCGCACACCTCTGCTGACAGCAGTCTGTCAGGAGGATGGCAGGTCGTGCGACGACAGTTCCGTTTTTGCCGTGACAGGTCATGCGGCTGCGGATCGTTCACCGGGACCAGGCTAATCGGGGCGTATTGTTCATCGCCTGGTGACGAACTGTCGGGATAGGCGGCCTTCAACGAGGTGACCGGAGTTCTGATATCAAAAGAGAAAATTCTTCCCCCAAAAACAGGGAGACGACCATGAGCTTGCAACTGACAGGAATTCACCATCTGACCGCCATCACCGCCAATGCGCCCGGCAATCTTCATTTCTACACGAAGGTGCTGGGGCTGCGGCTGGTCAAGAAGACGGTGAACCAGGATGATACCTCGGCCTACCATCTCTTTTATGCCGACGGCGAGGCAACGCCGGGTACCGACCTCACCTTCTTCGACTGGCCGGTCGGCCGCGAACGGCGTGGCACGCACAGCATCGCGCGGACCAGTCTCAGGGTCGGCAGCCGGGAGAGCCTTGCCTGGTGGAAGCAGAACCTTGCCAGCGAAGGCATCGCGACAGGAGAGATTGCCGATATCGGCGGTTACCCCAGCCTGGATTTCGAGGACCCCGAAGGCCAGCGCCTGCGGCTCGTCAGCGATGGCGGCGAGGGCGGCAGCCATCCCTGGGTGCAAAGCCCGGTGCCGGCCGAGCATCAGATCCGTGGGCTCGGGCCGATCGTGATCAGTGTCCCCGACATCACCAACACCGAGGCGGTGCTGACCGAGGTGATGAACTTGCGCAAGGCGCGTGGTTATGCCTCGCCGGACGGCGAGGGCCAGGTCCACGTCTTCGAGATGGGCGCGGGCGGGCCGGCGGCGGAGCTTCATGTGGCCGTGCAGCCTGGGCTGGCGCCCGCAAGCCAAGGCGCCGGTGCGGTTCACCACGTCGCCTTCAGGGCGCCGGACCAGGAGACGTTGCATCAATGGACAGCGCGTCTGGCCGAATTCCGGCTGCCGTCGAGCGGCGAGGTCGAGCGCTACTACTTCCGCTCGCTCTATTTCCGCGAGCCGAACGGCATCCTGTTCGAGATCGCCACCGACGGGCCGGGGTTCACCGCCGATGAGCCGCTGGAGACGCTCGGCGAAAGCCTTGCCCTGCCGCCGTTCCTCGAGGCAAAACGCGCCTCGATCGAGGCCGGCCTCAAGCCGCTGAAATGATCGCTGCGCGATCAAGGCGGGCGCCGCGTTCCGGTTCGGGATCGCGGCGCCTTTTCTTTCCCGGAGACAGAACGAACCGCTTTGACAGGTGTCAGCGTTGCTGGTCAAAGGCTACATGACGAAACTCCTCGCCCTTGTCATTGTCGGGTTCATGGTGATTCAGATCATCAAGCCGCTCGGTTGGCCCGGGCTCAGGCGTCGCGGCGATTTCTGGAAATTGGCATTGCTCGCCATGGCGGCAATCTCGCTGGCGGCCGTGCTCGGGCATTTGACATAGGCCCTCGCGACACCTGCCGTCGGCTTCAGTCCGCAAGCACCGGGCCGACGAGATGTTCCGCCCACGCCCGGTAACCGGCCTCCGAGGCATGAAACCCGTCGGAGGCAAAGCCGGCCTCGGGATTGGTGATCGGCAGGCGCGGGGCCGGCACCGCGCCGCGTTCCAGGCAGAGCCGTTCGCCCATCCGGTTCATTGCGGTGGCGCGGATCTCGAGGATCTTGCCGAGCAGCGACGGCATGGCCGGCGCACGCGTGAACTCCAGCACTGGCGACCATACCACGCGCGCCTCCGGCCATTTGGCGCGCAATGCATAGAGCAGGCCGCCGAACTCTCTCTTGAAACGCGGTACGGAATGAAAATTCTTGGTGTCGTTGGTGCCGATGGCAAGCACGATATGCGTCCACGGATCGGCCGACAGATTGGGCAGGACGTGGTCGCGGATCTGGCCCGACGTCGCCGAATTGAAGCCGGCGGCACGCCAGCGCACAGCGCTGCCGGTGCGCTGCGCAATCATGACGGCAAGCTGCGCGGCAAGGCCGTTTTCGGAATTGCCGATGCCGACCGACGCGGCGGAGGAATCGCCCAGCACCAGTAGCGAAATCGCTGGCGCCTCGCCGGTGAGATCGTGCATGACCGGGCCTTGCGCCGGCAGCATGCGCGAGGTGCGGCGGCGCACGCCCAATCCCTGCCAGACATAGGCGGGGAAGGCGAGCCAGGTGAGGATGGTCGGAAAGCGTAGCATCGCTGGTCCATTGAACTGGTTTTCGACCAGCATTTAACGCATGTCGCGAGACAGGTGAACGAGCAGTTCCGGTGAAAAAACGATCGCCTCGAGCGCTCTACCCTTTGTCTTACGCAATTCCGAAGGCAAGACTGCTTCGCACTGCTGGTTAGCCATCGTGGCAACCGCGCTCCGCTTGCGGCTCGCCTGCATATTGGTCGTGCAGCCGCACCCAATCCATCAGGTTGCGGTAGAGGCCGGTCTCGTCGCGGCCCTTCGGCGTCAGGTCCAGATAGTGGTAGGCGCCGATCAGTTGTTCGCCGCCACGGGCACGCGAAACGAAGGTCAGGAAAATGTCGCCGTTCTCGTCCCTGTAGAAAACGCTGGCGCCCGGAAGCTCCTTCGATGTCCGGGGTCGGGTCTCGAAATTGTAGGTGGTGTCGCCAGCCGCGATCTGCCTGTCGGTGAAGGAAACCTGCATATCGAAGTTGAAATCCGACGCATAGGACGACACCCAGTCGAACTTCCAGCCCATGCGCTGCTTGTAGGCTACAAGCTCGTCCAGCGGCGCGCGCGAGATTACGACCAGCGATACGTCGTGGTGCATGAGGTGCTGGTTGGCACCGTCGATATGATCGGCAAGAAAGGAGCAGCCTTCGCAATGATTGACGCAGCCCGGCCCGAACATGAAATGGTAGACGATCAGCTGGCTGTTGGCGCCAAACAGATCGGCAAGTTTCTTCGGCCCTCGTTCGGTCTCGAAGACGTAGTCCTTGCGAATTTTCAGCCAGGGCAGTTCGCGCCGCTCGGCCGCGATGCGTTCGCGAAGCCGCGTCAGTTCCTTCTCGCGGGCCAGATGTGCCTTATGAGCCTCGAACCATTCTTCGCGCGAAACGACCTTGTTGCGATGCATGAACTTCTCCCTGTTTGCACCCCAAGGACGTACGGGATGGGCGCAAGCCGACATCGCCGCTGCCAGGAATGCCCAGAGAAAATAAGAATGCGAATGCCTTGCCCCAAGGCCGGTGCGACAAAACGAAAAACCCGGGCATATCGGCCCGGGTTTGAAGGGAAGGGACAGCAGTGGGTCTTCAGGCAGCCTGTTCCAGGCTCGCCTTCCATTTACCGAGTGCCGCCAGGTGGTTCATGTGGGCGCGGTGGGTGAAGGCGGCCTGGCCGGCGGCGACGTTCGAGGCCTTGCCGCTCCAGGCCTTCTGCGGGGCGGCCTGCAGCGCGCGGCCGTAGGAGAAGGTCAGCTTCCACGGATGCGGGCCGATGGCGTTGATGGCATTGAGGTTGGCGGTCGCCTCCTCGTCCTCCTGGCCGCCGGAAAGGAAGGCGATGCCCGGCACCGCCGCCGGCACCGTCTCGCGAAACAGTTTTATGGTCTTTGCCGCGACTTCCTCGGGGCTGTCCACCGTGCCCGACTTTTTGCCAGAGAGCACCATGTTGGGCTTCAGGATCGTACCTTCGAGCACGACACGGGCGGCATAAAGCTCGTCATAGAGCTTCGTCAGCGTGGCCTTGGAAACCTCGTAGCAGGTGCCGATGTCGTGGGCGCCGTCCATCAGCACTTCAGGCTCGACGATCGGCACGATGCCGGCTTCCTGGCAAAGGGCCGCATAGCGGGCGAGCGCATGCGTGTTCGCGCCGATCGAGGTGGCCGAGGGCACGCCCCTGGTCGTGTCGATGTCGATCACCGCGCGCCATTTGGCGAAGCGGGCGCCGAGCTTATAATAGTCGGCAAGGCGCTCTCGCAACCCGTCGAGGCCCTCGGTGATGGTGTCGCCGGGAAAGCCTGCCAGCGGCTTGGCGCCGGCATCGACCTTGATGCCGGGAATGGCACCTGATGTCTTGATGATGTCGACCAGCGGCGTCCCGTCGGCGGCTTTCTGGCGGATGGTCTCGTCATAGAGGATGACGCCGGAAATGTACCTGGTCATCGCGTCCTTGGCGCGGAACATCATCTCGCGATAGTCGCGACGGCTGTCGGCGGTCGATTCGACGCCGATGACGTCGAAGCGCTTCTTGATGGTGCCGGAGCTTTCATCGGCGGCCAGCAGGCCCTTGCCGTTGGCAACGATCGCGGCGGCAATGTCTTCGAGACGTTCGCTCATCATGCTTCTCCTGAACCGGTTTATCTGCGCCTAGCAGAACACTACCGCCAAAGGAATGATGCCGGAAAGCTCGAATCGATTGAAAGTCGCCGGCGCCGCCGCCGGCTCCCTAGAGTTGATCGGATTGTTGGCGAGCCGCCGAACGCCTCAGCGCTTGAGCACGTCGACGCCGGGCAACGGCTTGCCTTCCATCCACTCCAGGAAGGCGCCGCCGGCGGTCGAGACATAAGTGAAATCGTCGGCGACACCGGCATGGTTGAGCGCCGCCACCGTATCGCCGCCGCCGGCGACCGAAACCAGCTTGCCGGCCTTTGTACGCGCGGCCGCATGCCTGGCCGCCGCCACCGTGGCGTGATCGAACGGCTCGATCTCGAAGGCGCCGAGCGGACCGTTCCAGACCAGCGTCGCCGCGCGGTCGATCCATTCGCCGATCGTCGTCACGGTCTTGGCGCCGACATCGAGAATCATGCCGTCGGCTGGTACGTCGGAGATGGCGACGGTTTCGCAGGCGGCACCCGCCTTGAATTCCTTGGCGACGACGCCGTCGACCGGCAGGATGATGGCGCAGCCGGCTTCGGCGGCCTCGATCATGATCTGCTTGGCGGTCGGGGCCAGGTCATGCTCGCACAGCGACTTGCCGACATCGGTGCCGCGCGCGGCGAGAAAGGTGTTGGCCATGCCGCCGCCGATGACCAGCGCGTCGACTTTCTTCACCAGGTTCATCAACAGGTCGATCTTGGTCGAGACCTTGGCGCCGCCGACGATGGCGACAACCGGACGCACCGGGTTGCCCAGTCCTTTCTCCAGCGCCTCAAGCTCGGCCTGCATGGTGCGGCCGGCGAAGGAGGGCAACAGGTGTGCCAGCCCTTCAGTCGAGGCATGAGCGCGGTGGGCGGCGGAAAAGGCATCGTTGACGAAGATGTCACCATTGGCGGCGAGCCGTTCGGTAAAGGCGGGATCGTTCTTCTCCTCGGCCTTGTAGAAGCGGGTGTTTTCGAGCAGCAGGACGTCGCCCTTGTCCATGGCGGCGACAGCGCTTCCCGCCGTGTCGCCGACGCAATCGCTGGCGAAGCCGACGGGGCGGCCGAGCACCCCAGCGGTCGCCTTGGCGATCGGCTCCAGTGAGAATTCCGGCGAAGGACCATCCTTGGGCCGGCCGAAATGGGCGAGCAGGATGACCTTGGCGCCCTTGCCGGACAATTCGGCGATGGTCGGCGCGATGCGTTCGATGCGGGTTGCGTCGGTGACCTTGCCGTCGGCGACGGGAACGTTGAGGTCGACGCGCACCAGCACGCGCTTGCCGCTGATGTTGCCGATATCGTCCAGTGTCTTGAAGGCAGCCATGCCGGTCCCTTTCGTCTGAAAATCGCCGGGACCATACCCCGCATCGGCGGCGATGCAAGGCTTTGGCCGGGGCCGGATGCGAAATTTTGAGACGGGCGGGGACATAGTCGGTGAAGACCGCCCGGCGCATGTCGAGGCGGTGCAACGGCCGACCGTGTCAGCTTTCGGCCGATGCCTTCTCGACCGGCGGCTCCGGGGTGTCATCCGCCCGCGGTGCCACCTGCGTCTCAGCCGGCTTACGCCAGTCGCGGATAAAGGCGACGAGACGGTCGCCGATCTCGCCGGCACTGAGGAAGACCGGCACCCTTGCCACCGGCGCGGTCGGTTCGAAAGATAGGCCGAGCCCGGTGATTTTGCCCTTGTCGTCGACGTCGCGCACGATCAGTTCGATCGGACCGAGCAGCACGCGGTCGGCATATTCGGCATGGCCGCCGAGCCGCGCCGTGACCAGTGCGCCGACGGTTTGCTTCTGCTCGGCCTCGGTGAGACCGGGCGCGTAGGCGGCTTCCAGTTCGGCGGCGGAACGTGCCGGATCGACGGCGAAGGCACCGAAGAAATCGGCATCCTCCGGATCGACCACGGCGCGGCTGGCGAACAGCTTGTCGAGCAGGCGCGGATAGCGGTCGGGCACGAAGATGTAGACCTGATCGCCGGCGGCGAGCCGGCCCATGTCCTGGAAGCGCATCGAGCGACCGTCACGCAGCACCAGCGAGGGCCGCGCCCAGCGCGGGATGCGCTCGCCGCGCGCCACCGGACTGCCCGGCGCCACACGATAGGCAAGGAGCTCGTGATGCGCGGAGCCGGGCAGTTCCAGCTCGACCTTGTCCAGCGGTCCGAGCCGCGCCGGCACGATCAGGCCCAGGCGACGCGCCAGTGGGCCGACGGTCCAGCCCTGGATGACCAGCGACACCAGAACGATGATGAAGGCGGCGTTGAAGATGGTGCGGCCGTTCTCCAGCCCGCCGAGCAGCGGTGTAATGGCGAGCAGGATGGATACGGCGCCGCGCAGGCCGACCCAGGAGACGAAGGCGACTTCGGGACGCGGCAGGCGGAACGGGATCAGGCAGAGCCAGACCGCGACAGGGCGGGCGACGAACATCAGGAACAGGCCAAGCAGCACCGCAGGCACCATGATGGCCGGAAATTGCGAGGGCGTCGCGAACAAGCCGAGGATCAGGAACATGATGATCTGCGCCAGCCACGACATGCCGTCCTGGAAGCGCTTCAGGATGGTGACGGCGCGGATGTCGGAATTGCCTGCGATGAGCCCGGCGATGTAGACCGCCAGGAAGCCCGATCCGCCGATCGCGCCGGCGGCTGCGAAGACCATCAGCGACAGGGTCAGCACGAAGATCGGCAACAGGCCATGGTCGAGGTTGAGCCGGTCGACCAGGCGCACGATGGCGAGGCCGCCAAGCACGCCGACGATGGCGCCGAGGCCCATGTTGATGAGGAAACCAAGGATCAGATTGGTGACCAGGGCATTGGTTTCGGGATTGGCGTGGGCGGCGATGATCTCGACCAGTGTGATGGTCAGGAAGATGGCGATCGGATCGTTGGTGCCGGATTCCACCTCGAGCGTGGAGCGCACGCGCTCGCGCAGATTGATCTCGCCGGCGCGCAGCAGGAAAAACACCGCCGCCGCATCGGTCGAGGCGACGGCGGCGCCGAGCAGGAAGGATTCCAGCCAGCTGAGGTCGAGCAGATAATAGGCGGCGGCGCCGAACAGGCCGGTGGTGAGAAGCACGCCGAAGGTCGCCAGCGACAGGGCTGGTCCCGCCGCCTGCCGCAAAGCGTTGAGCGGCGTGCCGAAACCGGAATCGAACAGGATGACGGCGAGCGCCAGTGAGCCGGCAAAATAGGCGACGCGGGCGTTGTCGAACTGGATGCCGAGGCCGTCGGTTCCGGTGGCGAGCCCGATGCACAGAAACAGGAGCAGGAGCGGGGCGCCGAAGCGGAAGGCGATCAGGCTCGAAAACGCGGCGGCGACAACAAGCGCCGTGCCGACCAGCGTGACGAGATAGATCGCATGCTCCATCCGTGATTTGCCCCTCGAATTCCTCTGCTTGCTGGCTTTACGGCAGAGTGGGGCGAAGGCGTGACCAGTGCAAGGCGGGAGGGTGGTTTTTTGCCCCGCGCCGCTGATTTTCGCGTTGCTGCTCCGGCAAACGAAAACGCCCGGACGAAGCCGGGCGTTTCGAGTGTCGAGAAGACGGATCTTCGATCAGGCGATGGTCTTGCCGAAAGCGACGGCGGTATCGCCCATGCGGTTGGAAAAGCCCCATTCATTGTCGTACCACGACAGCACCGAAACGAAGTTGCCGTCCATCACCTTGGTCTGGTCGAGCGCCATGATCGAGGAGCGCGGATCGTGGTTGAAATCGATCGACACGTTCGGGTGATGGGTGACGCCGAGGATGCCCTTCAGCTTGCCGTTGGAGGCGGCGATCACCGCCTCGTTGATTTCCTGCACCGTGGTCGACCGCTTGGCGATGAACTTGAAGTCGACGACCGACACATTCGGCGTCGGCACGCGGATCGAGATGCCGTCGAGCTTGCCCTTGAGGTCGGGCAGGACGAGGCCGATGGCCTTGGCGGCGCCGGTCGAGGTCGGGATCTGCGACAGGGCGGCGGCGCGG
Source organism: Mesorhizobium sp. B2-3-13 (assembly GCF_006442195.1). Classification (NCBI taxonomy): domain Bacteria; kingdom Pseudomonadati; phylum Pseudomonadota; class Alphaproteobacteria; order Hyphomicrobiales; family Phyllobacteriaceae; genus Mesorhizobium; species Mesorhizobium sp. B2-3-13. The sequence continues at coordinate 10,076 of NZ_VFVQ01000025.1, forward strand.
GCGCGGTAGAGATCCTTGTGCATGGTGTCCAGCGTCGGCTGGTCGCCAGTGTAGGAATGGATCGTCGTCATCATGCCCTTTTCGATGCCGACCGTCTCGTGCAGGACGGCCGCGAGCGGCGCCAGGCAGTTGGTGGTGCAGGACGCATTCGAGATGACGATGTGGTCCTTGGTCAGCTTGTCGTGGTTGATGCCGTAGACGACGGTCAAGTCAGCGCCGTCGGCAGGTGCCGAGACCAGCACGCGCTTGGCCCCGGCGGTCAGGTGCGCGGCGGCCTTGTCGCGGGCGGTGAAGATGCCGGTGCATTCGAGCGCGATGTCGACGCCGAGTTCCTTCCATGGCAATTGCGTCGGGTCCTTGATCGCCGTGACCTTGAACTTCTCCTTGCCGACGGTGATCTGGTCGCCGTCGACCGACACTTCATGCGGGAAACGGCCGTGCACGCTGTCAAAGCGCAGCAGGTGGGCGTTGGTCTCGACGGGGCCGAGATCGTTGACGGCGACGACATCGATGTCCCTGCGGCCGGACTCATGGATGGCGCGCAGGATGTTGCGGCCGATGCGGCCAAACCCGTTGATGGCAACTCTGACGGTCATTGTTCTCTCCCTGGGAGCTGGAAGGCAGACGATTGTTCCGCAGCTTCATAGCGGCGGACGGGCGAAGAATCCAGCCGCAGCGGGCCGGATTTAAATCGATTAGGTTAGGCCAGTTCGGCAAAACCGCTTTTCACGCGATCTCGCCGGACCCCCAAAGTCATTTACCGTGCAAGCGAGCTTCCGCTGCCTTGGCGGCCGCCTCGGCGGTGATACCGAAATGCGGATAGAGCTGCTCGATGGTCCCCGAGGCGCCGAAGCCGGTCATGCCGATGAAGATGCCATCGGAGCCGATAAGATGATCCCAGCCCTGGCGGATGCCGGCCTCGATCGCCATCTTGATCGGCGCGTCGCCGATCGTCTTCTTTCGGTAGGCGTCGCTCTGCTTATCGAATAGTTCGAAGCAAGGCACCGAGACGACACGGGTCGGGTGGCCATGCCTTTCCAGAAGGTCGCGGGCGCCGAGCGCGATCTCGACCTCGGAACCGGTGGCGAAGATCGTTACCGCGGCTTCACCGCTGGCGGCGGCGAGTTCATAGGCGCCCAGGCTGCTCAGGTTGTTTTCGGTGAACTCGGTGCGCACGGTCGGCAGGTTCTGACGGGTCAGCGCCAGCGTCGACGGCGTCTTTTCGGATTCGAGCGCGATCTGCCAGCATTCGGCGGTCTCCACGGCGTCGGCCGGACGGAACACATTGTGATTGGGAATGGCGCGCAGGGCCGCCATGTGCTCGACCGGCTGGTGGGTCGGGCCGTCTTCGCCCAGACCAATGGAATCATGGGTCATGACGAAGATCGAGCGGATGCCCATCAGCGAGGCAAGCCGCATCGACGGACGGGCATAGTCGGAGAAACACAGAAAGGTGCCGCCATAGGCGATAAGGCCGCCATGCAGCGTCAACCCATTGATGGCCGCGGCCATGCCATGCTCGCGAACGCCGTAGTGAACGTAGCGCTGGCCGTAATCGTCCGGCGTGATGTTCTTGGTCTGGCTGGTCTTGGTGTTGTTGGAGCCAGTCAGATCGGCCGAGCCGCCGATGGTCTCGGGCACCGCGCCGTTGATGACTTCCAGCGCCATCTCGGACGATTTGCGGGTGGCGACCTTCGGCTTGTCGGCCGTAAGCTTCTTCTTGTAGTCGGCGATGACGGCGTCGAAATTCGCCGGCAGCTTGCCCGCGGTGCGGCGCTCGAACTCGGCCTTCAGCTTCGGATCGGCCTTGGCGAGGCGGCCTTCCCAGTCGGTGCGCGCCTTGACGCCAGCCTTACCGGCGGTGCGCCAGGCGTCGAGGATGTCGGCTGGAATCTCGAAGGGCGGCGAGTCCCAGCTGAAGAACTTGCGCGCGCCGGCGATCTCGTCGGCGCCCAGCGGCGAGCCATGCGCCTTGTTCGTGCCGGCCTTGGTCGGGGCGCCGAAACCGATCGTCGTCTTGCAGGCGATCATCGTCGGCTTGTCCGAGTGGCGTGCGGCCTCGATGGCGTAGGCGATCGCTTCCGGATCGGTGCCGTCGATATGGCTCGCATTCCAGCCGGATGCCTGGAAGCGGGCAACCTGGTCGGTGTTGTCGGCGAGCGAGACCGGGCCGTCGATCGAGATGTTGTTGTTGTCCCAGAAGACGATCAGCTTGTTGAGCTTGAGGTGGCCAGCAAGCGCGATGGCTTCCTGGGAAACACCTTCCATCAGGCAGCCGTCGCCGGCCAGCACATAGGTGTAGTGGTTGACGAGGTCGTTGCCGAAGGCGGCGTTCATGATGCGCTCACCAAGCGCGAAGCCGACCGAATTGGCGAGGCCCTGGCCGAGCGGACCGGTCGTGGTCTCGATGCCGGTGGCATGGCCGTATTCGGGATGGCCCGCTGTCTTCGAGCCCAGCTGGCGGAAGTGCTTGATCTGGTCGATGGTCATGTCTTCGTAACCGGTCAGATGCAGCAACGAGTAGAGCAGCATCGAGCCATGGCCCGCCGACAGGATGAAGCGGTCGCGGTCGGCCCAGTGCGGGGCCTTGGGGTCGTATTTCAGGAAGCGGGTGAACAGCACCGTGGCGATGTCGGCGCAGCCCATGGGCAGGCCAGGATGGCCGGAATTCGCCTTCTCGACGGCGTCCATGGAGAGAAAACGGATCGCATTGGCCATCCGGTCATGTTGTTCACGCGACGTCATGGTACCTCCAGGGTGGGGGTTTGGGGGCTTGGGAGAGCCCTTGAAAAGGGTGCGCGACACATAGCAGGCGCGGGCTTTTAGTCAACAAATCGGGTGCACATTTGCCGGTCTTGTGATGCCGCAGGCGGGACTACTTTAGCGTTAGCGGGGGACAGTCGCGAGAGCTTTGTTGACGTGGCCTTCACCCGGTGCCTAATGTTTCTGACATAACGCGTTCTGAACGCGAACGATTCGGTGATGGGCAGGGCACAGGACGAAGGCCATGACCGGGGAAACCACGCTCAAGGAAGTAATCGCCAGGCTGAGCAAGGCCATCGAGGGGCTGGAAAACGCGGTCGCGGCCAAGCTCGAGCACGAACGCGACTATTCGGAAGCCGAGGCAGAAGTGCAGCGGATGAATGCCGATCGCTCGCGGCTGGCGCAGGAGCTCGACAATTCCGAAGCGCGCGCCGAACGGCTGGAAGACGCCAACAAGGAAGTCTCGCGACGGCTGGTGACCGCGATGGAAACCATCCGCGCCGTGTTGGACAGATAGGAGCTGGCCCGATGGCACAGGTCACGGTTTTAATCGACGGCAAGCAGTACCGCATGGCCTGCGACGAGGGCCAGGAAGAGCATCTGATCGATCTCGCCGAACGCTTCGATCGTTATGTCTCGCATCTGAAGGATTCTTTTGGCGAGATTGGCGACCAGCGGCTGACCGTCATGGCCGGCATCATGGTGATGGACGAGCTTTCCGAACTGCAGAAGCGCGTCAAGGGCATGGAGAGCGAAGTGCTGACCTTGCGCAAGACGCGCGACGAGGCACTGACCAAGGCCGACAAGAGCGACAGCGTGCTGACCAACGCGCTCGGCGCCTTGGCGCAGCGCATGGAAGACCTGGCGACGTCGCTGGCGATCACCAAGGCCTGAGGCGGGCCTCGCCGATCCCTGGCGTTTGTCTCATGCCCAATGTCACGCTTTATTTTCGCCCCGATCCGAAGGCGCGGAAAAATTTTTGCCCGTCGGGTGAATAGCCGTCATCTCCACCGTTTAATCAGTCACGTAGCGGTGCTAGGAATAGGTGCCGGCGCCGGCCGGCGATAGAATGCAGGCTAAATTTCACCAGGGGTAGGGATAGGTCATGAGTCTTCGTATCAACGACATCGCGCCGGACTTCACCGCCGAGACCACGCAAGGGACCATCAAGTTCCATGACTGGATCGGCGACGGTTGGGCGATCCTGTTCAGCCATCCGAAGAATTTCACGCCGGTCTGCACGACCGAGCTTGGCACGATGGCGGGGCTCGAGGGCGAGTTCAAGAAGCGCAACGTCAAGATCATCGGCATTTCGGTCGACCCGGTCGAAAGCCACGGCAAATGGCAGGACGACATCAAGACGGCGACGGGCCATTCGGTGCACTATCCGCTGATCGGCGACAAGGACCTCAAGGTCGCCAAGCTCTACGACATGCTGCCAGGCGGCGCCGGCGAAACCTCGGAAGGCCGCACGCCCGCCGACAACGCCACCGTGCGCTCGGTCTACGTCATCGGACCGGACAAGAAGATCAAGCTGGTGCTGACCTATCCGATGACGACGGGGCGCAACTTCGACGAGATCCTGCGCGCGGTCGATTCCATGCAGCTCACCGCCAAGCACCAGGTGGCGACGCCGGCGAACTGGAAGCAGGGCGAGGACGTCATCATCACGGCCGCCGTTTCCAACGAGGATGCGATCAAGCGCTTCGGCGCTTACGAGACCATCCTGCCTTACCTCAGGAAGACCAAACAACCTTCCGCCTGAAGCCGACTCGTCGGAACAGTTTTTGGTTTTCCGCTCCTGCGAGCCAAGTCATGCTTGACTGGCTCGACGGGGCGGACAACCATGCTCGCGGCGGGTTCCGGCGGAGAAAATCGTTCCTGCCGGCTGTGAGCGATGGAGCCGGGAATGGATGTAGCTTTGGCCAGGCCTTTGGTCAGCGGCTTCTATGACAAGCCGACCGGAGCCATCCAGTATGTCGTCGCGGACCCGACGACGAAGCGCTGCGCCATCATCGATCCGATCCTGGATTTCGACGAGAAATCCGGCGCAACGGGTACGAGGAGCGCGGATGCGCTGCTCGCTTTCATTGGAGAAAATGGGCTGGAGCTCGAGTGGATTCTCGACACCCATCCCCACGCCGACCATTTCTCAGCGGCGCACTATCTGAAACAGAAGACCGAAGCGCCGATGGCGATCGGCGACAGGATCGTCGACGTCCAGGCACTATGGAAGGTCATCTACAACTGGCCCGATTTTCCCGCCGACGGTTCGCAGTGGGACAGGCTGTTTGCCGAAGGCGAGACGTTTCGGATCGGAACCCTTCCAGTCAAGGTGCTGTTCTCACCCGGACATACGCTGGCCTCGATCACCTATGTGATCGGTGACGCCGCCTTCGTGCATGACTCGCTGTTCATGCCCGACAGCGGCACGGCAAGGACGGATTTTCCCGGCGGCAGCGCCGCGCGGCTCTGGCGTTCGATCCGGGGCATCCTGGCCCTGCCGGAGGAAACCCGGCTGTTCGTCGGCCATGATTACCAGGCCGGCGGGCGCGAGCCGATGTGGGAGAGCACGGTCGGAGCGCAAAAGGCGACCAACATCCATCTTGTCGCTGCCCGCAGCGAGGCCGAGTTCGTCGCCCTGCGCGAGACGCGTGACCGGACATTGCCGATGCCGCGGCTGATCCTGCATGCGCTGCAGGTCAACATGAATGGCGGACGGCTGCCGGAGCCGGAAGCCAATGGCCGGCGGTACCTCAAGTTTCCGCTTGATGGGCTTTGAGGGTACGCTCCGGCTTCTTGTATACAAAGAGGGCGGCGCCAGTTTCCTGACGCCGCCCTCTATTTCGTAATCGGTCCCGGCTTTAAGCCGCCGGCTGCGCCTCGATGGTGCGCAGCGCCTGCATCTGGCGCTTGGCGGCGGCCTTGACGGCATCCTGCACCTTCTCGAAAGCGCGCACCTCGATCTGGCGCACGCGCTCGCGGCTGATGTCGAACTCGGCCGAAAGCTCTTCCAGGGTGAGCGGCTCCTCGGCGAGGCGACGCGCCTCGAAGATGCGCCGCTCGCGATCGTTGAGCACGGCCAGAGCGCCCGACAGCATGCCGCGCCGGTTTTCCAGTTCGTCCTGCTCGATCAGCATCTCTTCCTGGCTTTCGTGGTCGTCGACCAGCCAGTCCTGCCATTCGCCGGACTCGCCTTCCGTCGCCCGGATCGGCGCGTTGAGTGACGCGTCGCCGGACAGGCGGCGGTTCATCGACACCACTTCGGCCTCGGAAACGTTCAGCCGCGTGGCGATTTCGGCGATCTGGTCGGGCTTGAGATCGCCGTCGTCCAGCGCTTGAATCTTGCCCTTCACCTTGCGGAGATTGAAGAACAGGCGCTTCTGGTTGGCGGTCGTGCCCATCTTGACCAGGCTCCACGAGCGCAGGATGTATTCCTGGATCGAGGCCTTGATCCACCACATGGCGTAGGTCGCGAGGCGGAAACCGCGCTCGGGTTCGAATTTCTTGACGGCCTGCATCAGGCCGACATTGCCTTCCGAGATCACCTCGCCGATCGGCAAGCCGTAGCCGCGATAGCCCATGGCGATCTTGGCGACGAGCCTCAAATGGCTGGTGACGAGCTTATGCGCGGCCGTGGTGTCTTCATGCTCGGCATAACGCTTGGCGAGCATGTATTCTTCCTGCGGCTGAAGCATGGGAAAGCGGCGGATTTCTTCCAGATAGCGGCTGAGGCCGCCTTCGCCGGAAACGATACTGGGTAATGACTGGGCCATGATAGCGCCCCCTCTCTATTGGAGTAATGCCCCCGAAACGCGGCGGGCATGTGACGCGAGCACCAAAAGGCTCGCCCGCGACATCAGATCTTATACAGGAACAAAACCAGAAAAGACAGGCATTTGTTCAACACGAAACAGTGTGTCACGCTGAAGTGAACAATGACAGTCAGGTTTTTTGATGGTTGGTTCAGAGTCTGCGGAAGCCGTCGACGAGTTCCTCCATATCCTCCGGTATCGACGCCTCGAACCTCACCGTTACATGGGTAGTGGGGTGCCGAAATACAAGGAGCCAGGCATGCAAAGCTTGCCGGGAAAATGCCTTGACCTGAGTTTTCAGGGGCTCCGGCAGCCGATTGGCCTTGGTGCGGAATGCCAAGCCGTAATCGGGATCGCCGATAACGGGATGGCCGATATGGGCCATGTGGACGCGGATCTGGTGGGTGCGGCCGGTTTCCAGCCGGCATTCGACGAGGCTCGCGGTGGCGAATTCCCGCTGGCCCTCGCCGAAGCGCTCTTGCACGGCAAAGCGGGTGACGGCGTGGCGCGCGTCGTCGCGGTCTTCCGGCACGACGGCGCGGCGCACCCGGTCGGCGGCGCGGCCAAGCGGCGCATCGATCGTGCCGGTCGGCCTTTGCGGTGTACCCCAGACCAAAGCCAGGTAGGCGCGTTCGAGGTCGCCGGTCAGGCCGTGGTCGGCGAAAGCTTCCGATAGCGACTTATGGGCGCGGTCGGTCTTGGCGACCACCATGACGCCGCTGGTCTCCTTGTCGAGGCGGTGGACGATGCCCGGGCGACGCACCCCGCCAATGCCCGACAGGCTGTCGCCGCAATGGTGGATGAGCGCATTGACCAGCGTGCCGGTCCAGTTGCCGGCGCCGGGGTGCACGACAAGCCCCGCCGGCTTGTTGATGACGATCAACTCGTTGTCTTCGTAGAGCACGTCGAGCGCGATGTTCTCGCCCTGCGGCAGCGCCGGTTCCGGTTCCGGCATAGCGACCGACACATTTTCGCCAGCGCTCATCTTGCGCTTGGTTTCGTTGACCGGCTTGCCGTCGATGACGACGCCGCCTTGCCTGATCAGCATCTGCACGCGACTGCGTGACATGTCCGGGCCAAGCGCTGCCGCCAGCCACTGGTCGAGGCGTTGGCCGGCCGCATCCGCGCCGGCGACCAGCAAGGTGGGCGCGGCCTCTATCAACAGGTCCTCTATCAATTCGGGGGCCTCTTCGCTATGAGCGCTCATCGAAAAACCATTCCGGAATATTTGCCATGGCCCGGCCCGATGCCGATGAAGAGCAGGAAAAGCCGCTTGACCCCGCGGTCGACAAGCTGCGCGGCAGGCTCATCCGCTTCATGGCCATCAATCTCGGCCTGCTCCTTCTGGCTCTTATGGTGGTGATCGCGGCGATTGTCTACAAATCACGCAAGGCAACGCCGGTGAGCCCGCCGCTGGCCGGCGACGTCCAGGTGCCCGCCGGCGAACCGCTCAGCGGGGACATCGTGCTGCCGGTAGGCTCCCGGGTGGTCGGTCAGTCACTGTCGGGCAGCCGCCTTTCTATCGACGCCGAGCTTGCCGACGGCAGCCGTGCGATCTTCGTCTATGATATCGCCGAGCGCCGCCTGATCGGCCGTTTTGCAATCCGCAACAAATAGGCAGGCGGCAATGCAGCAAACAAGTTTGCGCCGGACATGACCGGGTTTGCCGAACATCGCCGTGTCGCGACCGTGACGCTGGTCGTCGCCGATTATGACGAGGCGATCGCCTGGTATGTCGAGCGGCTGGGTTTTAGCCTGACCGAGGATGTCGATCTCGGCGGCGGCAAGCGCTGGGTGACCGTCGCGCCGGACAACGGACAGGGTGCCAGGCTGCTGCTTGCCGAGGCGTCCGACGAGGCGCAGAGGAAAAGCATCGGCAACCAGACCGGCGGCCGGGTCTTCCTGTTCCTCGAAACCGACGATTTTCCCCGCGATCACGCCGCCATGCTGAACAAGGGCGTCGAATTCCGCGAGGCGCCGCGCTTCGAGCCCTACGGCACCGTGGCCGTTTTCGCCGATCTCCACGGCAATCTCTGGGACCTGATCGAGCTGAAACGCTAGCTTGCCGGCTGTTTTTCGTTCGATGCTGCAAAGCCGCCAAACCCCAGTTGCTTTTTCCCAGCCGCCAGCCTATATCGCCCCTTCTTGAACGCGCCCATCGTCTAGCGGTCAGGACACCGCCCTCTCACGGCGGGAACAGGGGTTCGATTCCCCTTGGGCGTACCAAGCAACGGCCCGGTCGTTGCCCTCCTGACAAGCTAACAAGTTCGGACCAATACCTGCATGGCTCGGCATGCCTCGAACGCGTGCACGATGCCCCGTGAAAAACCGGCAGTTCCCATGCCCGAATCCACCTGCCGGAAGCCGAGTTCAGGGCGGTCGCCTGGACCATCCTACCGCAAGATGATGGTCTCACGGATATCGAATCCTGACTTGGTGCGTGGGACGGCAGGCACGTTAAGGTTTGGTTTACCAATAGCCTGTCTACTGGAGACAATTCGCTTTCGGCCCGCGACCACGGATGTACTGGCGCAACTGTCGAGGCGGAAAGGAAAGGTCGGCTCAGTGCCGGCCTTTTTGTTTTTCGGCATTGGCTCGCATCGGTTTTCGGTCCGTCGCCCGGGCGGCTTCGCAGTCGGCTCTCTCCGAACAACTTTTTGGCGAGGGATATTGCCATTGCCTGTATCGGCCCTACCATCGATTCCGGCAGTCCGCGCGCGGATTGCCGGCTGGTCGTGACGATGAGGCGTGCGATGAAAGGCGTTGCAAAGCTGGTGATCGCGGGTGTGGTGTCGACAGGTGTCGTATGCACATCGGTTGCCGCAACGCTCAACACCATGGACGCTGTCGGGGCCGCGATTCAGTCGTGCTGGACGCCGCCGGCCGACGCCGGGAATTCGACTGTAACCCTGAGTTTCAGTTTCAAGCGCGACGGTACTCTGATCGGCGCGCCGCGACCAACCGCCGTCAAGGTGGCCGGCGACGACAAGGCGCGTCAGTCGTTCATCGAGGCGGCAATAGCGGCGGTGAAGAATTGTACGCCGCTGAGTTTATCGCCGGAGCTGTCGCAAGGAATTGCCGGCAACGTGTTCACACAGCAATTCGTTTCGCCCAAGCAGTAGCGGCACGCCCAAAAAAGTCTGCCATGGAACGGGCATCAAGGTGGCTGGTTCGTCTGAATCGGAAAGCTGCGTCGGGCGTCTTTCCCTGGTTGGCACAAATCAACGGCTCAGGCGCCGTACTTCGGCATGCCGTGCCAGATCCGGTGTCTCAAAGACATAGTCGCTCCATGCCGATTCAGGAATCTGCCCGGCCAGATAGCACTCGAGCAACAGGTTTTGCTCGGGGTTGAGCGGCCGTGGACCACGCTCGTGATCCCGCCCGAGAGAGTGAAAAAGGTTTCTTGTCAGTTCCGACACCGTGAAGTGGATCGACATCCGCGTTCTCCTTCGCCCCTCAACGCAGCAGCACGAGCAAAGGTTTCAAGGCCAGAGACCGGTAACGCCCGATTGATCGCATGGCTCGACACATCGGCCTGCCGACGAACGCGGATCTGTCTCCGTTGCTTCCCGGTTCGTCTCAATCTTGAAATAAAAATGTAATATGGAATTTACATGCAGGACTATATTACACTAGATTAAGTTCTGTTCAGGTTGGAAGTGTTAAAATATTAGGTATAGCTCATTTAGTTGAAGTTTGCCCAAGTCGAAAGCGCGTAGTTGTGGACTATCGGCAACAAGTATCATGGCGTTCGGATGGCCCGTTTCTGTCTTTCCATGATGATGGCGCTGGCAACGGTCGCTGCGTTTGCGTCCGGCACGACACCTTCCTACGCGGACAGTTGTGGTGCGATCAAAAGTCAATTGCTGTCCGCTGGCCGCGGCGGAGGCGTGAGCCCGGCACTGGCTCAGCTTCGTCGCCAGCTCGCGGCAATCCAGGGCCTGGAGAGGCAGCGCAAGTGCACCGCGCAAAGTGCCGCGGGCGGCTTCTTCAACGCTTGTGCCGACCTCGCTCGAAACCGGACGGAGGTGCAGCGCCAGATCGCGGCTGCGTCCAATTCCGGCCGTGACAATTCGGGCCTGCAGGCGCGGTTCGCGGCGCTCGGCTGTTCATCGGGGGGTAACGCAGGAGCGCCCGGCGCCGAAGGCGAAATCCGCGACGGCAGCGGCCGGGGCCACGACCGGCGGCAATGCGATGCTGTTTTGCGTCCGCCTTTCCGATGGGTATTTCTTCCCCGCGCCAAAGTCGCAATTCGCCGGCAACCGCGATCTCAAGGAAATGGCCGATCAATGCCGCTACATCTGCGATGATCCGGCGGTCGATCTCTACACGCTGAGCGATATCAGCCAGGAAACCGACAGCATGGTGGCGCTCGACACGCGCAAACCATACACCGAGTTGCCGGCCGCTTTCCGGTATCGCGACGATGCCAATTTCAAGGCCTGCGACGTCAAGCGTTATTATCAGCGGGTTGCCGAACTGAGGGCTAGGACGGTGACGCCCACGAACATGACCAATGCAATCATCCCTTTGCCTCAGGCAAAGCCGGACCTCGGCAGCGTCGCGGCAATTCCGGAAACCGACATCGAGGCTCCGGGTGCCGCTCAACTCCAGTCGATCGAGCCCGGCAAGCGCACCGTGCGTGTGGTCGGTCCCGCCTTCTTCCCGGCTGAATGACAGGCTGGAGCCAAGCAACCGAGGAAGGTCGCGGCGTCGCTATAGGACATTGTTCGCGGGAGCGGTCTGGCGACACTGTCAAACGCCGAACCGCTCTATTCGCAGACCATGCGAACCCTTTGGCCGGGCGCGCTCACGTTCCTGCATGCCAATTGCCTTTCGGAGTCCGATGACGGGGAAGGCGGTGGTGACGCCCTGGCCTGATGCCGTCTGTGCGGCGCAGGTTTCAGGGCCTTGCGCTCGGAAACCGGTCCGGGGGGTTGTGGCGGCCCCGGAAAGGCGCCGTTGTCGACCTGCGGCTGGTAATCGACATTGGGCGGTGGCCGGTCCCAGATCCGCCTGGCATCGAGCGGCCGCGGGATGATGACCGTGCCGTCATAGCTGCGCGAGCAGCCGCCGCCGAAAAGCAGCGCCACGCCCAGCAAGAAAGGCCCTATTCGTCCATACATTAGCAACACCCCTGCGCATGCTTATAGCGCGGCCTTGCCGCGCGCCACAACCGGACGGAATAACGCAGCAGGAACAGGCCGGTTGCGCCGTTAAGGTTAGCGGATCGTTAATGCTTCTGCGGCACATTCCGCCGATGAACCGCGGAGGGAGGGTTCGGCCTTGATTTTCGGGGTGGGGACAGCATGGCGGAAACAAACGAAGCAATCGGCGCGCGCGGCAAGCGTGAGCCCGGCAAGACAGCCGCGCATGGCGGCGATGGACCGTCCGGCGTAGACATGGATCGCGCCGGCGCGCTTCGCCAGCTCGTCGAAGCGGCTTCGGACTGGACCTGGGAAACCGACGCGGAGCTTCGCTTTTCCTGGCTTTCTCAAGACTACCAGGCTGCGACGGGCATCGATCCGGCTGATGTGCTTGGCCGGTTCCGGTTCGATTTTCTCAATCAGATCCGGAAGGGCAACCGCAGCGCGGCAGCCCATCTGGAGGACTTGCAGGCGCACCGGCCGTTCCGCGACTTCGTCTACGAAATGAAGGGTGGCCGCCCCGACTGCCGCTGGGTGCTAACGTCAGGTTTCCCGCGTTTCGACAGTGACGGAAAATTTGCCGGCTATCGCGGCATAGGCCGCAATGTCACCGCGCTGGCCAGCGCCTTCGAGGACATCGAGCCGCCGGCTGGCGGCGAGCCCGTCCAGCATCTTGCCGATCTCGAGCGGACGATGGACGCCATGCATATGGGCGTGGTGCTTCTGGATGCCGGGCTCGACACGCTGATCGTCAACAAGGCCTATCGCGATCTCTCCAGGATTCCGGATGGGGCCGTGACGGTTGGAGCGCCGTTCAGCCTTTTGATGGAACTCAACCGCCGCAACGGCATCTATGGCGACATCGACGAAGAGCAATGGCAGCGCTACCTCGCCACTCGCATCGAGGAGATCAGGGGCGGTACCGTCGCACCTCGGGAGTTTGTCCACACCGACGGGCGGACCATGATGTTCTCGGTCACGGCTCTGTCGGGAGGCAAGCGGCTGCTGACCTACTATGAGGTCACCGAGGTCAAGCGTCGTGACGCGGAGATCGAGAATGCCAACGCCAAGATCGCCGAGACATTCGCCAATCTCCGCACCATGGTCGATCAGATGCCGATCGGTGTCCTCGTCCTCGATGCCGACATGCGTGCCGAGGTCATCAACCGCGCCTTTTACGATTTCTGGCAGATCGACGCCCGGCGCGCCGAGATCGGCTGCAGCTTCCGCGATCTGATGGACGCGAGCCGCGACATAGACCCCTATGGTTCGGACGACGCGACATGGCAGCGACATGTCGCCGAACGCGAGGCTGAAATCAGAGCCGGCACAGCCGGATCGCGGCAGTTCCCGCGCAATGACGGCCGGACGCTGATCTCGTCGATGGCGGCGCTGGCCGGCGGCAAGCGGTTCATTTCCTACGTCGATATCACCGACATGAAGGACCGAGAGGCTGAACTTGCCGAAGCACTGGAGAAGGCGCGGCTGGCGGAGGCCGTGATCAACGGCGTCAAGGATCCGATCTTCGTCAAGGACGACAATCTGCGATTCGTCTTCGTCAACGAGGCCTTCGCGGCGCTGTTCAAGCAGGCGCCGCAGGCCATGCTTGGCAGGCCGGGGGGCGATTTCCTCGGACCGGCCGACGTCGCGCTGTTCGAAAGCAGCGAACGTGAGGTGCTGGCTGGCGGGCGGCAATATGAAGTGGAAGAAAGCTTCGAGGCCGACGGCGCCAGCCGTTCGCGCATTGTCAGGAAGAACCGCGTCCGCATGGCAAGCGGCCGCGACTATGTCGCCGGCTTTCTCTTCGATATTTCCGACATGAAGCGGCGCGAGACCGAAGCCGAAGATGCGCGCAAGCATCTCGCCAGCGTGCTGGAATCGCTGCCGGCAGGCGTTATCATCTACGACCGGGACGACAAGTTCGTCTTCGCCAACCACAGGCTGCAGGATTCGCTGCCGGCGCTGAAGCCCTTCTGGCAGCCCGGCCGCACTTTCCGCGAAGCGCTGGAGTTCGGCCATTCGGTCGGCTATTTCCGGTCGAGCGGCGATCCTGGAATCGACAGCCTTCACGAAGTCGATTCCGAACGCTGGCTTGATGGCATCCTGGCGCGTTACCGCCTGCCGAATTCCTCCTATGAGCGCCTCAATGGGGATGGACGCTGGTACCAGGTCTACGACATGCGCACCGGAGACGGCACCTTCATCGGCGTGCGCGTCGACATCACCGACCTGAAGAGCCGCGAGGCTGCGCTTCATCACTCGATGCGCCAGCTCGATCTCTTCCGGCATGTCATGGACGAGTTGCCGGTAGCCGCCTTCATCAAGGCGCAGGACCTGAGCATCGAATTCGTCAACAAGGCCTGGTGCGCGCTGACCGGTCTCGCCAAGGACGATGTCATCGGCCGGACCGACCGCCAGCTGTTCAGCGGCGAGGAAGCAGAGGGCTTCAGCCAGGACGACACCGATGTCGTGACGAACGGCAATGTGCGTGAGGTCGAGGAGCCCGTCACCCATCGTGACGGAACGGTGCGGCAGTTGGTGACGCGCAAGAGCCGCCTGGTGGCTACGGACGGATCGGTGCATCTGGTCGGCTCCAGCACCGACATCACCGAGGTCAAGGCACGCGAGCAAGCTCTGGAAGAGAGCATGCGCGAGAACGAGGTGTTCCGCAGCCTGATCGACAATGTACCGGTGTCGATCTACGCCAAGCGCTCCGATCTCAGGCAGTTCTATGTCAACAAGGGCTGGTGCGACCTCACCGGCTTCAGCAAGCAGGAGGCGATCGGCAACACCGACGTCGAGATCTTCGGGCCGGATGGCGAGGCCTTCGTGGCCAGCGATCTCGCCGTGCTGCGTACCGGCGAGACCCAGGAGATTGAGGAGACGGTGCGCCTTCCCGACGGCAGCGTCAGACATCAGTTCGCCCGCAAGGGCGCAATGATCGCCTCCGACGGTTCGCTCTATTTGATCGGTTCGACGACCGACATCACGGAACTGAAGCAGCGTGAGGCGGAGCTCAGCGAAGCGCGTCAGCGCGCCGTGCTCGCCGACCGCGCCAAATCGGAATTCCTCGCCAATATGAGCCATGAGATCCGCACGCCGATGAATGGCGTGCTGGGCATGGCTGAACTGCTGGCCAAATCCAATCTCGACCCGAAGCAGAAGACATTCACCGACATCATCGTCAAATCGGGCAATGCGCTGTTGACCATCATCAACGACATCCTGGATTTCTCCAAGATCGATGCCGGCCAGCTGGTGCTCGACCCGGCGCCCTTCAATCTCGCCGAGGCGATCGAGGACGTGGCGACGCTGGTGTCTACGCGGGCCAAGGAAAAGGACCTCGAACTCATCGTGCGCATCGAGCCGCGGCTCGAAAGCCTGTTCATCGGCGATGTCGGCCGCATCCGGCAAATCGTCACCAACCTGGTCGGCAATGCGGTGAAGTTCACCGAAGAAGGCCACGTGCTGGTCGATGTGAGCGGCGAACGAATTCCGACGGGAACCAGGCTGACGATCTCGGTCACCGACACCGGCATCGGCATCCCCGAGGAAAAACAGAAACTGGTGTTCGAGAAATTCAGCCAGGTCGACACGTCGTCGACAAGGCGCCACGAGGGCACCGGGCTTGGCCTTGCCATCACCTCGCGGCTGGTCGACCTGATGGGTGGCGACATCGGCGTCGAGAGCGCCGAAGGCAAGGGGTCGACCTTCTGGTTCACGGTGACGCTGCCGGGAGCCGGGCAGCAGAACGGGCAGCGCATCACGCCGGTGGACGTGACGGGCGCACGCGTGCTGATCGTCGACGACAATGCCGTCAACCGCGCCATCCTGACCGAGCAGATGACCTCGTGGAGGTTCGATTCCTGCGCGGCCGAAAGCGGCGCCGAAGGTCTCAAGGTGCTGATCGCCGCGGCAGCCTATGGCGTGGCGGTGGATTGTGTCGTGCTCGACTATCAGATGCCTGAGATGAGCGGCGCCGAAATGGCGCGCATCGTGCGCAACACCGAGGGCCTCGCGGACACGCCGATCATCATGCTGACCTCGGTCGACCAGTCGCTTGCCAACACCAGCTACCGCGATCTCGGCATCGATGCGCAGTTGATAAAGCCGGCACGCTCCTCGGTACTCCTGGAGACCTTGGTCGCGACCATCCAGCGCCATCGCCACGCCACCAACGATCAGGCCGTTCAGCCGCCAGCGAGCGAGGCGCTCGAGATTACCCCGCGGTCGCCTCTGGCGCTTTCCGAGCAGCGCGCGCAGCTGCAGCCGCCGCCGGTTCGTCCCAGACTGCCTGCCACCGGGGGCGGGCACAGGCTGGATATCCTCGTGGCCGAGGACAATGAGGTGAACCAGATGGTCTTCACCCAGATCCTCGGCGAGACCGGCTACGGTTTCGAGATCGTCGGCAATGGCCGCAAGGCACTCGACGCCTTCGGCACGCTCAATCCGTGCATGATCCTGATGGATGTCTCGATGCCGGAGATGAGCGGTCTCGAAGCGACGGCCGCGATCCGCCTGATGGAGCAGGAAACCGGTACGCATGTGCCGATCGTCGGGGTCACCGCGCATGCGCTCAAGGGTGACCGCGAACGCTGCCTGGAGGCGGGCATGGACGACTATCTGCCCAAGCCGATCAGCCCCAAGGCCCTGCTCGAGAAGGTCGAGCGTTGGGTCGGCGCCGGCCGTCAGGTCCATCGCAACGCGGGATAGCGCCCGCGTCGCTGGATTTTGGATCCGGTGAGGCAAATCGAGGGAATCAGCTGGGGATTTGCCGCTACTTCCGCGTGCAGTGACTATGGTGCGATCGCGCCATATCAAAGACGGTGTCCAGCCGGAACAATAGCAAAATCGAATTCCGCTCTTCTCAGTTACGGGCGGGAGCAGCGACCGCCTGCAAGAAACAGTGTCACTCACCCCAACGGACCTGTTTTTGGCGATGGCCCAGCCATGACACGCTCTGGCTGCGAGCAACGCGCTCCCGTCCGGATTTTCTTCACTTGGGAAAGCCCCGTCGAATTCCGGGTGCTTCCAGCCGTCGAACGGCTCAAGCCCCTGATTCCGGCGGTAAACTCGGATCGCGCCGCGAAGCGCCCGACACCGGTGCTTTTCCCGGTGCTGGCGACGCGTTACCGGGCTGACATGAAACTGTCATGCGACTGTTATAATCCAAGGCTATTGGCCTCAGCGGGCGCCGGAAAGAAGTGGCGCCGAGAGACCATCTTCCGAACAGGAGCAGGCCACATGAGACACTTCATCCGCTCGGCGGCCGTTGCGATTGCAATGGCTGCGGCGTCCACCCTCACCCTTTCCGCAGCAATGGCAGCTGATCTTTCCGGCGCCGGCTCGACCTTCATCTATCCGGTGTTCGCCAAATGGGCCGACACCTACAAGAAGGACACCGGCATCGGCCTCAACTACCAGTCGATCGGCTCCGGCGGCGGCATCAAGCAGGTCATCGCCAAGACCGTGACCTTCGGCGCCACCGACAAGCCGATGTCCGACGCAGACCTCGAAAAGAACGGCCTCGTGCAGTTCCCGATGGTGATGGGCGGTATCGTGCCGATCGTCAACCTCACGGGCATCAAGCCGGGCGAACTCGTCCTCGACGGCAAGACGCTGGCCCAGATCTATCTCGGCGCCATCACCACCTGGGACGACGCCGCGATCAAGGCGCTGAACCCCTCGCTCACCCTGCCGTCGACCGCGATCGCGGTCGTGCATCGCTCGGACGGTTCGGGCACGACCTTCAACTTCACCGACTACCTGGTGAAACTGTCGCCCGACTGGAAGGACAAGGTTGGTTCGGACACGGCCGTCGAATGGCCAACCGGCGTCGGCGCCAAGGGCAGCGAAGGCGTTGCCAACACCGTCAAGCAGACCGACGGCGGCATCGGCTACGTCGAATATGCCTATGCCAAGCAGAACAAGCTGTCCTACTCCAAGATGGTGAATGCAGCCGGCAAGGTCGTCGAGCCGTCGCTCGAATCCTTCGGCGCCGCCGCTTCGAATGCCGACTTCAAGGGCGCGAAGAACTTCAACGTCATCATCACCAACGAGCCCGGCGACGCCACCTGGCCGATCGCCGCCTCGACCTGGGTGCTGATCCACAAGGCTCCGGACGATGCCGCTGCCACCGGCGAAGCGCTGAAGTTCTTTGCCTGGGCCTACAAGGACGGCAAGGAAACCGCCAAGGCGCTCGACTACGTGTCGATCCCCGACAGCGTCGTCGACCTGATCAAGGCTTCGTGGAAGGCCGACATCAAGGCCGACGGCAAGCCCGTCTACGCCGGCGAGTAATATCTTTCTGGAGGAGCGCCGCCCCGCGGCGCTCCTTTTCAATCAACACAAAGAGCCGAGCTTGACATGAGCGCTGCCCAGGAAGCCTTGCCAGCCATTCGAGGTTCACGCGACGCCACCGTCAGACGGTTCGCGTTGACCGATTCGATCTTCCATGGGCTGACCCGCGCCGCAGCCATTCTCGTGCTGGTGCTGCTCGGCGGTGTTGCCATCTCCTTGCTCGCCGGTTCCTGGCAGGCACTGTCGACCTTCGGCTTCTCCTTTCTGACCACCGAGAGCTGGAATCCCGTCACCGAGAAATTCGGCGCCCTGGCGCCGATCTATGGCACCATCATCACTTCGGCCATCGCTATCCTGATCGCCGTGCCGCTCGGCATCGGCATCGCCATTTTTCTCACCGAGCTTTGCCCGCGTCCGCTTCGGCGCCCGATCGGCATGGCGGTGGAACTGCTGGCCGGCATTCCTTCGATCATCTACGGCATCTGGGGCCTGTTCGTGCTGGCGCCGTTCCTGCAGACGACAGTGCAACCTTTCATCATCAGCGTGTTCCATGGCATTCCCGGCCTTAACAGCCTGTTCGCCGGGCCCCCTTATGGCATTGGCCTGCTGACCTCGGCGATGATCCTGGCCATCATGATCCTGCCTTTCATCACCTCGATCACCAAGGATGTGTTCGACACGGTGCCGCCGGTGCTGAAGGAGTCCGCCTACGGCATTGGCTGCACGACCTGGGAGGTAACACGCCGGGTTGTCGTCCCCTACACCCGCATCGGCATCATGGGCGGCGTCATGCTTGCTCTCGGCCGTGCGCTCGGTGAAACCATGGCGGTCACCTTCGTCATCGGCAACGCCCACCGGATCAGCGCCTCGCTGTTCGCGCCGGCAACGACGATCTCGGCAACCATCGCCAACGAATTCACCGAAGCCGTCGGCGATCTCTACACCTCCTCGCTGGTGGCGCTCGGCCTGATCCTGTTCGTCATCACCTTCCTCATCCTTGCCATCGCCCGGTACATGCTGATGCGCATCGATGCCCGTACCGGAGTCTGACCGATGTCGACAGCCGCATCGCTTCACCAGAGCCGCAAGCGCAAGAACGGCGTGATGATGACGCTCTGCGTCATCGCCGCCGGCATCGGCCTTGCCTGGCTGGCGCTGATCCTCGGCGCGCTGCTCTATAAGGGTCTGTCGGGCGTTTCGCTCTCGGTGTTCACGGAAATGACCCCGCCGCCCGGTGATGCCGGTGGCCTGCTCAACGCCATCTACGGCAGCATCGTGATGACCATCATCGGCATCGTCGTCGGCACGCCGATCGGCGTGCTGGCCGGCACCTACATGGCCGAATACGGCCGCTTTTCGAAACTCACCACCGTGGTACGCTTTATCAACGACATCCTGCTGTCGGCGCCATCGATCATCATTGGTCTGTTCGTCTACGAATTGATGGTGCGGCCGATGGGGCATTTCTCCGCCATCGCCGGCGCCGTCGCGCTGGCCATCCTGGTCATCCCCGTCGTGGTGCGCACCACCGAGGACATGCTCAACCTTGTGCCGAACGCCTTGCGCGAGGCCGGCACGGCGATTGGCGCGCCACGCTGGGTGGTGATCCGTTCGGTGGCCTACCGCGCGGCGATGTCCGGCATCGTCACCGGCATATTGCTGGCCATCGCCCGCATTTCCGGCGAGACGGCGCCGCTTCTTTTCACGGCGCTGAACAACCAGTTCTGGTCGAGCAACCTCAACGCGCCGATGGCCAGCCTGCCGGTCACCATTTTCCAGTTCGCTCTCAGCCCCTACGAGGAATGGCAGCAACTGGCCTGGACCGGCGCACTCATAATCACATTGACGGTTCTCGCGCTCAGCATCTTCGCGCGCAGCCTGACCGGACGCAGAGAGGACAAATGAGCCAGATGTTGTCTCCAGACATGACGATTGCCACCGAGGCGGCCGCCAAGGCGAAGATCGAGGTCAAGAACCTCAATTTCTACTACGGCCAGTCGAAGGCGCTGAAAGACATCACGCTGTCGCTGCCCGAGCGCAGCGTGACGGCCTTCATTGGACCGTCGGGTTGCGGAAAGTCGACGCTGCTGCGCGTCTTCAACCGCATCTACGAACTCTACCCCAAGCAGACCGCCGAGGGTCAGGTGCTGCTCGACGGCCAGAACGTTCTCGACCGCTCGCAGGATCTCAACCTGTTGCGCACCAAGATCGGCATGGTGTTCCAGAAGCCGACGCCGTTCCCGATGTCGATCTATGAGAACATCGCCTTCGGCGTCAGGCTCTATGAGAAGATCGGCAAGGCAGAGATGGACGGCCGTGTCGAGCAGGCGCTGAAGCGCGCCGCGCTGTGGAACGAGGTCAAGGACAAGCTCAATGCCAGCGGACTCAGCCTGTCGGGCGGCCAGCAGCAGCGGCTTTGCATCGCCCGCACCGTGGCGGTGAAGCCGGAGGTCATCCTGCTCGACGAGCCGGCCTCGGCGCTCGACCCATTGTCGACCGCCAAGATCGAGGAATTGATCGACGAGTTGCAGGCCGACTACACGATCGTCATCGTCACCCACAACATGCAGCAGGCCGCGCGGGTCTCGAAGCAGACGGCTTTCATGTATCTGGGCGAGCTGGTCGAATTCGACAAGACCGAGAAGATCTTCACGTCGCCTCGCGAGAAGCGCACGCAGGACTACATCACCGGCCGCTTCGGCTGATCTCACGCATACGAGGACCAGGATCATGGCCGAACACACAGTCGCAGCCTTCGACGAGGATCTCGGACAGATCAGCAAGCTGATCAGCGACATGGGCGATCTTGCCGGCACGATGGTCGGCGGCGCCACCAAGGCGCTGCTGAATTCCGACAATGCGCTGGCACAGCGCGTCGTCTCCGACGACGCCATCATGGACGCGCGCCAGCGCGAACTCGACGATCGCGCCATCACCCTGATCGCCAAGCGCCAGCCGATGGCCGACGATCTGCGTCATGTCGTCGGCTCCATCCGCATGGCGGGCGATCTCGAACGCATCGGCGACCTTGCCAAGAACATTGCAAAGCGCGTCGGCTCCGTCGGCCTTACCGCCACCCCGCGCGATCTGTCGCACTCGATAGATTCCATGGCGCAGCTGGTGCTGATCCAGGTGCAGGGGGTAGTCGAGGAATACGCGGCAGGCGATGCCGCCGCCCTCGCCAAGCTCAGGAATGACGACGAACGCATCGACATCAAATACACTTCGGTGTTCCGCGAACTCCTGACCTACATGATGGAGGATCCCCGCAACATCACGGCTTGCACGCATCTTTTGTTCTGCGCCAAGAATCTCGAACGCATCGGCGACCACGTGACCAACATCGCCGAGAATGCGTATTATGTGCTGACCGGCACGCAACTGCCCGCCAACCGTCCGAAGCAGGACGAGACGGCGATGTCGGTGCCGGCGGCTTGACGGCAGGGATGATCAATCGATGATCGCGCCACGCATCATGGTGGTGGAGGACGAGGAGCCGCTCGGCGTGCTTCTCCGCTACAATCTGGAATCGGAAGGCTACCAGGTCGAGGTGGTGACACGCGGCGACGAAGCCGAGATCCGCCTCCAGGAGAACGTGCCCGACCTCCTGGTGCTCGACTGGATGGTGCCGGCGGTTTCCGGCATCGAACTCTGTCGGCGCCTGCGAATGCGGTCCGAGACCGAGAGGCTGCCGATCATCATGTTGACGGCGCGCGGCGAGGAGAGCGACCGCGTGCGCGGCCTCTCGACCGGTGCCGACGACTATCTGGTCAAGCCGTTCTCGACACCGGAATTCATGGCCCGGGTCAAGGCGCTGCTGCGCCGCGCCAAGCCGGAAGTGCTGTCCAGCGTGCTCAAGGTCGGCGACATCGTGCTCGACCGGGAATCGCACCGGGTCTATCGCAAGAAGAGCGAGATCCGGCTCGGACCGACCGAGTTCCGCCTGCTCGAATTCATGATGCGTCATCCCGGCCGCGTGTTCTCGCGCAGCCAGCTGCTCGACAATGTCTGGGGCGAGACGATCTATATCGATGAACGCACCGTGGACGTGCATGTCGGCCGGCTGCGCAAGGCGGTCAACAACGGCCGTATGCCGGACGTGATCCGCACCATTCGCGGCGCCGGCTACGCGATCCGCGAAGACTGAAATCAGGCTACATTCTTGCCCGGAACGCCGGGCCTCGCCAGCACGCCCGGCGCGAAAATCTCCTGGTCCACGAAGGTCAATGCGCGCATAGCGCAACCTTCGCGGATGAGCGGCAGCTCGTTCGGCTCGGTGTCGAAGGAAATCGATTCCGAATGCTGGCCGCCGGCGGTCTGGCCGATGGCCTCGCGCAAGGCCGGCTCGATCAGGTCGAAGGCGGCGGCGCTGACGCCGACCATGGCGACGGGTGCGGGATCGATCAGCGCGAACAGGCTGCCCAGCCCATAGCCCAGCGCTTCGCCGGCCTTGCGATAGGCTTCGCGCTCCGGTCCGTCTTTCTCCCTTGCCGTCGCGGCGAGTGTCCGCATCTGCGCATCGCTGACATCTGCGACCGGTTCGGCGTCCTCGCCAAGCTGCCTGGCGTTGCGCCAGATGGCGTAGTTGCCGGCATAGGCCTCGACGCAGCCGCGCCGTCCGCAGCGGCAGAGCGCGCCTCCCGGGCGATGGATCATGTGGCCGAACTCGCCTCCCGATGAATGCGTGCCGGTGAACAGCTCGCCCTTCAGCACCAGGCCCATGCCGATGCCGTGCGAGAGCAGGATGGCGATGAAGTCGTCGCGGTAGCGTTCGGGGTCGCGCCAGCGCAGCGCCACCGCCATCATGTTGCAGTCGTTCTCCATGGTGGCGGGGATGCCGAACTCGGCTTCAAGTATGTCGGCGAAGGGAATGTTCGTCTGCGGCGTGATCGGCGACCACAGCATCGCACGCGCCTCGCTGTCGGTGATGCCCTGGATCGCCAGCGCGATGCGGGCAATACTGCGGACGTCGAGATCGGGGTCCTCGAGGCGCCGCCGCACTATTGCCGTGCATTCGCCGATCAGCGCCTCGCGCGACATGGTCAGCGTGTCCAGCCGTCGCTGTTCCTCGGCGACCACCTGGCCGGAATAATCGATGACGGCGACGGACAGGAAATTCAGCGACAGCACCACGGTCATCACAGCCGCGGCCTCGGGGTTGAGGCCAAGGCCAACCTGCGGCCGGCCGCGTTTCAGTGAACCGGCTTCGTTCGGCTTGCCTTCGGTCAGGATACCCTCGTCGATCAGGTCGGCTGATATCGCCGATATGGTCGAGTGGCTGAGGCCGGTGGTGGCGGCGATCTCGGTGCGCGAGGGCTGACCACCCTGACGCACGGCTGCAATCACCATGGCGCGGTTGCGCCGGCGCAGATCGTCGTGGCGGATTCCGACCGACATGCTTCCCACATCCTCCCCGTCGCCGCGGTTCTTGACACCCCCTCGAACCTCTCCGGCAATGGGCCGAATACTGGCAGATGCGGCAGGAGCTGTCATTTATTTATTGCGGGACTCGAAAAAAGGCTCCCGGCACCTCAAAATCCATCAGAATCGATGTTGACAGTGTTCCGACGATGGATCAGTATTTTTTCGAGGCTCGAAAAAATAGGGCCTTTGTGCCGGCCTTCGGGCCAGTTTGGTCGCGCCATACGCGGCGCAGGGAGGATATACCATGAAGAGATTCACAGTCGCCATCCTGGCGGGTGTCGCCATGTCGCTGACGCTGGCGTCGGTGGCGCAGGCGAAGGACAAGGTCATCGGCGTTTCGTGGTCGAATTTCCAGGAAGAGCGCTGGAAGACCGACGAGGCCGCCATGAAGAAAGCGATCGAGGCCGCGGGCGACAAGTACATTTCCGCCGATGCGCAGTCCAATCCCGGCAAGCAGCTGACCGATGTCGAAAGCCTGATTTCCCAGGGCGCCAATTCGCTGATCATCCTGGCGCAGGATGCTTCGGCCATCGGCCCAGCGGTGCAGAAGGCGCTCGACGAGGGCATTCCGGTCGTCGGCTATGACCGCCTGATCGAGAACAAGGACGTCTTCTACCTGACCTTCGACAACAAGGAAGTCGGCCGCATGCAGGCTCGCGAGGTGTTCAAGGTGAAGCCTGAAGGCAATTACGTCTTCATCAAGGGCTCGGGTGCCGACCCGAATGCCGACTTCCTGTTCTCGGGCTCGATGGAAGTGCTGAAGGAAGCCATCGACAGCGGCAAGATCAAGAATGTCGGCGAAGCCTATACGGACGGCTGGCTGCCCGCCAACGCCCAGAAGAACATGGAGCAGTTCCTCACCGCCAACGACAATAAGGTCGACGCCGTGGTCGCGGCCAATGACGGCACCGCCGGCGGCGTCGTCGCGGCGCTGACGGCGCAGGGGCTCGCCGGCACCGTGCCGGTCTCTGGCCAGGACGGCGACCACGCCGCGCTCAACCGCATCGCGCTCGGCACCCAGACCGTGTCGGTGTGGAAGGATGCGCGTGAACTCGGCAAGAACGCCGCCGAGATCGCCTCGCAGCTCGCCGACGGCAAGAAGATGACCGACATCGCCGGCGCGAAGGACTTCACGACGCCTGGCGGCAACACCGTCAAGTCGCTGTTCCTGACCCCGGTCGCCATCACCAAGGACAATCTCAACCTCGTCATCGACGCCGGCTGGATCAAGAAGGACGAAGTCTGCGCGGGCGTCGCCGCCGGCAGCGTCGCGGCCTGCAACTGAGTTTGACCGCTTGAAGAATGAAGGCGCCGCGGCCCCCAAGCCGCGGCGTTTTCTCAAAAAGATTTGTGTTTCCGCATCACGCGGATAGCTTCTAGGCTGGGTTCGGCATCCGTGTCAGACGGCCAGCCGGTTGAAGGAAATCATGACCGACACGACGTCCAACCTGCAGGCCGATACCGCGCGCGCCTCGGAACTCGGCGCGGTTGCCCGGTTCCTGAAAGCGACCGAGATCGACACCCGTATGCTCGGCATGATCGGCGCCCTGCTGCTGATCTGGGTCGCGCTGCATGTGATTTCGAGCTTGCGTCTTGGCGTCAATCCGTTCGATTTCGACAGCCGCACGTTTCTAACGCCGCGCAATCTGTGGAATCTGTCGGTGCAGACGTCCGCGGTCGCAATCATGGCCTGCGGCATGGTGCTGGTCATCGTCATGCGCAACATCGACCTGTCCGTCGGTTCCGCCGAGGGCCTGATCGGCATGGTCATGGGCTTTGCCCAGGTGCATTTCCTGGTCCGGTTCGTGGGGCTTGAACTCGGCAATCCATGGATCTGGGTGCTGGCACTGGTCATCGGCCTGGCGCTCGGCCTTTTGATCGGCGCCTTCCAGGGCTTCGTCATCGCTTATCTCGAAGTGCCGGCCTTCATCGTCACGCTGGGCGGCCTGCTGGTCTGGCGCGGTGCCGCCTGGTGGGTCACCAGCGGCCAGACGGTGGCACCGCTCGACGCCACCTTCCAGCTGATGGGCGGCGGACCGGCCGGATCGATCGGTGCGACCTGGAGCTGGGTCGTAGGCATCGTCGCCTGCCTGGCCGTCGTGTTTGCGCTGTTCAACGGGCGGGTGCAACGAAAGCGGTTCCGCTTCCCGCTGCGGCCGATCTGGGCCGAGACGCTGCTCGGCGTCGTCACCTGTGCCGTCATCATGGGCGCGGTGTGGCTGGCCAACTCCTATCCGTGGCCGATCGGCATCGTGAACCGGTACGCGGCCGCCAACAACATCACCGTGCCGGAGGGCGGGCTATTCATCGCCCACGGCATCGCCATACCGGTATTGATGGCCGTCGCCGTCGGTCTGGTCATGACCTTCATCACAAAACGCACCCGTTTCGGCCGTTATGTCTTTGCCATCGGCGGCAATCCGGAAGCGGCCAACCTCGCCGGCATCAACACGCGCTGGATCACCATGAAGGTGTTCATGATCATGGGCGTGCTGGCCACGATCGCCGCCGCCATTTCGTCGGCCCGGCAGAACTCGGCCACCAATGTGCTTGGAACATTGGATGAGTTGCTCGTCATTGCCGCGGCCGTCATCGGCGGCACGTCGCTTGCCGGCGGCTCGGGAACGATCATCGGCGCCATGCTCGGCGCGTTGCTGATGCAGTCGCTGCAGTCGGGCATGGTGCTGCTCGGCGTCGATTCGCCTCTGCAGAGCATCGTCGTCGGCGCCGTGCTGGTCATCGCGGTGTGGCTCGACACCGTTTACCGCAAGCGCGTTTAGGGAGGCATCACCGTGATTGACAAGACTGCTCCTGCAGCCACCGCGCTGGTCGACATGCGTAATATCTCGATCGCATTCGGCGGCATCCGTGCCGTCGACGATGCCTCGATCGATCTTTTCCCCGGCGAGGTCGTGGCGCTGCTCGGCCACAACGGCGCCGGCAAGTCGACGCTGATCAAGATCCTGTCCGGCGCCTACAAGCGCGACTCCGGCCAGATATTCGTCAATGGCGAGGAGGCAGCGATCTCCAACCCGCGCGACGCTAAGAAATACGGCATCGAGACGATCTACCAGACGCTGGCGTTGGCAGACAATGTCGATGCCGCCGCCAATCTGTTCCTCGGCCGCGAGCTGATGACCGCCTGGGGCACGCTCGACGACGTCGCCATGGAGGCCGAGGCGCGCAAGGTGATGGGGCGGCTCAATCCTCGCTTCCAGCGTTTCAAGGAACCGGTGATCAAACTATCGGGCGGACAGCGCCAGTCAGTGGCGATCGCACGCGCCATCCTGTTCAACGCCCGCATCCTGATCATGGACGAGCCGACGGCGGCACTCGGCCCCCAGGAAACGGCACAGGTCGGCGAACTGGTCAGGCAGCTCAAGTCCGACGGCATCGGCATCTTCCTGATCAGCCACGACATCCACGACGTGTTCGAGCTTGCCGACCGGGTCTGCGTGATGAAGAACGGTCAGGTCGTCGGCACGGCACGCACCACGGATGTCACCCAGGACGAGGTGCTGGGCATGATCATCCTGGGTAAATGTCCTCCAGGTGCCATACCGGGGCCGGGTGCGCTGAAGATCGCCGCCTGAGGCCGGCCAGGCTGCTCGGGCACGCGCCGTTGCCGTTCACATGATATGCCAGTGATCACGATGGCTTGGCCTGACCATTGTGTTGGCCCGGCGACTTGCCCATAAAGGTCCTGTTTGATCGTGGACCGCATCATCCGTTGAAGAAGTTTTTTCCAATCGTCGCGTTCATTGCCGTTGCATTGATCAGCATGACCATGGCGGGATTCGCTTATTTCGCGACGCAGGAAGCCGCCCGCATCAAGTTCGAAGGGGCGGCCGATGACGCCCTCAATCGGATCGAGAGCCGCATCGACCTGCATCTGTCGCTGCTGCGCTCGACGAAGGCCCTGTTCGACGCGCGCAACGGCGATATTTCCCAGAACGAGTTCAAGGCCTTCTTCAAGGCGCTGGATGTCGACAGCAATTTCGGCGGCCTGCGCGGCATCGGCTTCCTGCGGCTGGTCAAGACGGGCGACGAGGAAACGGTCGAACGCGACATCCTCCACGATTTCGGCGCCAGCCATCCGGTCTATCCGGATACGACGCAGCCCTGGCGCACGCCGATTGCGCTTTTCGAGCCGCTGGATCCGTCCAACCAGGCCAGCATCGGCTACGACATGTTCAGCGAGCCGGTGCGGCGCGCGGCGATCGAAAAGGCGATGGCCGACGACCAACAGCATGCAAGTGGGCTGGTGCAGCTCGGCCAGGGCACGGGTGCCGCGCAGACCTTCACCGGCTTCCTGGTCTTCGTGCGTCTCAACGTCGAAACAGCGCCGGAGGTCATCAACGCATCGCGCTCCTCGACCGCCGGCTTTCTCTATGCCGCCTTCCGCGCCCGGGATCTGTTCCAGATCGCGCTGAGCCGCGCGCCGCTGCTGCCGGTCAACACAGAGATCTATGACGGAACGGCAAACAGCGACAATCTGTTGTTCCGCTCGGAGACGCCACCGGCTTCATCCTTGGGAGACCGGCTGCTGGTCACCCGCAAGATGACCGTGGCGGGGCGCCCGTGGACCGTGTTGTTCAGGCCGACCAGTGCCTTCTCGCAACCCTCGTCGCGCGCCATCCCTGTGATGCTGGGACTGTTCGGCCTGCTCCTGGCCGGCGCCATCGCGCTGGTGGCGCGCTATCAGGAGCGAGCCTACGACGCGGTGTCGGCCTTGCATGAAACAACGGAAAAGAGCCTGCTCGAAAAGGACCTGATGCTGCAGGAGATGAAGCATCGCATCAAGAACTCGATCACCAGGGTGCTGGCGATCGCCCGGCAGACGGCGTCGCGGGCAACCGACGTCAATGAGTTCTCCAATTCCTTCTCGGCCAGGCTGCAGGCGATGGCCGCCTCGCAGGACATGTTGACGCGCTCACGCTGGCAGAAAGCCGACCTTGCCGACCTGCTGCGCATCGAGCTCGGCCAGGTGTTCGGCAAGGAGTTGCCGGAGGGGCTCCTGTCAGGCCCGGAAGTGCTGCTCGATGAAACCACGACGCAGGCGCTTGGCCTGACCTTTCATGAACTCGCCACCAATGCGCTGAAATATGGTGAAGCCGGCAATTCCGCGAATTCGTCCAAGGGGGATTGGGCGCTGAAAGTGGACTGGTCGCTGGAAGGGCGTGGACGCGAGCGGATCCTGGCGCTGAACTGGCGGGAAGCTGGAAAAAACAAGATCGAGGCACCGGCCGTGACCGGATTCGGTACGAAACTGATCGACCTCAACGTCATCCGCGAATTGCGCGGCACGATCAAGCGGGATTTCCAGGCTGACGGCCTGAAGGTGGAAATCAGAATTCCGTTGGTCGGCTGAAATCCTGCCGATCGGCAACGGCCAAGAAAATCCGGAGGCCGGATATGGCCCCCGGTTTTGTATTCCATTAGAGCGGTTCAGCGTTTGATAGAAATCGCCGAGCCGCTCCTGATTGCTCTAATCGCTGAATTAGTTGCAGCGGGCCGTATAGATACGGCCGCGATGATCTCGATACTGGCAGTAGCCGTTGCGCAGGTTGCGAACCAGCAGGCCGGACCCGGCACCGACGGCCGCGCCTATCAGCGCGCCCTTGCCGCCGCCGACCAACCCGCCTACGCCCGCACCGATCAAGCCGCCGCCGACGACGTCCTGCTCGGTCGTGGTGCAGCCGCTGACGGCGACCACTGCAACCATGGCAATAAGTATTTTCCGCATAGAGTCACTCCTCACTTGTGTCCACACTTTAGTAAGCTCCAACCGCCGTTTAGCACGAAACGACGGCCTTTGCTGCTGCAATTTATTGTTGATTAACGTCGTCTTTTCCTGGGCGGAGGTCGGAAATGGTCAATGAAGCGTTAAGGCTACCGTCTGGCCGCATCTTGCAGACAATTTGATCGTACTCGTCCTCCGACGCAGGATCGACCGCGAGGCAATCGGTGACGACATGCTGCGCCTGCCCCTGTACGTCGCCCATCGCGAAGGGGCGCTCAGCGTTGCATTCGTCAGCAGTCGCAAAAACACTGACAGGGACCTGCAATTCCCGGCATTCGGCCAACGCGGTTATGTGTTGCATGACAGATGTTCCTCTGGCCGCAATAACGACCGACATCGTCAAAAAGTTCCTGTCATTCCAACGGGGCTCTCACGGTCGAAGGTGCCCCCGCGTTGACCGATCGGCGATTTCAACAGCGCGCATGGTGAGGTGAGCAGGACCTAAGTCAGCTCAACTGCCAAAGAACGGCCAG
The DNA here is from genome assembly GCF_006442195.1 of Mesorhizobium sp. B2-3-13. Taxonomy (NCBI): domain Bacteria; kingdom Pseudomonadati; phylum Pseudomonadota; class Alphaproteobacteria; order Hyphomicrobiales; family Phyllobacteriaceae; genus Mesorhizobium; species Mesorhizobium sp. B2-3-13. The sequence continues at coordinate 39,801 of NZ_VFVQ01000025.1, forward strand.
CGACATTATCGCGGCCAGCGCAAGAACGAGCCCCTTCATCAAACCCTTGCCTGCTTCAGGGAGTGTTCTTGCGGAGGATTCGGATTCCTGAAATTCGCCCATCGAAATCCGGGCGGCTTGTTCCAGTCTGTTCATGTCGGCAACCGTCAAGACGTTCCTCCCGTACCGCGCTGCAAGCCTGCCAACAATGTCCGAAAACGGGGTGGGTTCCGGCGATATCTGGGAAAAACAGTATTCGCTCTTATGGTGAACAGCCGGTTAAGAATCGCTGCTTGCCGGGCGCTCACTGCGTCTCGAAATTGCTGTGCGGAACGACCAGGCGGTATTCGAGGTGGCCGTCGCCGATATCGAGGTTCGCGGTTCCGTTCAGGGACGCTGGCACCACACGCTCCAACGCGACGCTGCCGAATCGCTTTTGACCGCCCCCATCGTCGTCGGTCCCTATCGTTTCGGCCCATGTCAAAGACAAGGCCACGTCCCCCGTGGCGGCGGCGTTAAGGTCGGCGGTGACCTCGACGAAACCGTCCGGCCGGGACAGGGCGCCGTAGCTGACGGAGTTGACGGCGAGTTCATGCATCGCCAGGCCAATATGCAGCGCGGCGTTGGGATTGAGGTAGGGATTGGCGCCACGGAAGCGAAGGCTGTGCGATGGGTTCGCTCCGTAGCGGCCGACCTGGCTCGCCACCAGTTCATGAAGGGCTGCCCCCCGCCAGTTGGAGGATGTCACCAGGTCCTGGGAGGAGGCCAGCGACTGCAGCCGGCCGCGGAAGCGCGTCAGGAAGTCGCCGACGCCGTCGGAATAACGACCGGTCTGGGTCGCGATGCTCTGGATGATCGCCAGCAGGTTCTTCGAGCGGTGGCTGACTTCACGCAGCAACGTCGTCAATGTCTGTTCGCGCCGCTTCTGCTCGGTCGTCTCAACCATGGTGGTGACGACGCCTTGTACATCGCCACCATCGCCTCGGTCGGCATCGACCCAGATATGAAACCAGCGAACGCCGTTCTCGACCGGGACACTGATTTCAAGGCGCTGAGCATCGCCGGTCGCGACCACCTCGCGCTTGGCGGCGGCGATGCGGTCGGCCTGCGCCATCGGCAGGGTGCCATTCCCCTCGACCTCATCGGAGACCCAGGGCGCGCGCATATTGCGGGCCCATACGGTCTTCATCTCGCGATCCTGATAAAGAACGGAAATGCCGGCATTGTGCAGGGCGTGAAGAAGGGCACGGCCAAGCTGCATGCCGCTTTCAGCGGGGTGCATGGCGATGACTTCATCGCTCCGTGCGCCTTCCGTCTTATCTGAAGTCCTGGAGCGCATAGGTCAATCTGTTCACCCAACTCAGGCTGAACGGCTCACTGTCGAATGGGTTCCGCTAAAAGCGGTCCGCCGGACGGTATCCATTGAAGGACGCCGCCCGGCGGTGGCTGGAAACCGTTTGAGGGGTGCGGCTTCCAGTGTTCGCCTGATAACTCGCCAGGCTCACGCCCGCCTGAACAGGCCGGCCAGAAGCGAAATGATCAGGAAAGCCAGGAAGATGAAGAACAATATCTGCGCGATACCGGCGGAGGTGCCGGCAATGCCGCCGAAACCAAGCGCGCCGGCGATAATCGCCACGACGAGAAATACGAGCGCCCAGTAAAGCATGGCTCATCTCCTTCCAATGATGCGGTAAAAACGTGGGTGGATGCGGTTTGTTCCACCATTCGCCGAAAAAGACGGTGCTTGCAAATCGTTCCGGGCAGCGCGGGCCGGAAATTCGCCGGTGGCCGATCCGGCTTGTCAAAAAGGCCACCGGAAACAATCGCATCCAGCGGCCTTGATGTCTCTGTCCTGCGTCCGAGGCAGCGATCTATGCGGCAGCCTTGGCCTGCCGGTCGAAGAACAACGCCTGGCTGATCAGCGCCTTGACCATGTCGGGATTGAACGGCTTGGTCACGAGGAAGGCGGGTTCGGGGCGCTCTCCGGTCAGGAGACGTTCGGGAAAGGCGGTGATGAAGATCACCGGCACCGATGTCGAAGAGAGCATTTCGTTCACCGCCTCGATGCCTGAACTGCCGTCGGCGAGCTGGATATCGGCCAGGACCATCTTCGGCCGGGTCTTGCCGAACATCGTCACCGCTTCGGCATGGGTGCGCGCCGTTCCCACGACCCGATGACCGAGGCTTTCGACCATCTCCTCTATGTCCATGGCGATCAGCGGCTCATCCTCGATGATCAGCACGTCGGTCGCCACCTGACGGGAAATCTCGTTGCTTGCCTGGGCGAGCAGCTCGGAGAACTGCTGGTCGCCGACGTCGAGGATTTCGGCCGCCTCGTCCTCGCTGAAACCTTCGACGGCAACCAGCAGGAAGGCCTGGCGGGGAAGCGGCGCGATCGCATTGAGATTGGCGGCCGCGCGCTGCTCCCAAGCCGATTGTGACTGCTCCTGCGGAACGCGGATGGCAACGGATGTGAAGAGCTTGGCAAAAACCTTGTACAAGGCGATCCGGTCACTCGACGCCTCCGGGAAGATGTCGATATCGGCAATGATGGCCTCAAGCATCGCGGCGACCAGCGCGTCGCCGCTCTCCTGCGATCCCGAGACGGCACGCGAGAAGCGCCGCAGGAACGGCAGATGCGGAGCGATGGTGGCGGACAAGCTCATGATGGACGTCTCCCTCAGATGACGCGGTTGGATGCATTGCAGGTCACTGATTGCAAGCCCGGTGGAAATAACGCCGCTTTTCCGAAAAAGTTCCGCCGATATGGAACGAATCAGTGGCAATGGCGTTTGGACGTCGGGTTGGGCAAACCAGACGAGGGTAGCGCTTGTCTCGTGTTATGTATGAGCGGCTTGAGCTCTGGGAATAAAAGGGCGAAATGAAGGATATGACGAAAGATATTCTGGCTGGCGCCGCGGGCAGGCGCCGGAACGGCGTCGGCGACCCTCTTGGGCCGAACTCCGAAATCGGGCGCAAACTCAAACAATATTATGACGAGCTGGTCTCCGACAATGTGCCGGATCGCTTCGCCCGGTTGCTCAGCCAACTGGAACAGGCCGAACCCGCACAGAAGAAGGACTGAGGCATGGCAGCGGTCTCCCAAGGCTTCAAGACCGATTTGCTTGGGGCAATCCCAAGCTTGCGGGCTTTTGCCGTGTCGCTGACTCAGAATGCCGACAAGGCCGACGATCTCGTTCAGGAAACGCTGGTCAAGGCCTGGGACAAGCATGAGAGCTTTCAGCCCGGCACCAACCTCAAGGCGTGGCTTTTCACGATCCTGCGCAATGAATTCTATTCGCAAATGCGCAAGCGCGGCCGCGAGGTGCAGGACAGCGACGGCATCATGACGGCCCGGCTTGCAGTGCATCCTGCCCAGCACGGCCAACTCGACCTCAAGGATTTTCGCGGCGCTCTCGAGCAATTGCCGGAGGACCAGCGCGAAGCCATCATCCTGATCGGCGCTTCGGGCTTCTCCTATGAGGAGGCCGCCGAAATCTGCGGTTGCGCGGTCGGAACGATCAAGAGCCGCGTCAGCAGGGCCCGCACGCGCCTGCAGGAAATCCTGAAAATCTCCGGCGAGGACGAGTATGGCCCCGATGCGATCTCGGCTCAGGTCACGGGGACGGCGGCGCATTGAACGCGGGCCGAATAACGGCGATGCGGACGTGTCGCGTCAGTCAGGGGAGCCGCGACCGTAGGCCAGCGCCACGGCTTCGACGAGGTCTTCGCCTGAATAGGGCTTGGTGACCAGCCTCACCCCGGGGAATGACGCCTTGATCTCGTCCGCATCCGAATAGCCGGACGCGAAAACGAACGGGACGCCGGTTTCACGCAGACCCGCGGCGAATTCAAGCGTCGAGGCACCTCCCAGCACTAGATCGACAATGGCCGCGTCGAAATCCGTCGCGACCTTCCGGCCATCGACCTCGGCCAGGTCGCGGGCAACCACCACCTCGCTTGCACCGTGGTCGCGGCAGAGTTGCTCGACATCCATGGCTATGAGGTATTCATCCTCCAGGACAAGAATGCGCAATCCGTCAAGTAATTGAGGCACAGGCAATTGCTCCTTGAAACGTCGGAAGTCATGATCGCAATCCGGTGTGTTGTCATTTAAAAAAGAACATGGCGCCGATGAAAGGCCAATCTCAGGCAAGCGCGTAGAACGGACTGCTGCGGCAGGCATTTGCAAGCGGGCGAAATGCCCAGCAAGACCGAGTGCGGTTTTTTAAACCGGCAATATCCTTGCGAGCAATGGCCGTTACCGGCCGCTGACCTGACGCAGCGCTTCTTTCCAGAGGCGGGGGATCGGGTGCGCATGACCGGGTTTTCGGCTAGTTTGCCCCGGCATCGGAACCTTGAAGCGCACGGCGCGTTTGAAACCGAGCAATCACAAGGAGTTAAGCAATGGCAACCGCCGCAGGGAAAACCGCCAACGAAGGCCGGACGAATTCGGATCTTGAAGCCGACATCAGGCAGTTGAAGGCCGATATCGACAAGCTCACCAAACAGTTGGCCCAGACCGGTCAACACGGCTACGGCACAGCGCGCCGGGCGGCGGCCGAAGGCGTCGAGCAGTTGCGCGCCCAAGGGGAGGCCGCCTTCGACAGCCTGCGCGGCAACGCCAGGGATATCGAGGCGCAGATGGTGGCAAGCGTACGCGAAAAGCCGGTAACGTCGCTGGCAATCGCGGCTGGCATCGGCTTCCTGTTCGCGCTGCTCGCGCGTCGCTAGTTTCGCCGAGATGGGACTGCTGGCTTCCCTGCTCTCGGGTTTCGCCTCGGGTGAGACCATGGCTGTGATGCGCCGTGCGCGCACAGCGGCCACCGCCTATGCGCTTGCAGCGCTGGCGGCATTCTGCGGCCTCGGCTTCCTGGTCGGGGCGGCTTACATCTGGACATCGGCGCGCTATGGATCGCTGGCTGCCGCGGTTGGTTTCGGTGTCGGCTTCCTGGTGATCGCGGGCCTTATTGTTCTGATCCATCGGCTGGTGTCGGGCGCCCAGGTCCGCCGCGAAGCAAGGCGGCGCAAGGCCGACATGAAGGCGATCGGCATTACGGCCGCGCTCGCGGTGCTACCGACATTGCTCAAGGGACAAGGTGGGCTCAAGGGAAAAGGTGGGCTCGGGATTATTCTTGGTCCGGCCGTGGCACTCGCGGCCTATGCCATCTACCGCGAGAACGTGAAGTCCGACGCCGACCGTCCGGGTGCCGGCGAGGGATAGCAGCGCCGGCCGGCCCGCCTCGTGTCACTTCGACAGATCTTCCAGCGCCATCAATATCTCTCGCGCTGGACACCGTTTCCACCCGGGATCCAACGAAGTCTCCAACGGCTTGCCTTGATGTCCTCGCCGACCCGAGACAACCTTGCAGCCGGAACCATCCTTGCGAGGGACCGTTACCCGAGCGTGATTTGCCGATCGGGCCAGCCGACGCGAAACCGGACGAGGAACCGCCATGACCAAGAACATTCCCGAAAACAAAGCGCGTCAGGGGCGATGGGGTTGGCATGGGTTCCAAATCCTGATCGCCGGACTGCTCTTGGCGCTCATCGCCTGGGGCGTCGCCGAGATCTACGGCGAGTTGATCAAAGCACCGAACACAGGCGAACAACCCGTCCGCGCTCCGCCGGATTCCGGCCCGGCGCCTTCCGGCTAAAATCGCGGCTCCCGTGGCGTCACACCGCATCAGGCGGCCTTCGCCTGGGCCACGCTGGCCGGCACCAGCACATTGAGCGCTCCGGGTTTGATTTCGATCGTCGTCTCACGATCGAGCCTGACCAGTTCGCCATCCATCACGGCGCGAAACTTCCTGCCGCCGGAGTGGATTTTCAGCACTGCACGGTCGGCCTGATGGATTTCGACGTGCTCGTTGTCGCGCCATTTGCCGCGCGCCATGTTGAAGAAGAACTTGACCAGTTCAGCGCGCTGTTGCGCCACCGTGACGTAGATGCCAAGCACGCCGCCCGCAGGGTTGTCGGCATAAGGCAAATGGCCTTCGCCGAACAGATTGTTGGTGACGCCGATGCCCGTTATGCGCGCCGTCACCTCGGCGTCGCCAATGCCGAGCGTAACGTTCATTGCCGGGGGGTTCTTGATCGTCGCCCAGGCGGCCTTGGCTGAAGCACCGATCTTACCCAGGCGCGACCCGAATTCCATCTTCTGGCGCAGTTGCACCATCTTGGCATGCATGCCGATCGAGAACTGATGAACGAATGGCTGGCCATTGGCCGTGGCCATGTCGACCGAAATGATTTCGCCGTCGGCGAAGGATTCCAGCGCGGCATCGAGCGACTGCGGAATGCCGAGACCGCGCGCGAACAGGTTCATCGTGCCGGCCGGCAATATGGCGAGCGCTTTTTTCTTGCCCATCAGCCTGGCAGCCGCGGCTGAGATGGTTCCGTCGCCGCCGCCGGCGAGCACGACGTCGACGGTGTGGCGCGAGACGGCGCTGTCGAGGGTTTCCGCGATATCCCGGCCGGCAACGATGTCGATGCTGAGAGAATGGCCCGCCGATTCCAGCGTCTGACGCATCCGGTCGGAAAAGGCCATAAGGTCGGTGGTGCGCAAGGTGCCGCCGTCCCGGTTCAGCACCGCTGCAAATTTCATGCCCGGCTCCGCTGTTCAATCAAAACTGGCCCAGGGTACCTAGCCGGAGGCCGAAACGCAGCGGACCAGGAAAGGTTCCGGTTGCGCTGAAATCCAGGCCGGTATCCAAGGTCGGAATCCAGGGGTTGCGTCGGCTGGCGGTTACCCATCCGCACGGTGGTTTTGGTCTCGGATGCCGCGGTTTTTTGTCGGAACAACAGCATGGTCACGACGTTGTGAACCTGTAGAGATGCCGCGACCGATTTTCCAGCGATGGTTCAACCGGCTGCGGCGTGCACGAAATCAGGCACGAGGAGAGATTATCATGATCCGCACCCTTTTAGCGACCACCGCCCTTGCAACAATGGTTGCAACCGGTGCCTTCGCGCAAAACGCAACCCCAGCCCCCGCGAATCCACCGGCCGCCCAGGAGCCGGCAGCGCCAGTGATCCGGGCGGAAGGCAGCATCGTCACCAATATCATCGGCGAAACCGTGTATAACGGCACTGGTGACAATGCCGAGAATATCGGCAAGGTCACTGACGTCGTCTTTGACAAGGACGGCATGGCGAAATCCGTCGTCATCGGCGTGGGCGGCTTCCTTGGCGTCGGAACCAAGAACGTCGCCTTCGACTATGACAAGCTGCAATGGGCCGAGAAGAACGGCGACCGCTGGCTCGTGGCCCAGACAACCAAGGACGAGCTGAAGGCGCATCCGGAATTCGACAGCAAAGCTTATGCGCCGGCCCCGGCCGCACCGACGACTGCCCAGGCACCGGCCACGTCGACCGACACCGCACAGAAGCCCGCAGAGGCGAACGCGCAACCGGTGAAACAGGCTGATGGCAACTTGGCCACAAACATAATCGGCGAAAATGTCTACAACGGCACAGGCGATGACGCCCAGAAGATCGGTGACGTGAACGACATCGTACTGACCAAGGAAGGCAAGGCGCAGTCGCTGATTATTGGCGTGGGCGGCTTCCTCGGCATGGGCGAAAAGAACGTCGCCTATGATTTCGCCAAGGCGCAGTGGGCACAGAAGAATGGCGACCGCTGGCTGGTGGCGCAGACCACCAAGGAAGAGCTGCAGGCGCAGCCGGACTTTAACCGCAAGGCCTATGATCCGGCGCCGGCCACGACGGCATCGAACGCGCCGGCGGCAATTGCGCCCGCGACGGCGCCTTCCGCCGCGACAGCTCCCGCTGCCGCTCCGGCGGCCAAGACGGCGGCTGCGCCGGCTGACGCCACGGCTCCCGACCAGACAAAGACCGCGGCTATCGACAAGTCCAAGCTGACGGAGATGCCGATTGGCGAGATCAGGGGTGACGATTTGAAGGGTACGACGGTCTATGGCGCCAACGACGCCAAGGTCGGTGAGATCGGCGATGTCGTGCTGACGCCCGACAAGAAAACCGATGCCGTGATCGTCGATGTCGGCGGCTTCCTCGGCATCGGCTCGAAGGAGGTCGCGGTCGGCATGGATAATTTGAAGTTCATGACCGACAAGAACGGCAAGAAGTACCTTTATACGACCTTCACCAAGGAGCAGCTTGAGAAGCAAGCGGCCTACGACAAGGGCTCCTACGCCCAGAAGCGCGACGAGCAGCGCCTCGTCGTCCGGTAGGCAAGGATGCGGGCGGTAGGGGAAATCCCTTACCGCCCTGCTTGCTACCTAGCATATCCAGTCACCCCGTTTTCCGTCAGTTCCCAGAGTGCAAGCGACTGGTCGAGATGTTCGGCCCGCCAGGCAAGCAGCCTTTCGGCGAATTCCAGTCGGGTGGAACGGTGTGCCGGACTGCTGGCGAGGTTCTTCAGTTCGCCAGGGTCGGCCTCCATGTCGAAAAGCAGGGGCGGCAAGCCGCCGCCAAAATGCACGTATTTGAATTTCTGTGTGCGGATGACAGCGAGGTTGCACTGGCGCGAGGTAATACCGAAGTGCTGTTCGGCTTCACCGTCCGCGACCGAGCGGAAGTCGAACTCCCAGTGCGCGGCGTCGCGCCAAACGGCTGGAGTTCCACCGCTCAAGAAGGGTTTCAGCGAGCACCCGTCAAGATGCGGCTCGGGAGCCACGCCGAGCAGGTCGATGAGCGTAGGCAAAATGTCCACCGCTTCGGTGAAACGATCGATCTTGCTGGCGGCGGCCTTACGGTGGCGCGGATCGCGGATGATCAGCGGGATATGGTAGCTGCCGTCGAAATAGCCGCCCTTGCCCAGCATGAAATGGTCGCCCATCATTTCGGCGTGGTCGGAGGTGAGCACGATGATGGTGTTGTCCCACGCGCCTTCGGTCTTCAGCGCTTGCCATAGGCGGCCGAGCTGTGCGTCGACCTCCGAGATCATGCCGTAATAGATTGCCCGGATACGGCGGAAATCGTCCTCGCTCCAGTCGTGTACCTTGCCCGTGGCGCCGGGGCGGAACTTCGCGCGTTCTTGCCGGCCAAGATCATAGGCGATGTAGGGGTGGCCCTGAGATTCGGCACGCCAGCTTTCCGCGCGGTGAAAAGCGGGGCCGTCCGCCGGATCGTATTGGATGTTGTACGGTTCCGGCACGATGAAGGGCGGATGCGGGCTGATAAAGGAAAGATGCGCAAACCATGGCGTGGCTTCCTCTTGCTCGCTCAGCCAGCGGATGAATTCGCCGGCGAGGAAGGCCGTTGGCGTCTGATCCTTCGAGTAGATGGGTGGCGCCTCAGTCACCGCGCCGTCCGCCTCGCCAACGGGGCGATGGATATCAGGACTTCCAGCGCTGGCATCGATACCCTGCTGCTTCAGCCAGGACAACCACTGCTTCTGACGTTCGGGCAGCAATTGGCGCACAGTGAAGCCGGGCAGCACGCCTTCGTAGCTGTGCGACCGCGGATCGGCCGGTGCAAGCTGGCGCGGATCGAGCGACACATCGGTATAGCCGAACAAGGTTGGATCGTAACCGACGCTGCGCGCGGCAAGCGCAATATTGCCGTGGCGGGCATCGAGCGGTGTGCCGTTGCGACAGACACGGTTGTTCATCTGGTAGAGGCCCGTGTAGAGGCAGGCACGCGCGGGCGAGCACGGAGCCGCACCGCCGTAATGGTGCTTGAACAGCACACCTTCGGCGGCCAGCGCATCGGCATTCGGTGTCTTCACCTGGGCATGGCCGGCAGCCGACAGGCAATCACCGCGCCACTGGTCGCAAGTGATGAGGAGGACATTCGGCCGGCTGCCTTTTCCAGTCACTTGCGCTACCCCTTCCCGGTATATTCGAATGCGCACATGGAACCGATTTCCATCAACCGCGCAAGACCAAGGCTGTTGGCTGGATGGTGAACAAGCGCCTTCTCATTGTTCACTTTTGAAGCACAGTCCATTCTGTGTTTGCCGCCTTTGCCACAATCGATCGCGTCCTCATATTGGCGTGGACAGCGGCGAGGCCGCACAAGCACCAAGGGAAGGAGCAAAGACCATGCTCGACCAGATCAAGGGCCTGCATCACGTCACCTCGATGGCCAGGGATGCACGGCAGAACAATGATTTCTTCACCCACAAGCTTGGCCTGCGCCGGGTCAAGAAGACGGTCAATTTCGATGCGCCCGACGTCTACCATCTCTACTATGCCGACGAGGTCGGAACGCCGGGTTCGGTGATGACCTATTTCCCGTTTCCCAATATTGGCAAAGGCCGCCATGGCGTCGGCGAAGTCGGCACCACGGTCTACTCCGTGCCGGAAGGCACGCTCGCCTATTGGGAAAAACGCTTCACCGACGAAGGCGTAACCAATGTCGCCCGCGAGGACAGCTTTGGCGAGAAGCGGCTCGGATTTGCCGGCCCGGACGGCGATGGCTTTGCCCTCGTCGAGGACAAGGCCGACAGCAGAGCGCCCTGGGTGAAAGGCGGCATTGCCGCGGACGAGGCGATCCGCGGCTTTCACTCGGTTTCGCTCAGGCTGAAGGATGGAGGCGCCACCGAGGAGCTATTGAAGTTCATGGGCTACGAGGAGGTCGACAAGTCAGGCAATGTCAGGCGGCTCGCCATCAGGAACGGCAACGGCGCCGATATCGTCGACATCGAATCGCTGCCGACTGCTCCTTTCGCCGATCTCGGCGCGGGCTCCGTCCATCATGTCGCCTTCTCCGTCGAGAACCGCGCCAAGCAGCTCGAAGTGCGCAAAGCGCTGATGGATACGGGCTATGGCGTGACGCCGGTGATCGACCGCGACTATTTCTGGGCGATCTATTTCCGCACCCCTGGCGGCGTGCTGTTCGAAGTCGCCACGAACGAGCCGGGCTTCGACCGTGATGAGGACACCGCCCATCTCGGCGAGGCACTGAAGCTGCCCACCCAGCATCAGCACCTGCGGCCCTATCTCGAACAGCATCTGCAGAAGCTGGAGGGCTGAGACGATGAGCAAGGACGCTTTCATCCACAAGGTGCTGCCCGGTCCGCCGGGCGGTTCGCTGCTCTTCGTCTTGCATGGCACGGGCGGCGACGAGAGCCAGCTTGTTTCGCTGGGGCGTGATCTCGCGCCCCAGGCCACCATCATCTCGCCGCGCGGCGATGTTTCCGAACAAGGCGCGGCGCGTTTCTTCCGCCGCACCGGCGAGGGCGTCTACGACATGCACGACCTGGCGCGGGCGACGGGCAAGATGGCTGAATTCGTCAAGGCCCATGTCGAGGCTGCGACGCCGTCGGCCGTGCTGGGCCTCGGCTATTCCAACGGCGCCAACATCCTGGCCTCGCTGGTGTTCGAAGCCCCTGACCTGTTCGACGCTTCGGTGCTGATGCATCCGCTGATCCCGTTCGAACCGGAGGTGAAAGGCAGCCTTGCCGGCCGTCAAATCCTGGTGACCGCCGGCAGGCGCGATCCGATCTGCCCGCCGAACCTGACGGCGCGGCTGGAAGCCTATTTGCGTGCCGATGGCGCCGATGTCACAGTGGAGTGGCACGAAGGCGGGCACGAGGTGCGGCCAAACGAAATCGAGGCGGCGCGGCGGCTTTTTGCCGGTGTCGTCCAAGGAGTGTAGAGATGCCCGATCAACTGCCAGAGATCGAACTTGAAGATCGCGGATCCAAGGGTCGCTACTTCCTGCGCGGCCCCGGCGGCGCCGAGGCCGAGATGACCTTCACCAAGATCGGCGAGCACCAGCTCATCATCGACCACACCGAAGTGCCGGACGCCTTTCGCGGCCAGGGCGCCGGGCTTCGGCTCGTCACCCGCGCCGTCGAGGACGCGCGGGCAGCGGGCAAGAAGATCATCCCGCTCTGCCCGTTCGCCAACGCCCAGTTCCGCCGCCATCCGGAATGGGCCGACGTGCTGAAGCAATAGGTCGGACAGGCTTTGTCATTTGCGCGGGTAGCACATCTTGCCTAAGTGGGTATGATATATCGCTCCCGCGCCGATGAACGAACCGAATGACCCCCTATGACAGATTCCGACCTCGTCCCCGTCTTCGACGGCCATAACGACACGCTGCTGAGGCTCTATCAGTCCAAGGACAGCGACGTCGAAAAGCTGTTCATCGACGGGAAATCGGGCGGCCATATCGACCTGCCGCGTGCGAGGGCCGGCGGATTCGCCGGCGGCATGTTCGCCATCTTCCCGCCGCCGGTCGAGAAAGCGCGGCGCAGCGCCGTGCCTTCGGCGCCGAGCGACAGCGAGCCGCTGCCGCCCGAGGTTCCACGCGCCGATGCGCTCAACTCGACGATCGCCATGGCGTCCATCCTGTTCCGGCTTGAGCGCGCCGGCGCATTGGCGATCTGCCGCAGTGCCGGCGACGTGCGCAACGCCATGGCACAAGGCACGATTGCCGCGGTGTTCCACATCGAGGGCGTCGAGGCGATCGATCCCGAACTCACCATGCTCGACGTTCTGCATGCCGCGGGCCTGCGTTCGCTCGGCATCGTCTGGAGTCGGCCGAACGCGTTCGGTAATGGCGTGCCGTTCCGCTTTCCGTCCTCGCCCGACACCGGACCTGGCCTGACCGATGCCGGCAAGGCGCTGGTCAAGGCCTGCAATGAACTGAAGATCATGATCGACCTCTCGCATCTCAACGAGAAGGGCTTCCGCGATGTTGCAGCACTTAGCGATGCGCCGCTGGTCGCCACCCACTCCAACGTGCACGCGATCTGCGGCCATTCGCGCAATCTGACGGACTGGCAGCTTGGAGCGATCCGCGAGTCCGGCGGCATGGTCGGCCTCAACTTCGCCACCGGCTTCCTGCGCGAGGACGGCCGCATGAATGCCGACACCAGCCTCGACATCATGGTGCGCCATATCGATTCCCTGCTGCAGGCTTTGGGCGAGGACGGCGTCGGCCTCGGCTCGGATTTCGACGGTGCCATGATCCCGGCCGTCATCGGCGACGTCGCTGGCCTGCCGAAACTCATCGATGCGCTGGCGGCACGCGGTTTCGGCCGCGCGCTGATCGAAAAGATCGCCTACCGCAACTGGCTGAGCATGCTGGAAAGAACGATAGGTTAGAGTGGTTTATTCGAAGCCCATGCGCTTCAGCCAGTTCTTGCCGACACCACGATCGCGAATGATCGGCAAGGGGTTTTCCGCATCCAACCGCGCGCAGATGCGGTAGACTTCGAGCGTCTCGGCGCTCATCTCGCCCTGCTTGTAGAAGAACATGGCGGCGGCATAGCGCGTGCGGCCGGACCATTTCTCGCCGAGCGGCGTGTTGACCAGCTCCCACTGCTCGGTGGCCTCGCCTTCTTCCTGGTGCTTGCCCGCTTCCTCGGTCATGGTCAGAAATCCGATGGCGGGTTGGCGGTGCGGCGGTCGAGCTTTATGAAAGGCCGCGCCACGACCTTGGCCCGTTTCATCAGCTTCTGGTACTGCAGCTCGCGCATGGCGTAGATCTCGACCCAGAGGTCCTCCACGACAGTATCACCATACGGCCGCGCCAGCGAGGCGATGGCGATGTTGCGCTTGGCCGTCGGCGACCACATAGCGGCGCTGACCAGGCCGACGTCCTTTGACTTCTTGTGGTAGACGATCGCGTGTTCGGCCGGGATGTTGCCCTCGATCTCCAGCCCGACCAGGACATGGCGCAGCTTGCGTTTCGCCCTCGCTTCGAGAATGGCACGACGGCCGTTGAAATGGCCTTTTTCCAGATCGATCATGAAGCCGAGCCCGAGCTCGTCGGGCATGCGCCGGCGGTCGGCGCGAATGGCGTGTTCGGCGGTGGTGAAATCGGCATTGGCGACGATCAGCCCGGCTTCGAGCCTAGCCCGATTAAGCGCGGTGTAGCCGATGGCGCGGATGCCGCGAAGTTCGCCCGCGGCCATCAACCGGTCCCACAGGCTGAGCGCCTTGTCGACCGGCACGAACAGCTGGTAGCCGAGATCGCCGGTAAAGCCGGTGCGCGAGATGGTGACCGTGCCGTTGTCATGCGGGAACTCGGCAAGGTCGAATATTTTCAGCTTCTCGACACCGGCGAAACCGGCATCGCGCAGCACGGCGAAGGCGGTTGGGCCCTGCAAGGCGAGCCCTGCGACAGCCTCGGTTTCTTCCTCGACAATGACGTCGAAGCCAAGGGCACTGTCCAGCAGCCACGGCAGATGCCGCTCCTGCGAACACAGCCGGAAGCGTGTCGGCGACAAGCGAAAAAGCGTACCATCGTCCAGGACGAAACCTTCGTCGTCACACCACGCGGTGTAGTGAACACGGCCGGGCCTGAGCTTCGTGACATCGCGCAAGGTGACGCGGTCGAGAAAGGCTTCGGCATCCGGTCCCTCGATCCGGTATTTGGTCATCGGCGAAATGTCGAACAGTGCTGCCTGGCTGCGGATGGCGAAATATTCGAGCTCCTCGTCCCAAAGCGAATGCGGCGCGCGGTAGCCGGCCCAATTGTACCAGTCCTGGGTCTTGGCTAGCGCGTCGATACGCGGCTGGAACGGCGTGCCAATGCGCAGCGTGCGGAAGTGGGATTGCGCTAGGCTGCGGGCCGCGTTGTCGAGCTGGCTGGTCATGGCAGCGTTCCTTCGCAGTGGAAGCCGGTGTTGGCCAATTGAGACATCCCGTCACCCTTTCATCGCGATGATGTGCCGTGCCGCGTTCAAGCCGGGCGCACCCGAAACACCACCACCGGGATGCGAACCCGCACCGGCCAGGAACAGCCCGTCGAGCGGCGTGTCGTAGCCCGACCGGCCGGAGACGGGGCGCGAGATCAGCATTTGATCGGCCTGCAGTTCACCATGGTGCCAGTGGCCGCCTGGCATGCGGAAGCGCTTCTCGATGTCGGCAGGGGTGAGCAGTTCGGCTTGAACCACCGTCTTGCCTATGCCAGGCGCATAGGCCTCCAACTGAGCCATGATAGCCTCGAGGAATTTCGGCTTGCCGGCATCCCAGCCTTCCTTCAGTGCATAAGGCGCATATTGCACCACGGCCGACAGCACGCAGGCGCCGCCTGGCGCCAGCGATGGGTCCGCAAGGCTGGGCAAGGTGATTTCCATCACCGGCTCGGGCGAGAACTCGCCATATTTGGATGGATTGAAGGCACGCTCGATATGGTCTGGGGAGGGCGCAATGACCAGCCGCCCCTTGCTGCCGGCAGCATCGACCCCGGAAAATTGCGGCGGCCGGTCGAGCGCCAAATGGAGCTTGGCGGCATTGCCCTTCATGCGGATATTTCTGACCTTGCGCATGAAGCCGGTGTCGATCCCGCGCGGCCCGACAAGCTCGAGGAAGGTGGTCGCCGGATTGGTGGCGGAGACGATCGTCCTGGCGCGAAGCTCCTCGTTATTGTCGAGGACGACGCCGACGGCGTGGCCTTTCTCGACAATGATCCTTGCGACGGGCACCGACGTGCGGATCGTGACGCCAGCCTTTTCGGCAGCGGCGCGGAGGGCGGCGACCACCGCGCCCATCCCGCCCTGTGGCAGTATCTGCGCTCCGGCCGCACCGCCGATCTCTCCGGCCAGACGATAATAGAGGCCGAGCAGCGAGGTCGGCGAACGCGGGCCGAGATGGCTGCCGAGCGTGGCGTCGAAGGCGAGCAGCCCCTTCAGCCGGTCGTCGGCGAGCTGTTCGTCAAGCAGGTCGGCAACGTTCATCAAAAGCACGCGCAGGAAGTCGCGCATGTCTTCCTTGCCGAGCTTCTTCAGCGCCAGCGCGGTCTGGCCAAGTGCCGCGCCTTCGAACAGCGACATGCCGCCGAGATCGGGCGGCCGGCGCGACAGGAAGGGTTTCAGGACGCCTGCATAGCGCAGCAGTTGCGCGCGCAATTCCCTCCAGGCGGACTGTTCAGACGGACTGGCGCCGGTCAGCACCTCGCCATAGGCGCCATGCAGGACAAGCGGCGGCCTATCCTTCGACAAGGCGACCGACGGGGCGAAGTCGGCGCGAGCGATTTGCAGCCCGTGTTTTTCCAGCCCCAGCGTCTTCACCACATCGGGATGCAGCCGGTTCAGCACATGCGCGACCGACGAGATGCGAAAGCCGGGCGCGAATTCCTCGATGCGCGCGGCGCCGCCGAGATCGGCTCCGGCTTCCAGCACCAGCGCCTTGCGACCTGCCTTCGCCAGCGTGGCGGCGGCGACAAGCCCGTTGTGGCCGCCGCCAATGACAAGAACATCCCATTTTGGTGCATCAGATGACGTCATGGGCCGGGCTCATATGCGAGGTGGATTTTGCGAGATCGCGCAGGATTTCGGCCGCGGCATTGCGTCCGGGCGCACCCATGACGCCGCCGCCGGGGTGGGTCGAGGAACCGCACATATAGAGCCCACTGAGCGGTGAACGATACTGCGCGTAGCCCGGCACCGGGCGGTTGAACAGCAGCTGGTCGAAGGTGAGTTCGCCCTGAAAGATGTTGCCCTCGGTGAGGCCCACCTCGGCTTCGATCTCGCGCGGCGTGCGGACCTCCATATGGACGATGTGGTCGCGAAAACCCGGCGAATACTCAGCGATCTGCGCGACCACGCTTTCGGCAAAACCGTCGCGATCGGCGTCCGTCCACTCGCGACCAGCGATCTTGTGCGGCGCGTACTGCACGAAGCAGCTCATGAAATGCTTGCCAGGCGGCGCCATGGTCGGGTCGAGTGTCGTCGGGATGACCATGTCGAGGAAGGGATCGGCGGACCAGCGGCCGGCCTTCCAGTCGTCATAGGCGCGCTCCATGCGCTCGATCGAATCGGTGAAATGCATGTCGCCGCGATAGACTGGCGAGTCCTTCGGCAGCGCGGGAAATTCCGGCAGCGAATCGAGCGCGATGTTGACCTTGCCTGAGGAGCCCCGGATCTTGAAATTCTTGACCCGGCGCAGGAAGATGTCGGGCAGTTCCTTTTCCTCGACCAGCTTCAGGAAGGTGCGCTTCACGTCGGCATTGGAGACAACCAGCTTGCCGTAAATCTCCTCGCCGCCGGCCAGAACGACGCCTTTCGCCTTGCCTCTGTTTACCAGCACGTGGTCGACCTCGGCGCCGGTGCGGATGGTTCCACCCGAGGCCTTGAAGGAAGCGGCCAGTGCCTTGGTGACCGCGCCCATGCCGCCGCGCGCATAGCCCCAGGCACCGACCGAACCGTCGACCTCGCCCATATAGTGGTGCAGCAGGACGTAAGCCGTGCCGGGCGACATCGGCCCGAGTGCCGTGCCAATGATGCCGGACAGCGCGAAGTTCGACTTGATGACATCGGTCTCGAAATATTCGTCGAGGAAGTCCGAGATGGACATGGTCCAGAAGCGCAGGGTCAGCGCCATTTCCTCGGCGGAGAGACCGGCGAATTTCTTGCCGAGATAGAGCAGTTCGCCGAGATCGCGCGGACGCAGGCTGGTCGGATCTGGCGCCGTGCGCATCAGCAGCGGCTGGATGAAACGGCACTGTCGCGTCACGTCGCGGGAGTATCGGTCATAGGCCTCGGCATCCCTTTTGGAGAAGCGGGCGAATTCGCGCCGGTGCGCGTCGTGGTCGCGGTAGTTGGCTAGATAATCGCCATCCCGGGTGAAGACCGCGCCGCCTTCATAGGAAATCACCTGCAGGCCGAAGCGCGGCAGCTCGAGATCACGCATGATCTCGGGCCGGAACAGCGAGCAGACATAAGAGCAGTTGGAATAGAGGAAGCCCGGCGTCAGCTCGCGGCTGGTGGCGGCACCGCCGACCCAGTCGTTCTTCTCCACCACCAGCACGTCGAGCCCGGCGCGCTGCAGGTAACAGGCGTTGACCAGGCCGTTGTGTCCGCCGCCGATGATGATCGCGTCCCAAGCTTTCATTTTGGCCCAGTTCTCATCTGCGACCCGCTCTTCATTTTCGCGTGATCTGTTCCCCGAATACGTGGAATTTGGCATGGCGTCAGCCATTCTGTCCAGCCATTCTGAATGAATGTTCAACAAATGATGTTGCATTTTTCCAGACATGGATTACGCTTTGCCGGCGTTCGAAACAGGCGTTCGTCCATTGGGGACCGAGGGCTGATGATCGAAACGGCGGAGGCCGAGCCGGAGTATGACTACACCGCCATCCGCTCCTAGAGGCGCTATGGGGTTGAAGGGATCGCTATTCGGCCGTTGCTGCCGTGGTCGGTCGGCCTGTGTCGACAACATTCGAACCTTGGAAGCCATGCAGAAGGTGCTTGACAGTGGCGAGCACCGTCCCACTCATCTTCGCGGGTGGAAGCCGGACGCAAAGGGATAGCCGGCGATGCTGGAGACCATCATACGCATGAAGACGGCAGACGCCAGGGACGCGCTCCTTGAACCCGTACGGAAGGCTGAATCCGAAAAGCGCGGGCGCAAGGCCGCGAAGGAGGTCAGGCAGCTTCAGCTTATCGAGGCGACGATCGATTCGCTGGCCAAGCGCGGCTATTCGGAAACGACGATGGCCGATGTCGCCGATGGCGCCGGTCTGTCGCGCGGCATCGTCAATTTCCATTTCGAGAGCAAGGAAAAGCTGCTCATCGCGACCTTGCAGTACATGTATGACGAATACTCGGCGCATTGGCGCAATGCGCTGCACAAGGCAGGCGATGATCCTGCCGACCAGCTCCAGGCGCTGGTCGCGGCCGATTTCGACCGCTCGATCTGCAACAAGCGCAAGCTTGCCGCCTGGTGCGCCTTCTGGGGCGAAGCCAAATCGCGGCCGACCTACCAGGCGCTGAGCAGCGCGCGGGATGCCGTTTACCAGAATATTTTCATCGACCTCTGCACGGCGCTCAAGCAAAACGGCGGCTACGCCTACGAGCCGCAGGTCATGGCGCTGGCGCTGAGCGCCATGCTGGAAGGCTTGTGGCTGCGGTTGATGATGGGCACCGAGGACACGACCCGCGAGACTGCCTTGCAGGCGGCCAATGAATTCCTGTCGGCGGCTTTCCCGAAACACTACCCACGGAAGGCGGCCGGCCCAACGAAATCATAAGAAAATCACAGAGGATGGAGCAGCAATGAAGACACTGACAAGACGCCTGACACTGACGCTTGCACTGGCCGGTGCACTGGCGGCTTCCGCCGCCGCCCTGGCGATCGCCGCCGACAAGGATCTTATCGTGTTCGACTGGTCCGGCTACGAGGCCCCGGGCTTCCACCCGAAATACGTCGAGAAGAACGGCGATTCGCCGACCTTCGCATTCTTCGGCGATGAGGACGAGGCGTTCGAGAAGGTCCGTTCCGGCTTCAAGCCCGACCTTGGCCATCCCTGCTCGCAGAGCGTGATGAAGTGGCGCGAGGCTGGCCTGCTGCAGCCGCTCGACACCTCTAGGATCACGGGCTGGAAGGACCTCAATCCCGGCATCATGGCGATGAAGAATCTCGCCACGACCGATGACGGAAAAGCCTGGTTCATGCCCTGGGACTGGGGCAACACGCAGCTTACCTACAATTCCTCCAAGATCGACGAGAAGGACGTGCAGTCGCTGAAAGCGTTCGCAGATCCGAAGTTCAAGGGCCGGGTCTCGATCGGCGACAATGTCGACGATGCCTATGCGCTGGCGAGCCTCGCCATCGGCCTGAGGGACTGGACCAAGATAACCGACGACCAGTTCAAGCAGGCCTCCGACTTCCTGCGCCAGGTACACAAGAATGTGCGCTCCTACTGGACCGACACCACCGACGTCGTCCAGCTTCTGAGCGGCGGCGAGGTCGATCTCGCCTGGGCCTGGAACGATGCGACCGTGCAGTCGGTCGCCGCCGGCGTGCCGATCAAGTCGAAGAAGGACACGGCGGAAGGCATCTCGACCTGGGTCTGCGGCTATGTGCTGTTCAAGGACTCACCCGGCAATACCGACAAGGCCTATGATTATCTCAACGCAGTCAATGATCCGGAGATCGCCAAGGTGCTGGTCAAGGATTGGGGCTACGGCCAGGCCAATGCCAAGGGCATGGCCGGCGTCGATCAGGCCGTCCTGAAGGAAAAGGGCTATGACGACGTGCAGAAATTCGTCGACAAGACGCTGTTCCAGCAGCCGCTGCCGTCGGATCTCAAGCTCAAGATGATCGCCGAGTTCGAGAAGATCAAAGCGGGCTATTAAGCCTTTGACTGGCGGACCCGTCCGTGCGTCCGCAGGAGCGGCGGATGGGCTCGCCAAAGCGCTTGAATTTGCCTAACCTCGCTCTCGGCATCTTTCGCGATGGGGGAGTTTTTCGCACCATGAATTCCGTGCTTCGCCGCCTTGTCATAGCCGCTGCCTGCACGTTCGGTGCCGGCGCGGTTTATGCGCTCGCCGAGGGCGGCGGCGACCTCGTCGTGTTCGACTGGTCGGGCTATGAGGACCCGCTGCTACACCCGGCCTACACGACCAAATACGGCGCCGAGCCGACCTTCGCTTTCTTCGGCGACGAGGACGAGGCGTTCGAGAAGATGCGGGCGGGTTTCAAGGCCGATATCGCGCATCCCTGCTCGCAAAGCGTGGTGAAGTGGCGCGAAGCCGGCATGCTGCTGCCGCTCGACACGTCCAGGATAGAAGGCTGGAAGGATCTCAATCCCGGTATCATGGCGATGAAGGATCTCGCCGTCACCGCCGACGGCAAGGCCTGGTTCATGCCATTCGACTGGGGCAACACCTCGCTGCTCTACCGCACCGACAAGGTGACGGCCGAACAGGCGCAGTCGCTCAATATTTTCGCCGATCCGCGGTTCAAGGGCCGCGTCACCATCGGCGACAATGTTGATGACGCCTATGCCTTGGCGAGTTTGGTCATCGGTCTCAAGGACTGGACTAAGATGACCGACGACCAGTTCAAGCAGGCGTCCGCTTTCCTACGCGACGTGCACAAGAACATCCGTTTCTACTGGACCGACGACACCGACCTCAACCAGGCCTTTATCGGCAACGAGGTCGATCTCGTCTGGGGCTGGAACGAGACCTTCGTGACGCTGAAGGGACAGGGCCTGCCGATCGCCATGAACCGAGAGACCAAGGAAGGGATTTCGACCTGGGTATGCGGCTATGTGCTGATGAAGGATGCGCCAGGTAAGCTCGACGAGGCCTATGATTTCCTCAGCGCCGTCAACGCGCCCGGCGTGTCGGACTATTTGGTCAAGACCTTCGGCTACGGCCACGGCAATGGCGCCGGGATGGCTGAAATCGACCACAAGGTGCTGGCCGACCGCGGCTTCGACAATCTCGACAAGTTCCTCGACAAGACCCTGTTCCAGCAGCCGGTACCGCCGGAGCTGAAGAAGCGCATGATCGACGAGTTCGAGAAGATCAAGGCTGGCTATTGAACGACAAGATCGAAAGAACCGACGTCGTTATCGTCGGCGCCGGCTTCACCGGCCTGTCGGCCGCGATTGAATTGAAGCGCGCCGGCGTCGACTTCGTGCTTGTGGAGGCCCGCGATCGTGTCGGCGGCCGCGTCGAGACCGTGCGAAATGGACTTGGCGAGCGCATCGACAGCGGCGGCCAATTCCTGTGCGAGGACATGCCGCGGCTGATGGAACTGGCCCGGGCTCGCGGCAAGACATTCGTCGAGACTTACGTCGAGGGTGATTTCATCACCCACCCGTCAATGTCGGTCGGCCAGGCCGAGCGGACCTATCACGCCTCCATGGCAATCCGCGAGCGCATGAACAGGATCGAGCCCAACGATCCTGCCATTGCGGGATTGACCGTTGCCGGGTGGCTGGAGATGCAGGATGACGCCGGCGAGGCCAAGGCGGCCTTCCGGTCGATGATCGAAGGCCTGTGGTGCCTGGCATTGGAGAAGGTGCCACTGTGGTATCTCATCGACAATGACCGGCGCATCACCAACGAGGTGCCGGAGCTGCAATATTCCCTGCGCGAGACCATGCAGTCGATGGCCGATGATCTGGCCGAGGACCTCGGCGGCCGTGTGAGGCTCGGTGAACCGGTGAGCCGCATCGAATACGGTCCGCCAGGGGTTCGGGTTGTCTCGACCAATAGCGTGGTCGAAGCGCGCGAAGTTCTGGTCGCCGTGCCGCCGGCGACAGCCGCGAAGCTCGATTTTACGCCAGCCTTGCCAGCAGCCCTGGAAACGGCGCTCGGCGCCTGGGAAAGCGGCGCGGTGATCAAGATCCTGGTGCGCTATCCCAAGCCATTCTGGCGCGAACGGAATTTGAGCGGGATGGTGATGTGGCGGGATCTGCCGGGGTTGTTTGCCTGCGACGCCAGCAGGGATTCCGAGCATGCGGCGCTAGTCGTCTTCATTGGCGGGCCGCTGGCGCTGCGCTGGCACGAACTCGGCCAGGCGGACCTGCGGGCGCAGGTGACGACGAGACTTGTGGAGGCTCTTGGTTCGGAGGCTGCCGATATTCTCGATTTCAACCGCCGCGACTGGACGCATGATGGCTGGAGCGGCGGTGCCTATAGCGACCTGATCGTCGATGTGACGGCGAGGGATGCCGAGCGCACCATTCTTGCCGGTGCGCCGCCGGTGCATTTCGCTTCGTCGGAACTGTCGCCGTCATTCCCGGGCTATGTCGAAGGCGCGATCGTGGCCGGGCGCATCGCGGCGCGCAGGATCATCGTCGACGTTCAGTCGGCCATCGCGACCAGGGCTTCGGGATCGTAGGCGAGGCGGATGGAGGTGCCGACTGGGATATCATCGGCACCGAAATCGTTGGTCTCGGTCACCGATAGCGGCTTTTCCAGCCCGGGGATCTCGACGATCAGATGGGTGATCTCGCCGAAATAGTGGCGCTCGACTACCTTGCCGGCGACCTCGAACTTGGCTGTCGCATTGTCCCATAGCACGCGCAGGCGCTCAGGCCTGATGCCGAGCGTGGCGCCGCCGCCGTTGCGCACGAAAGCCTTGGGCTTGTCGGTCTTGATGCGGCCGAAACCCAGCGTGTCGACGATCAGCGAGGCGCCGTTCTCCTCGACGATCTCGGCCTTGACGAAGTTCATGCCGCCAAGGAAGTCGGCGACTTGGCGGTTGACCGGGCGCTGGTAGATTTCCTTCGGCGAGGCGACCTGGGCGATCTTGCCGCCGAACATCACGGCGATGCGGTCGGACATGGCGAGCGCCTCATACTGGTCGTGGGTGACCAATACGAAGGTGATGCCGACGGCCTGCTGCAGGCGGCGCAGTTCGACCTGCATCTGCTCGCGCAGCTTCTTGTCGAGCGCCGAGAGCGGCTCGTCGAGCAAAAGCACCTTGGGCCGCATCACCAGGGCACGGGCGAGCGCGACGCGCTGGCGCTGGCCACCGGAAAGCTCCGTGGCAAGCCGCCTGCCGAGGCCGGTGAGCGAGACCTGCGCCAGCGCTTCCTCGACGCGGCGCTTCTCCTCGCCGGCCCGCAGCTTCAGCCGCTTCAGTCCGTAGGCGACGTTCTGCTCGACATTGAGGTGCGGGAAGATCGCATAGCTCTGGAACACCATGTTGGTCGGCCGGCGGTTGGCCGGGATGCCTTCCATGGACTGGCCGCCAACCGCGATCGAACCGCTGGTCGGATTGTCGAACCCGGCGATCATGCGCAAAAGCGTGGTCTTGCCGCAGCCGGACGGACCAAGCAGCGAGAAGAACTCGCCTTCCCTGATGGTCAAGGAGGCGTCGTCCAGCGCCCTGAAGGCTCCGTAGCTGCGGGTGACGTTGCGGATCTCAATCATCGGTCTTTCGGATTGGATCCTGTCCGCGTGAGTGCGCTCGATCCGCGGCCGCTCAGGCATAGAGGCCTCCCTCGTTCTGGGTGCGTCTGGCCGCGCGGCGACGCAGCATTTCGGCGATCGTCATCAGCAGGAAGGAGGCGACCAGCAGCAGCGTGCCCAGCGCCAGAACGCCGGGCAGTTTCGATGCGAAACGCAACTGGCCCCAGATGTAGATCGGCAGCGTCGCCTCGGTGCCGGTGAGGAAGAAGGCGATGATGAATTCATCCAGAGAGATGGTGAAGCAGACCAGCAGGCTGGAAATGATCGCCGGCGCCACCATCGGCAACGTCACGCGCCGGAAAGTGCCGAAGGCGCTCTCGCCGAGATCGGCGGAGGCTTCCTCGAGGCTGCGGTCGAAACCTTCGAAGCCGGAGGTCAACACTGTCATCGAATAGGGAATGCAGATCAGCACGTGGCCGAGCACGACGGTGAACAGCGACAGGCTTAAGCCAAGCTGCAGCATCACCAGCAGCATGGAGATGGCAACGATCACTTCAGGCAGCACAATCGGCGCCATGATCAGGCCATTGATGGCGCGGCGGCCGGGATAGCGGTAGCGGGTGATCGAGCGGGCGGCGAGGATGCCGAGTACGGTCGAGAGGACGGCCGCCGAGACGCCGACGATCAGGCTGTTCCAGGCGGCGTCGAGCAGCGCTGGTGTGCGCGGCAGGTCTTCGTACCACTGCAGGGTGAAGCCGGTCAGCGGGAATTTCGGCGTCGCCGCCGTGTTGATCGAGAAGATCGGCAGGAAGATGACGGGCAGATAGAGGAAGACAATATAGAGGAACGCGTAGGCGGACAGCCAGCCGCCCGGCAGGAGGCGCCGCGCCCTCATCGCGCCATCCTTTGCAAAGTGCGGATGATCAGCACCGTGGCGCCGGCCATCAGGGAGACGATCAGCATGGTGGTGACGGAAAGTGCGGCACCGAGCGGCCAGTTGGCTGCTTTGCCGAACTGTGCCTGGATGGCGTTGGCGATCATGACGCCGTCCTTGCCGCCGACGAGCTTTGGCGTGACGTAGTCGCCGACCGTCGGGACCATGACGATCAGCGCCGCGGAAATGATGCCAGGCGCCGAGAGCGGCAAGGTCACGCGCAGGAACGAGCGCAAGGGGCCATCGCTTAGATCGGTGGCCGCTTCGACCAGCGTTCGGTCGACCTTCTCCAGGGACACGAAGATCGGCAGAATGGCGAAGGCCGCCCAGGCATGGGTAAGGGTGATGATGACGGCGCTCGAATTGTAGAGCAGGGCTGTCGACGGTTCGTCGATGATGTCCAGACCCATCAGGCCGGAATTCAAGACGCCGTTATAGCCCAGGATGACCTTCCACGACATCACGCGCAAGAGATAGCTGGTCCAGAACGGGATGGTGATGAGGAACAGCCACAGGCTCTTGTGACGGCCGCCGTGAAAGGAAATGAAATACGCGATCGGGTAGGCGAGGACGACGGTGAACAGGCTGACCGTCAGCGAGATATAGAGCGAGCGCCATAACAGATCGCGGTAAATCGGCTCGGTCAGCGCGACGCGGTAATTCTCCAGCGTGAAGGTGCGGTCGATGGTCAGGTAGTGCTGCGTCCAGAAGGAGTGGGCGATGACCACCAGTATCGGCAGGACCAGCAGGATGAGCGCGTAGAGCAAGGTCGGGCTGATCAGGGCAAAGCCCTGTACGGGCTCGGATTGCAGAAGAGCATTTCGTCTGGCCCGCGTCGTGCGCAACGGAGGCAACCCTTCCGCAGCCACCGTCATTGCAAGGCACCAGAGGGCGGGGCTCCGGTTGTGATCTCGGTTGCTGGCCTGGACTGTCCCGCCATACGGCATCCCATTGGGCTGGCGCCGGCTATTGTTCCCCTTGCCGGCTTTCTTTCATCATGCGCGCATCCGCGGATTGAAATCAAGCGCCATTTCTGCAATGTTGATTGAACGGACATTCAAAATAGTGTGAGCGGAGCGATGATTTCGGCCATAGCGAACCGGATTGATGCCCGGGAAAATTCGGTGATGTGGAGGCGATGATGGCGGCGGTGAGAGATCTGAAGGCAGGCGAAACGGCTGGCCCTGGCGGCGACGATGCGGTCGAGCTGGCCAAGCGTCATCTCATCCAGCCCTGGCCTTATGCCGGTTCCGTCGGTTCGGAGGCGCGTGCGCTGATCGGCGAGGGCGATGGCATCTACATCACCGACAACACCGGCAAGCGGCTCATCGACGGCCCGGCCGGCATGTGGTGCGTCAATGTCGGCCATCGTCGCGAGGAACTCGCCAGGGTGATGTACGACCAGGCGATGGCGCTGTCCTACAACACGCCCTGGTACACGATGAACGCGCCATCGGCGGAGCTTGCCAAACGTATCGCCGGCCATGCCCCAGGCGACCTCAGCCATGTCTTCTACACCACGGGCGGCTCATCCGCGGTCGAGACGGCGTTGCGCTTCATGCAGTTCTACAACAATGTACGTGGCCGGCCGGAAAAAAAGCTGATCCTGAGCCGTGGCGGCGCCTACCATGGCTCGACCTATCTTTCGGCCTCGCTCAATGGCCGCCCGCGCGATCGCGACTGGATGGACGGCGCCGGCGATATGGTGGTCAAGCTCTCCTCGCCCGACCCGTTCCGGCGTCCGCAAGGCATGAGCATCGCTGCCTTCACCGATTTCCTCGTCAACCAGTTCCGCGACGCGGTCGCGCGCGTCGGAGCCGACAGAATAGGCGCGTTCGTCGGCGAACCGGTGCAGGCGTCCGGCGGCGTCGTCGTGCCGCCCGACGGCTATCTCAAGCGCATCCGCGAGATCTGCCGTGACGACGACATTCTCTATGTTTCCGACGAGGTGGTGACGGGCTTCGGCCGGCTTGGCCATGTCTTTGCCTCCGGCGACGTCTTCGGCATCGACCCCGACATGATCACCTTTGCCAAGGGCGTCACCTCAGGCTATTTCCCGCTCGGCGGCGTCATCATCTCGGAACGGCTGCTGGAGGAGTTGCGCCGCTCGAACCATCCCGACGCAATGTTCGGCCACGGGCTGACCTACACCAGCCATCCCGTCGGCTGCGCGGTGGCCTTGAAGAACCTCGACCTGCTGGAAGAAAGCGTGCTTGCCCACGCGCAGGCGGTCGCCCCCTATTTCCAGGCGCAGCTGAAGACGCTGGAAGAGCTGCCGCTGGTCGGCGAGGTGCGCGGTGTGGGGCTGATGGGTTGTGTCGAATGCGTCGCCGACCGCGAAAGCAAGGATCCGCTGCAACTCGACAAGAATGTCGGAAAACGCATCGACGCCCACTGCCATGAGCTTGGCCTGCTGGTGCGGCCACTGATCAACATGTGCGTGATGTCGCCGCCGCTCATCATCACGCGCGAGCAGATCGACGACATGGTCGGCATCCTGCGCGAAGGCATTTCGCGCACCATGGATGACCTCAGGAAAGAGGGTGTCTGGCGGGGGTGATAGCCAATCTTCCTCTTGTGGGGGGAGAGCTTCGCGGCTTGCGCCGCTACCCTCGCGATCTCAGCGCATCGTTTAGGTTCCACATGTCCTTTTCTTCCGGCGCTGTTTCCAGGCCGAGCACCGGAAGCTGCTTGCGCAGATGGTCGTGGTGGGTGCGCACCCCATATTCGAGGTCGGAGAAGTAAAAACCCTCGAAGGACTCGGACAGCATGGATTCGTTCGACCAGACCGAAAGCTGCACGTCTTCCGACATGGTGTCGCGATCGATACGGAAGGAGAGATAGCGGGCGGCGGCCTGCTCGCGACTTTCGTCGCGGTAGCGATAGATGGCGCCACGCAGCAGCGTCTCACCCGTCGATAGCGGGAACTCCTGATAGAACTGCACCGATTCCGGCATCACCGACAGGACGGCGTTCGGGAAGATGCCGTAATAGACCCAGGCCTTCCTGAGATGGTCCGGCAGATGCGTCGGCTCCGGCGCGATCTTGACGTAGTTCCTGACGCTCCAGCGACGGCCGGCATGCGGGTTGTAGGTGGCGAAGGAGCGCGAGACGCCGTTGACGAAAGGCTCGTCGAAATAGGTGGCGCCGTAGAGATCCTGCAGGGCCGGATGCGCCATGGCGACGTGATAGCCTTCATTGTCGACGTCGCGCACGGACTTCCAGTTGACCGGTGTTTTCTGGGTCCAGATGCCCCAGGAGGGCACCATGTCGGCGGCATTGTAATGCGCGAATTCGGGTTCGATCGGCTTCAACAGCTCGGCGACGGAAGGCTGTGGCCCGCCATTGCGGAAGTGGATGAAGATGAAGCCCATCCAGATTTCGAGATCGAGCGGCATCAGGCCGAACTCGGTCTTGTCGAGATCGGGGAAGGAGCGCGGGCGGGCGGCGCCGCGCAGCGTACCGTCAAGATTGTAGACCCAGCCATGGAACGGGCAAACCAGCGCGTTCTTACAATTGCCCTGGCTGTCGGCCACGACGCGGCTGCCGCGGTGGCGGCACATGTTGTTGAAGCCGCGCACGACGCCGTCCTTGCCGCGCACGATCAAAGCGCGCTCGCCGATGATATCCATGGTGAGGTAGTCGCCGGCATTGGGTATGTCGCAGATATGCCCGGCGATCTGCCAATGATTGCGGAAGACATGCTCCTTCTCCAGTTCGAGAAGGGCGGTGGAATGGTAACTCCAGCCCGGCAATCCCCGCCGGTCCCAATCGTTCGGGATTGCCACGTCACGGAGGTGCGGGTTCATGAAACGTCTCTTCTTTTTATTGAATATGCATTCAATATAATCATATTTTGCGTTGAAATGCAATGGTTTGTGGAAATGCTCAGGTTTCAGGGCGAAAATGTCAGCCCCGGTTCCAGCGGAATCCTGCTCCACCGTGACCTCTGAAAACCCCGGAAAATCCGGGTGTTAGCCAGAGTTCCATAACCTCCACCCGTTGCCGGTCACGCTGCAAATCGCGCCCTCCGACAAGGTATTCCGGGAGCAAGAAAAAGCCCTGCCGTTCGCGTCGGCCACCAGCGGGGCACGCTGGGCAACCCGCTATCCCGGATCAAAATAGTCGATGACCGATTTTGACCGTCTCTGCCCGTATTAACGTTTCAATCCGGTTACATTGCCGGGCTCTCGTCACCTTTCCGTCGTTACAAGGCGCGATTAAATTCGCTTTATCGCAAAAAGAAAATCAACGAAGGGGATGATGATGAATGCGAAAGTCCAGATCACCAGCAGCAACCGCTTTCAGGCTCCGGAGCGCGCTGACCGCCGCCCGAAGCTGGCGCTTCGCCAGCGTGCCAGCGACCACCCGATGGCAATGTTCATGGCGCTGGCTGCTTGCGCCTTCGCCGGCATGGCGTTCACGCCGACGGTCGGCCCAGCCTTCGCTTCGTTGAATCCGCCCGCCAACATCGTCGAAGGTGCGCCGACCACGACCACGACCGCCCGCCTGCCGACGCCCGCGATCGATTTCGCCTGCAAGGGGCAGGCTTGGGGCGCCGAGAGCGTGGATTGCCTGCGCGCCATTGCCGAGCAGTCCGGAACGCACAAGGCCCGCGCGATCCGCATGATCGCCAACGCCGCGCCGCTGACCAGCACGCCCAACATCTTCTGATTTCTGTCTCTGGATTTGCCTGGCATGATCCCGAAAACCGGTTCCCGTTTGGGGATCATGCCCTGATCTCCCCGAGCGTCCTCCAGCGCTCCCTTCGGCTCCCGCCGCGATGTCGGCCGGGGGCCTCTTTTTTATGCTTTCGACACGGCCTGCTCGGCGATGGTCGAAAGCACGCTGCGCACATCCAGCGTGCTGAACGGTTTTTCGAGGATCTGTGGCCGCTGCTGCGCCGGCAAGGCTTCGATTTCCGCCTTTGCGCCTATGAGGTCGCCGGTGACCAGCACGAAGCGCCGCGCCAGGTCGGGCCGCTCGGCAAGTAGTTCGCGGTAGATCGAAATGCCTGATGTGCCGGGCATGCGCAGATCCGAAAAGACGATGTCCGGCGGCATGTGGCCGCTCAAGGTGGCGGCGCCCGATTCCCAGACCGGCGCGATCCGCGACTTGATGCCCATCAATTCGAGAATGTCGGACAAGGAACCGGCGACGTCGGGTTCGTCATCGATGATCAAGGCGTGGCGCAGGCCGCTCGATCGTGGCTGGCTTTCGCCAGCGGCAGCGATGCCCGCCGAGATAGCCGGCAACTGGACGACGAAACGCGCGCCTCTCGGCTGCACTTCCTCGAACCAGACATTGCCATTGTGCCGCTCGATGATGGACTTCGAAATCGACAGGCCGATACCGGTGCCGACGCCGACCGGCTTGGTGGTGAAATAGGATTCGAAAATGCGCGAACGGATGGCCTCGGGAATGCCGGGTCCGTTGTCCTCGACCGAGAAGCCCGGATTGCCCCGGTCGCTGCGGAAGCTCCGTACCTTGATTAGCCGGTCGCCGGCAATGCCAGCCAGAGCATGCTGGCTGTTGATGAGGAAATTGGCCGCCACCTGCGTCACGTGGTCGGCGTCGGCCATGGCCAGCAGGGGACCCGGCGCGAAATCGGTATCGATGATGATGCCGCTCGAGCGCGCCCCGTAGGCGGTCACCTCGAGAGCGGCGCGGATCACCTGGTTAAGATCGGTCTCGGTCTGCGCCGCCGGATGGAGGCGGACCATCGACAGGAAGCTCTTGACGATGCGCCCGCAGCGCTCGGCTGCGGCGCGCACTTTTTCGGCACGGACCTTGGTCTGCGGGTCCGAGGCGAATTCATGCAGCAGCGTCGATTGCGCGACCACCACCGCCAGCGGGTTGTTGAGCTCGTGCGAAACGCCCGCGAGCAGCGAGCCCATCGCCGCCATCTTCTCGTTCTGGTGCAGCTTCTCGCGCTGCCGGTTGATCTCCTCCTCGGCGCGCAGCCTCTCGCGCAGGTCGCGGATGGAGCCGAAGATAAGCCGGCGGTCGGCGACCCGCATCTCGGTCGCCGTCAGCTCGATCGGGAAGACCTCGCCGGCGGCATTCTGCGTCACCGTCTCGAGCCGCTGGCCGACCATCGGCGCGCCGCGGCCGGACATGTAGTCGGCGCCCGAGGCATAACCCTTGCGGTAGTATTCCGGAACGACGGTATCGAGCAGGTCCTTGCCAAGGATATCGCTGCGCTGGAAGCCGAACATCTTTTCCGCAGCCGGATTGAATTCGATGATCGATCCGGCCTCGTCGATGACGATGATGGCATCGAGCGAGGCCTGCAGCATGGTGCGGCGGATCACTTCGCTGGCATGGGCGTCGGAGGGGGAGTGTTCTATGGCGTCGCCGATGGCGAGCGCGACGATGTGCAGCGTCGCCTCTTCCTCGTCGGTCCATTCACGCTCCTCGACGCAATCATTGACGGCGAGCGTGCCCCACAGATGGCCGTGTGCGAAGACGGATACCGACAGGAAGGACTTGATGTTCTGCTTTTCGAAATCGGCTCTCAGGAACCCTTCGAGATCGCGCGTGTGCCCGGCGAAGACCTTCCCCTGCCGCTCATCCTCGGCCAGCCGCTCCAACAGCGGATCCGAA
The DNA here is from genome assembly GCF_006442195.1 of Mesorhizobium sp. B2-3-13. Lineage (NCBI taxonomy): Bacteria > Pseudomonadati > Pseudomonadota > Alphaproteobacteria > Hyphomicrobiales > Phyllobacteriaceae > Mesorhizobium > Mesorhizobium sp. B2-3-13. Next base: position 70,865 of record NZ_VFVQ01000025.1, read on the forward strand.
TTGACGATCGACTGCATGATGACGGTCGGCGAAGCCAGTTCGCCGCCGAAATCAGGGTCGATCCAGTAGGCGGCGACCGACTGGGCGAAACCTTGGCCGGGCAATTCGCGCAGGCGGAACAGGATACCGCGCTGGCACTCCATGGCGTGGCACAGCGTTTCCAGTATGCCGTCCATTTCGCGCTGCCAGTCGCCGGCCTCGCGCAGCCGGCGCACGACACGCACGGCCGCCATCGCCGCGCCTTGCCTGAAACCCTGCATATCCGTGCTTGCCGTCTCGCCCGTCATTGTCAGCCGTCATTCCAGAGTCACGTTACTTCGATCGGCTGGCAACGGCTGCGGAGCGGAAACCCTGTGGGTCTGACGCTCAGTTGCCGTCGCCGGTCGGCAGCGAGAAGATATAACCTTCGCCGCGCACCGTGCGCAGGAATTTCGGGTTGGCCGGATCAGTCTCGATCTTCTTGCGCAGCCGCATGATGCGGATGTCGACGGCGCGCGATGATTCCGGATCCTCGGTGAAGCCGATCGCCTCGGAGATCGCGGTCCTGGTCAGCAGCCGGTTGGCTCGGGTCAGGAAAACCTCCAGCACGTCGAACTCGCTCTTGGCCATGTCGATCACCGTACCATTGGCGCCGGTGACCAGCCTGCCGTCGAGATCCGCCTGGAAGGGGCCGAAAGCCACGGAACGGCGGTCGGTCCTGGCTTTCCTGTCCTGCGGCTCCGTCGGCTGCGGGACACGGCGCAGCACGCTGCGCACCCTGGCCAGCACTTCGCGCAGTTCATATGGCTTGACGATATAGTCGTCGGCGCCGAGTTCCAGCCCGACGATGCGGTCGAGCGCGGTGCCCGCGGCGGTCGCATAGATGATGCCGATGGGCATTTTCGAGCGCAGCCAGCGGCCGAGCGACAGGCCATCCTCGCCCGGCATGGCGATGTCGAGGATGGCCAGATGGAAGGGCTGTGTCTCGATCAGGCTGCGCGCGGCGGCCGCGGTTTCCGCGGTCGCCACATCATAGCCGGCGGCGCCGAGATATTCGGCGACCGCGTCCCTCAGGTCGGGCTCGTCCTCGACGATGACAATTCTTGCCCGCACGATGCTCTCGCTCCCACTTTCAGTGGAAAGTAGATTGGGTATAAACATGATGTCCAGTACTCATATCCGGTTGCCAGGGAACGGTTGGAAAACATGGCCGCACGAGCCGTCATCGCGCTTGTTTCCGTTGCCGACGTCGTGGCGACCGAGCTTGCCGACCATCTTGAGCGGCGCGGCCATGACGTGCGCCAGGCGCGGCAGCCCTGGGAGGCGGAATCGCTGCTGGCGGGCAGAGGCATCGATGTCGTCGTCGTCGGGGACAGCGTTAGCCAGGCGGAAGGGCGAGATCTGCTCAGGCGTTATGGCGGCCAAAGTGGGGGCGGCGAGCATGGACCGGATTTCATCCTGATATGCCGGCCGGCCGATCTCCTCGACAAGGTGCTGGCGCTCGAGCTTGGCGCCGCCGACGTCGTCGAAAGTCCGCTCAATGTCAGGGAACTCGCCGCGCGTGTCGGCGGCCTGCTTTCGCGGCGCGGCAGGGGCACCCAGGAACTGATCGTGCTGGAGAACGCGACCGTCGATCTGAGATCGGCGATCGTCATGCATCGCTCCGGTACGCAGGAGCAGCTCTCGCCCGGCCAGGTGGCGCTGCTCAGGCTGTTCCTGGCGAGCCCGCGCAAGGTGCTGACGCGTGACGACATTATCGCCGCCGCACCGGCCGAGAATGCCGACGCTTTCGATCGCTCGATCGACTCGCGTATCGTGCGGCTGCGCCGCAAGCTCGACACCGAGACCATCACCACCATACGCGGCGCCGGCTACAGGTTCGATCCGCCACGGCAGTTCGCCGACTGACGGCTGGCTTTTCCAGCTGGCTCCCCGGATGAGCATCGGACTTTCCATTTCCGCGCCGATGCCCGCGAGGTTCAGCGCACCACCAGCAATGACGGGCCCGAGGCCATGTCGCCGCCGGCGGCGAACTCGCTTGCATGAGCGCGCTCCTTGAAGAGCACACTGGCGAGAGCGGCAAAGCCGAGCAGGCCCTGCGCATAGAGCAGTGCGGAAAGCACCGAAGCCGCGAATTTTGTTTTCATATCGGAATTCCCCAAAAAGATGACTGTATCGCGGGTCGCTTCAGGAAACTCCCGAAGTGCCCGCGCCGCCCACGGAGCCCCCCGTCGCGGCGCGGGCCTTCGGTCCTCTCGGCAGCAAGTTGCCGGAGGGGCCGCGCAATGCCAGCAGCCGAAGGCCAACCCGCCAGAGGGCCTTCAACCGGGCGATGCGCAGGCTGGAAACGATCCAGACCGTGGCGCAAAACAGGGCGACGTGCAGGGTCGAAATCTCACTCGAACTCATCGTCGCCAGCTTTGCCACGGGGCCGCCGGCAATGGTGCCGATGCCGCCGATGGCCGCCGCCGCGATGCTGATCCTGAAGAGCCAGGACCGCGTGTTCGTTTTCGTTCCCATGGTCGTTGCCGTCTGCTTTCGTTACGTCAACTTTTGCCTCCGGTCCGTATCCGCATCATGCCGCCAAAATCCGCGATTTGTTGCAGTTTGGTTTCGAAATCGACCTGATCTCTTTCATATGGATCGTTCGAACTTTCGTTTCGGGATGAATACCTATGTACTTCATTCTTGATCCCGCGTTTGGGGGCGGGCAGTGCCGAGAATGCGGGGTTTGGCCTGTTAACCAGAGGAAACAGTTTCGAAACACAAACGAGCATTTCGCGAAATCTCTCCGAAACATGCCGCAGGGATAAGCCGCTCATCGAATTGGAGCCGGCCGGGCCGGCAGAGAGGGGACATCATGCACACCACTATTTCCGCAAAGCTCATCAACATCACCTTCGCGGCGCTCGTGGGCAGCGCGCTTCTATTCGGCGCCAACGCCGCCCATGCCGCCAACAGCATCGTGGCGCGCGTTTCGCTGTCGCAGCAAGTCATGGAAGTCTCGGTCGACGGCCGGCCGACTTTCGCCTGGAAGGTTTCCACCGGCGACAGGGCGCATGTCACGCCGACCGGTTCGTTCAAGCCGACGCGCATGCATGAGATGTGGTATTCGAAAAAGTACGACAACGCGCCGATGCCGCATTCGGTCTTTTTCAGCGGCGGCTATGCGGTTCACGCCACCTATGCCATCAAGCGCCTCGGCCAGCCGGCCTCGCATGGCTGCGTGCGGCTGCACCCGGACAATGCCGCCGATTTCTACCAGCTCGTCGAGACCTTCGGCCCGGCCAACACCAGCATCGTCATCGTCAAGTAGCAGGCAGATTGCCGCATTCGGCCATGTGCCGGAGTTGCTGGAGCGACCCCCAAAAAAGAGGCCGGAGAAATCCCGGCCTCTTTTTGTTTCTTGCGCCTTGTGCCTCAGCTCGGCAGCGCCGGCATCAGCTTTGGATCCGGCTTTTCCGCCAGATGCGGCAGGTCCTTGCTGGCGATGAACGTGTAGAACATAGGCACGACGAACAGCGTGAACATGGTGCCGACCAGGATGCCGGTGAAGATGACCAGGCCCATCGAATAGCGGGCCGCGGCGCCGGCGCCGCTGGAAACGATCAGCGGCACCACGCCCAGCGCCATCGCGGCCGTCGTCATCAGGATCGGCCGCAGGCGCACCTTGGCCGAGGCGATGATGGCGTCACGCCGCCTCATGCCATGCAGTTCGCGCTGCTGGTTGGCGAATTCGACCAGCAGAATGCCGTGCTTGGTGATCAGGCCGATCAGCGTGATCAGGCCGACCTGCGTATAGATGTTGAGCGTGCCGAGGCCCAGATTGAGCGGCACGATCGCGCCGAAGATCGACAATGGCACCGCCATCATGATGATCAGCGGATCGCGGAAGCTTTCAAACTGCGCCGCCAGCACCAGGTAGATGACGATGACGGCCGCACCGAAAGCGATCAGGATCGTGTTGCCCTGTTCCTTCTCCTGCCGGGATTGGCCGGAATAGTCGATGAAGAAGGTGTCGGGCAGGCTCTCCCTGGCAATGTCCTCGAGGACTTTCAAACCATCGCCGGTGGTAACGCCGGGCAGCGGCAGCGCCGAGATCGTCGATGAATTCAGCTGGTTGAACTGCTCGATTGCCGCTGGCGACGCATTGTTCGAAATCTTCACCACGGCTGATAGCGGCACCATCTCGCCCGTCACACTGCGCACGAAGTACTCGCCGAGCTTTTCGGGGTTGTCGCGGAATTCCTGCGGCACCTGCGGGATGATGTCATAGCTGTTGGAGTCGCGGTCGAACTGCGCCACTTCGGCGCCGCCGACCAGCAGCGTCAGCGTCCGGCCGATATCGGCGATCGGCAGGTTGAGCGCGGCCGCGCGGTCGCGGTCGATGGTCACCGTCACCTGCGGTGCGTCATAGGCCATCGAATTCTGCACGACGATGAAGCGGCCCGACGCCTGCGCCTTGTTCTTGATCTTCTCGGCTTCCTCGTAGACCTGAGCGGAATCCCCGGTCGAGCGCACCACCATGGATATCGGCAAGCCGCCGCCGGAGCCCGGCAGCGTCGGCGGTGCGAAGACAAACGCCTGGACACCCGCCACCTTGGCAATACGAGCCGTGATGTCGGCCTGCAGCTCCTTCGAATTGCGCTTCCGCTCCGCCCAATCCTTGAAGGCAAAACCGACGAAGGCGCTGTTGGTCGTGCCGCCGAACGCGACGGCCGAGAACTGCGCCCGGGTTTCGGGAATATCCTTGACCAGGCCCAGGATCTGGTTGACGTAGGTTTCGGTGTAATTGGAGGTCGCATAGCGCGGCCCCGTCACCAGCGAGAGCAGGAAGCCCTGGTCTTCTTCCGGCGCCAGTTCCGTCGAGGTTTTGGTGAACATGAAGCCGGTCACGCCGACAAGCGCCAGCACGATGAGCAGCGTCAGCGGGCGATAGTTCAAAGAGCCGGTGACGGCGCGCTCATAGACGTGCTCGACGCGCGAGAAGGTGCCGTCGACGATACGCTGGAAACGGCCGGCATTGCCGGGCTTCAGGAGACGCGCCGACATCATCGGCGTGATGGTGATGGCAATGACGCCAGACAGCACCACTGATCCGGCGAGCGTCACCGCGAATTCGCGGAACAGGGCGCCGGTCAGGCCGCCGGTGAAGGCCAGCGGCGCGAACACGGCGGCCAGCGTCATCGTCATGGCGACGATGGCCGACGCGATCTCACGCATGCCGCTGAAGGCCGCCTGCATGGGCGGCATGTGGTCTTCTTCCATGTGGCGATGGATGTTTTCCACCACCACGATGGCGTCGTCGACGACAAGGCCGATCGCCAGCACCATGGCCAGCAGCGACAGAAGGTTGATCGAATAGCCCACCGCGAACAAAAGGAAGCAGACGCCGATCAACGACAGCGGAATGGTGATGATCGGCATCATCACCGAGCGGAACGAACCGAGGAACAGGAGGATGACGACGACGACGATGGCGACCGCCTCGCCGATGGTCTTGAACACTTCTTCGATCGAGGCGCTGATCTGTCCGGTCGCGTCGTAGACGACCTCGATCGTCATGCCTTTGGGCAGCGTCTCCTGGATCTGCGGGACGAGCTTGGTGAGCGCTGCCGCGGTGGTCAGCGGATTGGCTGCCGGGGTCGGGAAGATGGCGAGGAAGGTCCCGGGCTTGCCGTTGAAGGAGACCCTGGTGTCGGTGTTCTCGGCGCCGAGTTCGACACGGGCCACGTCGCGCAGGCGCACGACATTGCCGTCGGTCGAGCGCAATGGCAACTCGGCGAAGGCCTGCGGTGTCTGCAGCGTCGAGCGCACGGTGATCGACGAGACGACATATTCGTTCTGGGTGTTGCCGGGCGCCGACAGGAAGTTGGAATTGTTGATCGCCGTCAGCACTTCTGCCGCCGTCACGCCGCGCGCTGCAAGCCTGACCGGGTCGATCCAGACGCGCATCGAATATTCCTGGGCGCCGAAGATCTGCACGTCGGCGACGCCTTCGACCGTCGACATGCGGGGCCTGATGACGCGCTCGATATACTCCGTCAGCTGCTCCTTGGTCATGTTCGGATTCTGCATCGAGATGTACATCATCGCGAACTGCTGACCCGTACCCTTGACGATGACCGGGTCCTTGGAGGCGTCCGGCAAGGTGCCGCGCACGCCCTGGACCTTGGACAGCACTTCGGTCAGCGCCACGTCGGGATTGGAACCGAGCTTCATCTGCACCGTCACGGTGCTGGAGGACGGCCGGCTGGACGAGGTGACGTAGTCAATGTTCTCGGTCGAGGCGACGGCGCGCGCGATCGGGGCTGAAATGAAGCCCTGGATCAGGTCGGCGCTGGCGCCCGGATAGGCCGTCGTGATGGTGATCGCGGTTTCGTCGACCTTCGGATACTGCCGGATAGACAGGTTGAAGATGCCCTGGAAACCGAGCAGCAGGATCATGCAGGCAAGGACGGTCGAAAGGACCGGCCGGCGGATGAAGAGATCGGAAAAGCTCATTGCTGGTCGGCCTGCTTGTTTGCCGATTTGGTCGGGTCGATGGTGTTGTCGACGTTGACGGTCATGCCGTTGAAGAGGCGGTTCTGACCCGCGGTGACGACCTCGTCGCCGGCCTTGAGCCCTTCGACGATCTCGACCATGCCTTGATTGCGGCGGCCGGGCTTGACGAAGACCTGCGACAGCACCAGCGTGGGCTTCTCACCTTCGGCCGCCGGCTTGGCCGGATCGGCCGCTGCTGGCTTGGCGGCATCGGAAGCGGCCTTGTCCGCGGGCTTGGCGTCCGCCGGCTTGGTGGCATCGGCCGCCGGCTTCATTGCGTCCGCAGGCTTGGTGTCCGCCTGCTTGTCGGTGGCCGCAGCGGCTGGCTTTTCGCCCGGCTTGGCCGGCTGCGCCGGGGGCGCCCCGGCGGGTTTCGCCGGTTGCACCACGAATATGTAGTCGCCATAGAGGCTGGTGGTCAGCGCCGTCTGCGGCAGGGAGAGCACGTTCTGCTCCGCGGGCAGTTCGACGCGCACCTGCACGAACTGGCCTGGGGTCAACTTCCCTTCGGGATTGGCGACTTCCGCCCGGATGTTCACCAGCCGGCTGGAGGGGTCGATCTTGGGGTCGATGCCCCGAATGGCGCCGGCAAATGGCTTGTCGTCGCCACCAAGGCCGAGCCGAACGGTCTGGCCGATCTTGAGCAGCGGCAGTTGCTGTTCGGGCACTGAAAAGTCGACCCGCATCGTGTCGAGATCCTGGAGCGTCACCACCGAGGTGCCAGGTGACAGGTACTGGCCGAGATCGATCTTCGGGATGCCGACGGTGCCGTTGAAAGGCGCGGTAAGCTGCTTCTGGTCGAGCACGGCCTGCAGCCTGGTGACCTGGGATGCCGAAGCGGACGCCGCCGCACGCGCGGTGTCCAGCGTCGAGTCGGAGCCGACACCACGCTTTGTCAGTTCGATGGCGCGGGTCAGCGTGGTCTGATCGAGCGCCGCCTGCGCCTTCTGCGCATCAAGATCGGCGCGCTCGACGGCGTCGTCGAGTTGCAGCAGCACCGCATTGGCCGCCACCTTCTGGTTGGCATGGAAAGGGATTTGCTTGACGATGCCGGCGGTCTCGACGGTCAGGTCGACACCGCGCACGGCCCGCACCGTACCGATCGCCTCGACGCCCGGCGTCCAGCTCGACGGCTTGACGATGGTCGTCGACACGGTCGCCGCCGGCGGCTTCATGGTGGCGAAATACTGCTTGATGCCGTTGTCGCGCAGGAAGTTGAAGCCGACGATGCCGCCGACCACAATGACGAGCACGGCAAGAACCACAATAATGATAAAGACACGGAGTATGCGCTTGAACAAGGAAGTCCCCTCAGTCGAAAATCCGGCGCGAAGCACGGACATCGGGACACATACCGACCGCGGGTCCCGATTTCAAATGGTGGCGGTCTTACTGTACCGTCTGGACGGTCTTGTCAATTGGGCCTAAGCTTGCGATGGGAGGCACCATGAGAGCCCAAAGACCGAACTCGCGCGAGAAGATTCTCGCCGCGGCGGCTGATGTTGCCCGGGAATCCGGGCCCGGTAGCCTGTCGCTCGATGCCGTCGCCAGCCGCGCCGGCGTGTCGAAGGGGGGGCTGCTCTACAATTTCCCGACCAAGGCCAAATTGATGCAGGGCCTCGTCGAAGACTATCTGCGCGATTTCGAGCAAGCGCTGGAAACCGCGAACAGCAACGACAACGGCAAAAATCCCCTCGCCGTCTATATCAGACTGTCAGCCGAGGATTGCGAGGAAAAGCAGCCGTCGGCATCCTGGATTTTTTCGGCGATCGCCGAGGATCCCGATTTCATGACGCCGATAAAGACATTCAAGCGGCAGCTTTTCGAGCGCCTGAAGGGCGAGGCGCCGGACCTCAGATCGCTGCTGGTCTGCTATCTCGCCATCGAAGGACTGCGCAGCATGAACCTGTTCGATTCCGACGTGCTGTCGAAGGACGAGCGCCAACTCTTGGTATCGTCACTTCTCGAGATCGCCAAATAGGCCTGCCTGCGCGGGTGCAGGACGACGCTGTGATTTCAAATCGCCGGCAAGGCCTTGCCTGTCGAGGGGTCGAACAAGCGAAGCGCGGCCTCGTCGAAGGTGAGGTTGCGCTTTTCGCCCTTGGCGAGCTGGGCTCGCGGCGGCAAGCAAGCCGTCAGCCGCTGCGCGCCGATCCGGGCCGTGGTGACCAGTTCAGGGCCAGTCAGTTCGACCACCTCGATCT
>NZ_VFVQ01000026.1:0-64657 GCF_006442195.1 Mesorhizobium sp. B2-3-13
GACTTGGGGGGTGGCCCGTCGCAGCAACAATGTCCGAGCACGGTAATGGTTCCGTGACTTCCGAAATTTTTTAAGAAATATTTGACGACGCTTGCCCGGAGCGTGCCATCAGCCAGTCGCGGCCGGCGTGGGCAAAGACCGCGCAGAGCACGATCGCGCCGCCGACCATGCTGGCCACCGGCGGTATTTCGGCCAGGAACAGAAATGCAAACAAGATCGCGAACGGCACTTCCGCCGAGCCGAGCAGGCCGGATTCAGGCGCCGGGATAAGCCGCGAGCCTTCCGTCCACAGGACGGAAGCCAGCGCGAAGGACGCGCCGAATGCGGCAAGCAGAACCGCGTCCCTTGCTGAGACCGCCAGGGGATCGGTAACGAACCAGCCAAGTATGAACAACAGGAAGGCCGAAACCGCGCCGGCCCACACCACGGGCGTGTCGCGGAACGCGCGCACCATGATCATGTAAAGCGCGCTGCCGGCCGTCATCAGCAGCGCCAGCCCATCGCCGAACAGGTTGCCGGTGCCGAAACCCGACCAGACCATGATGGCAACCCCGCACAGCGACACGGCCGCGGCCACCATCGTCTGCAGGCGGAAAGGCTCGCGCACCAGCATCCAGGCCAGCACGGCGGCAATGAAGGGCGACGTCGCGTAGATCACCGCGACATTGGCGACGAAAGTGAACTTGAATGCCGAAATGAAGGCGATGCTGGCCAGCGCGCCTTCCACCGCCAGCAGCCAGCCGCGCCAGCCGAGCCGCAGCGGCTCACGATTGCCGGCACGGTGGCGGCGCCACAGCACGTAGAGACTGATCAGAATCGCGCCGACAAAGCCGCGCCAGCAGGTGATCGTCAGCGGATCGGCATGGATCGACTTGGTCAGCACACCGGTCAGCCCGAATACAGCCGCCGAGGATGACACGAGAATGACGCCCAGCGTGCGCTCGGCGACAATGTCGGTGGTGGCTGTCACATCAGTCATACCGCAAGACTACGCCACTCCCCCTGACATCGTAGCGTCAGCAATAATGAATATCACAGCCGCTTGCGGAAATGCTCGCCGCCGACGATCAGCAGGCCGGCGGCGACGATAAGGGCAGCACCCAGAAAAACCTCGCGGCGTGGCACGTCGCCCCAGATCGCGAAGCCGAGCGCGAACGCCCACAACAGTGAGGTGTATTCGAGTGTCGCCAGGATCGATGCCGGCGAGCGCTTCATGCCTTCGAAGAGAAGATATTGCGCCAGGCCGCCGAGTGCAGCGACGCTGGCAAGAAGCAGCAATTGCGCCGGGTCCGGCGTATGCCACCACAACAACGCCGGCACCGCCGAAAACACCAGGAAATAGAAATTGTTGAGGAGGAGCTGGATCATCGAGCGCTCGGCAAGTGCCGTCTTGCGCAGGAGCACGATGGCGATGCCCCACAGGCAGGCAGCCGTCAGCACCAGCAACACGGGTACCGAAAGGCCGAGATGGGCGGGATCGCAGGCGACAAAGACACCGGCAAAGCCGATCAGAACCGCCAGCCAGCGCAGGACAGGCACCTTTTCGCCGAGCAGGACCACCGAAAGCACGGTGACGATGATCGGGGCCGCGTAATAGACGGTGGTCAGTTCGGCGAGTTGCAGGCTGCGGGCCGCATTGTAATAACAAAGCCATGCGGCAAGCGTGAAGGCACTGCGAACCAGCATCCGCCGCACGATCGGCGATCGCACCGTATCGGCGAACAACTGCCGCCCGCCTATGGCCGCGCAGGCGCCGAGAATGGTGATGCTGCGGAAGAATAGGATCTGCCAGACAGTCATGCTGGTAACCAGCAGCTTGATCGAGGCATCCTGCGTCGAAAACAGCAAGTAGGCGGCGCCGGTCAAAAAGATGCCGGCGAGAACCCTTTCGCGTGTATCGAGAATGGCGATATCGGCCATAAGGCGTGAGCCTGCTTGAGTGAAGGCGGCTCCAGCCCCTGTCGGCCCCGCACCTGCCAACTATACTGGCGAAATCCGCACGGCGCTGCTCCAGCGCAGGGCTTGCGTTTGGGGCAGGGGAGGGCAGCGCTAAATACAGCCTGTCCCGGATGCCGGTTCTGGCGCGGCTCGGCTGATTGGTTTAGCATCGTCTCATAAAGCGGGGGCCGAAGGGCAGGCGCGCAGAACGCCGGGGAACGGACAGGGAATTGGCGCTCAGCCCATGCTGGATGTAGCATGTGCAGGTCCGGCCTGACGGGCCGCCTCTGACAGAGCGGATTTTGGGGAGAGGGCCGATGCAGAAACTGCAGTCGCAAGGCGTCCATCACATCACGCTGGTCGGTGCCGGCCGCCAGACCTCGATCGATTTCTGGGAAGGTGTGCTGGGCATGCCTTTCATCTTCGAGCAGCCCAACCTCGACAAGCCGACCGAAAGCCATCTGTATTTCGATCCGGGCGACGGCCGGCTGATCACCATCTTCACCGACGAGACCCGGACGGCTGTGAAGCGCCGCACGCCGACCGATCCGGGCTGCGTTCATCACATCGCCTTTGCGGTGTCGCGCGTCACCTTCCTGCAGGCGGTCGCCCGGCTCGACGAGCGCGCCATCAAGCACAGCGGCGTCAAGGATCGCGGCTTCATGGATTCGATCTATTTCGAGGATCCGCTCGGCCTGCTGATCGAGCTTGCCTCCTACCGTTTCGAGCCGCCTGCCGGCTTCACCCATGCCGACGTGCTGATGGAGGCGCATAGGCTTCGTGTCGCGCGTGGCGACTACAACATCGCCGAAGTGCACCTGGCTGACGCCATCCAGGCGCTGGTGGAACGCGCGCGCGCGACATTGTCGGCCGACCGGGCACCCAAAAATCCATATTGAAGGCTGAACAGGCAAGGGAGGAATACGTGGCAAAGACAGTGACGAAGAGCGCAAGGAAACCGGCGGCCAAACCAGCGTCAAAAGCCGCAGCGAAGCCTGCAGCAAAAGCTGCGGCCAAACCCGCGGCCAAGACGGTGTCAAAGGCAACCGCCGGCAAGGCCACGGCCAAGGCCAAGGCGAAACCGGCAAAGAAACCAACACTGACAATCAGCATGCTGAAGCCGAGCGTCAACAACATGACCGTTCGCGTCTTTGCCCGTGCTGCCGGGCTCGACCATGCGGAGGCCGATGCGTGGGGGCAGACGCGCTCGCCGGAATACATGGCGCGCAATCCGGCCCATCTGACGCCGATGATCGAGGAGAAGGGCCTGCCGCGCGGCGTGCTTTGGGAGAGCTGCGCCATCATGCAATATCTTTCCAACAAACATGGACTGGAGAAATTCTACCCCAAGGCGCCAGCCAAGCGGGCGATGATAGACAGCGCCATGTTCTATCTGATCGGCACGCTCTATCCCTATGTGGCGCGCGCCACCTATCCGGCGCTCGGCTTCCCGCAATATGCCGGCGAGGTCGGGCACAGCGACGCCCACCCGGACAGGAAATCGGAGGCGCAGAAGGCCGCGGTCGCCGCCATTGCCGAACCGCTCGAGGTCTTCCACTCCTTCTTCCGCGACGGCAAGCCGTTCATCGGCGGCAAGAGCCCGTCGATCGCCGACATCCGCCTTGCGGCGACCCTCGAGTTCCTCGCCGTCATCGACTACGCCCTGCCCAAATGGGCGAAGGAATACATGGCGGCAATGGAGAAGAAGCTCGGCAAGGCCTATGCCGGCCCGGCCGGCGACGTGCGCGGCTACATCGCCCATGTGAGATCGCAAGCCCAGGCGTGATTCCAACCAGTCGATGGGGCGACGATCTGCGGAGGCGGCCGCAGGACTGATTTCGCCGGTGGCGTCGTGATTCCCCGCCAGCTTGAAGTTGGCGGGGCTTGCGTTAGTCTGGGCGCGCATGCAGTCGAATTTTTCTCTCGACCGGCTTGGACGCTGGAGCGGTGGCGTGGTCGCCGCGGCCCTGGCGGCAACGCCCGAAGACTTGTCGGCCCGCTTCAGCGCGGCGGCAAGCATGCTGCTTGGCTCGGATCGCGCCTATGTCGGTTTCTATCGTCGCGACATAACGTCCCTGACAATCGACGAGGCCGGACCCGATCACTGGAACCGCGACTATGATGCGCGCATCTATCGCCAGGATCCCTTCTTCCAGAGGTTCGCCAGCACCAGACAGGATTTCCTGCTGCCGTTGTCGGCTCTCAGCCACGGCGATTTCCAGCGCACGCCGTATTATCGCGAATTCTACGGGCCGTCCGGCAGCTTCGATGAAATAACCGGCGTGTTCAACCTCGACGGACTGACCGCCGGCTATGTGACCTTTCTGCGCCGCGATGGCGCGCCGCGTTTTGGCGAGCATGATCTGGCGGTGGCCGGCGCGGCGAGCAGCGCCACAAAGCTTATTCTGCAAAGGCTGCTTCATTTGTGCCGTCTTCGGGACAAGGGGGCCGCAATCGAAGCCGCAGGGTCACACCTCAGCGCCCGGGAAAGGCAGATCGCACGGCTCCTGATCGAGGGCGGCAGCGCCAAGACGATTTCGCGAAACCTGTCGATTTCACCCGGCACCGTGCGCAACCACATCAAACAGATCTACCGCAAGCTCGGTGTGCACTCCCAGGTCGAGTTGCTGGCCGCCGGCTGGGAGGCCCCGCGCGACTGACGGTTTCGTTCGCCAGCTTCACTGCCCCGTCACGACGCGTGTCCACATGCGGTTCTGCAGTCGCAGCAACTTTGCGTCGTTGTTCTCGACCACGAACAGCTTGGCTTTTACGTCATCGGGCGGGAAAACGCCGGGATCCTTGGCTACAGCCTGATCCATCAGCGGCAGGGATTCCGGAATCGCATTGGCGTAGGAAACATAACTGGAATTGGCCGCTGCGATATCGGGCCGCAAATTGAAATCGATCCAGGCCTCGGCATTCTCCGGATGTGGCGCATCCTTTGGCACCGCCATCGTGTCGAAGTTTATCAGCGTGCCTTCCCTGGGAATGGAATAAGCAATTTCCAGCTTCTTGGCGGATTCCGCCGCACGGGTCTTGGCCTGCAATATGTCGCCCGACCAGCCCAGCACGACACAGATGTCGCCATTCGCCAGATCGTTGATGTATTTCGACGAGTGGAAGTAACGGATATAGGGCCGCACCTTGCCCGTCAGCTCTTCGACCTTGGCGAGGTCGTCCGGACTGGTCGACCTGGGGTCGATGTGCAGGTAGTTCATAGCCATCGGAATGATCTCCGCCGGGGCATCGATCATGGCGACGCCGCAATCGGAGAATTTCTTGACGACGTCGGCGTCGAAGACCATGGCGAAGGAACCTGTCGGCGCGTCCGGCATCCGTTGCTTGATGGCAGCAACATTGTAGCCGATGCCATCCGTGACGGCCATGTAAGGCACGGCGTGCAGATTCTGCGGATCCGCGCCCGCGATCAGCGACAAGGCTTGCGGATCGATCTTCGAGTGGTTTGAAAGCTTCGATCTATCGAGCTGCAGGAAAACGCCAGCCTTCACCTGATTCTTCAGGAATGGAAAGGCCGAGGGATAGACCACGTCATATCCTGAGCCGCCGGTGAGCAGTTTCGTTTCAAGGACCTCATTGCCGTCATAGACATCGTAGCGGACCTTGATACCTGTCTCCTTCTCGAATTTCTCAGCCGTGTCCGGCGCGATATAGTCGGACCAGTTGTAGACGTTGACCACCTTCTCATCGTCCGCCCGGGCGACGCCGAAGCTGATGCCGCAGGCAAGCGCGGCGGTCAGGATTGGGAAGAGCAGAGCGCGCATGAGTATCTCCTTTTGCCTGGCGGGCCGATGCGGCGCACCGTTCTGATTTCACTTCGGCACGCTTGCCGCTCAACGCCGTTGCGGCGCGTAAACCGGTAAGGTGATACAGGCGACGTTGCCGCCGCCGAGCAGGATTTCGCGGGAGTTCTCGATGCCGACCACCTTGTGGTCGGGAAACAGCGTGGCCAGTTGTTGCTTTGCCTTGCGATCGAGATCGCAGCCGAACTCAGGCACGACCACAACGCTGTTGCCTGGATAATAGTTGATGTAACTCGCCGCGATCCGGTTGCCGGCCGGCCGTGCCCAGGTCGAATCGACCCGGTCCACGCTCTCGCTCTCCTCCATCGTCATTTCGATCGGTAGGGGGTGAGGAAGCCGATGAACCTCAAGACCACGGCCACGCGCATCACGGGCCGAACACAGCACCTCCTCGGCTTCGCGCACGATCTCATATTGCGGGTCGTCCCGGTCTTCGGTCCAGCTTAGCGCGACCACGCCAGGGCGCACGAAGCAGCAGAGGTCGTCGACATGGCCATCCGTCTCGTCGAAGGCAAAACCGCGCGGCAGCCAGATGATTTTGTCGACACCGAGATAGTCGCCAAGCTGCTGTTCCACCTTCGCCTTGCCGAAATGGGCATTACGATTGCGATTGAGCAGGCACTGCTCGGTCGTGATGAGCGTTCCCTTGCCATCGCATTGCAGTCCGCCGCCCTCCGCGACCAGCGGCGCGCGGTAGCGGTCCATCCTCTCAACCTCGAGGACCTTTTGCGCCGCGAGGTCGTCCAGGTCCCATGGCGAGTAGAGCCCGCCGTCGAAACCGCCATAGGCGTTGAAGACCCAATCGACGCCGCGAACGCTGCCTCGATCATTGACGACGAAATTGGGGCCGCTGTCGCGTAGCCAGGAATCGTTGGTGGACATTTCCACGACGCGCACGTCGGCAGGCAATCGCGCTCTGGCATTCCGCCACTGGCGGCTGGATGCCGCCACGGTCACCGGCTCGCTTTGTGCGATCGCCGCCGCGACATTGGCGAACAGCTTCTGCGCGGGCTTGGCACCCAGACGCCATGTGTCCTGCCGTTCTGGCCAGATCAGCCAACAGCCTGATTTGGGTTCGAATTCGCCAGGGGCGCGAAAACCATCCTGTCTCGGTGTGGTCGAGAGCGTATGTGACATTGTGGGACTACCGGAAAATGGGACGACGAAACTTTTTCCGGATCAGATGGTTTTAGGGCCTTGTCCGTCAATGTCCCATTTGGGATACCTTGATCACTGCGCTAGCAACTGGCCTGCGTTTGGCTGGGGCGAGCACCATTGGTGCCGGGCCTTGGTTGCCCGTAAGTTCGATGTCTCAGTCGTTTACTGCGTCGCCTGGTAAAGTTCCGAAGCGGCCTCTTTCAGCGCGCGCCGGCCGTCCGGCTTGAGATACATCATGTGCCCACCTTCAACGACGTCGAGGCGGATCGGCCTGGCGCCGGCGAGCGACGGGATCTGGCCGACCAGATAACGTGACGCCAGATAAGGAGTGACGAGATCGGTGTAGCCATTGACGATGACGACGCCCAGCGCGGGATTCAGAGAGCGCGCTCGCTGCAAATCGTCCATCACACCGGCATAGCCCTGGCGCGAGGTGCTCGTGCCATAGTCCCAGTTGTGGCTGATATCACCGTTCAGCAAGCGGTAGCTGACATCGGTGCGAAAGTTCAGTTCGTCGCGCGCGTAACCGACAAAGGCCGAGGTCAGCGCCGGCACACTGCGGTCCAGCACCGGATCGGGACCGGCGATGCGGGCGCTCTGGGGAGCGATGTCCGCCGTCGCGATCATGCCGTCATAGGGGCTGAGCACCTTGCCCGTGGCACGGGCAAACTCCCTTGCGAAGAGCGAGGTCGGGACGCGGGCGAAGTTGCGGTGAACGAGGTCGGGTGGCAGGCCGGTGATCTCGGCCACGCGATCGCTCGCCAGCCGCCCGCCTTGCTCCAGCCCGCTGGTGAGCGCGGTGAGGTACTCGCCAAGTGCATAATGCTCGACCTCGGCGAGCTTTTTCCGCAGTGTATCGCCGTTGACACCTTCACTGCGCAAGCGGACCGCCGCGAGCGAGGGTAGTTCGAGAGCCCAATGCAGCGGCTCGAATTCGTCGGGCTGCACCAGGGTGAATTCCAGCGCCGGTGAGATCAGCACGACGCCGCTCGGGCTGATGCCGATATCTTCCTGCAGCGTCCTGGCAAGCAGTGCCGCCCGGAACCCGCCATAGCTCTCACCGGCGAGGAACAGCGGGGATCCCGTGCGGCCGCTTTGGGCGAGATAGAGCCGGATAAAGGCACCGATCGAACTGGCGTCCTGGCTGACGCCCCAGAAGTCGTGCGTGTCCTGGCCAGGAGCCTCGCGACTGTAGCCGGTTCCCACCGGGTCGACGAAGACGAGGTCGGTCATGTCGAGCCAGCTGTCGGAATTATCGACGAGCTTTTGCGGCGAAGGAAGGAATTCCCCGTCGGCTCCGGTCGCCACGATGCGCGGTCCGAGCGCGCCGAGATGCAGATAGGCTGATGCGGCGCCCGGGCCGCCGTTGAACACGAAGGTGATCGGCCGCGGTGCTTCCGTCGCGACGCTCTCCCGCGGTTTCAGCGTATAGGCAACATAGAAGATTTCCGCTGTGACCTCGCCCTTGCCGGAGAGCAGCGGGAGCGTGCCGGCCTTTGCCTGGTACTGCAGGCTGCGCCCGCCAATGCTGATCGAATGGTCGGTGATCGCGGGCGGCGGCAGCAGCGACAGCACGCCGCCTGCGGGCGCCGGCCGCTCTGGCGTTTCAGCCAGAACAGGCTGCGCGAAGCCGGCAAGCATGAAGAGGACAAGGGGGACGAGTTTCAGCTTGGAACGCATGAGGCCTCCGCGGGAACGACACCCGCATAGGTATGGCCGAGGCGAATGAAGTCAAAGGGAATACAGGACGGCGAGCCTCCTGCTGTCCCGCCGACACCAGTTCCTGATAGCTTGGGACGTCCTGCTCGGATTTGCTCACACGTCTTGCCCGGCCGTGCTATCAAGGCAGAAAGCCGTTCGGAAGGAACGAAAATGGACGCAACCGAGCTCAAGGCCATGCAGGCGCCGCTGAAGCAGGCCTACCGCGACGACGCCGCGCAAGCACTGATCACGCTGAGGGCAAAGGGCTCGATCGACGAACAGTCGGTGGCCTGCAAGGTGGAGACGGGCAGGGCGTTGGCAATCGCCGGCCTTCATCCCGCAACAGGCGGCTCGGGGCTCGAACTGTGCTCCGGCGACATGCTGCTCGAGGCGCTGGTGGCGTGCGCCGGGGTGACGCTGAAGGCGGTGGCCACGGCGCTCGAGTTCAAGCTCGGCGCCGCGACCGTTGAAGCCGAAGGCGACCTTGATTTTCGCGGCACACTCGGCGTCGCCAAGGACGCGCCGGTAGGCTTTCGCGCCATCCGGCTCAATTTCAGTCTCGACACGCCGGAACCGCAGGAGCGCATTGATTCGCTGCTGAAGCTGACCGAGCGCTATTGCGTGGTGTTCCAGACCATCAACCAGAAGCCGGAACTGACGGTGAGCGCGCGGTGATGAATCACAAGGCCCGCGGCAATGGCAGCGGGCCTTGTGATACCTATGCTTACTGAGCTGCCGGCTCTTCGGCGTCGCCTTCGTCGGTGAAGGGCGAGGCGCTCGGCACGCACTGCACGGACCAGCCGGCGGGTGTCGGCTGCTTCTGATACTCGGTGATGGCGGCGGTACATTGTTCGCGCTTGTCGAAGGTGCTGGGCAGCACGACCATGCCGCCCTGCGGACCGGCGATTACCAGATACCAGACCAATGCTGCGGTCGTAGCCATGGAGTTTTCCTTGTCTGCCCGGCAGGGCGCTTGGTGTGGGAGTCGTCCGATGCTAACAACTCCTCGGAAATGACGAAAGCATGACCGCCGCCTTAGATAACAGTCGCGTCATGATTCTGCAGGTTTTCGGGCTGGGCGTGTTGCAGTCGCCACTCAATCTGTCGCAAAGCAATAGAACAGCCGCCGAGGCGTCGAGAACGGTGCGGTCGTGATGATCCATCATGGCCGCCTCTTCAGCACCGTCAAAGGCTCGAGTTTATTCCGGCTGCCGGTAGGCGACGAAGCGGTTGTGCTTGGCCTGGAAGATCAGCCCTGTCTCTTTGAGATCCGGGCTGGCCAGCGGCACGATGCGTTTGGCGATCTCGGAGGGGTGCGGCAATGTCTCGGGATCCTCACCGGGCACGGCTTGCGCGCGCATCGCGGTGCGCGTGGCGCCGGGGTCGGCGGCGTTGACACGCAGCGGCAGGCTTTGTGTCTCATGCGCCCAGGAGCGCATCATGGTCTCGACCGCCGCCTTCGATGCAGCGTAAGGCGCCCAGAAGGCGCGCGCTGAATGCGCGGCATTGGAAGACAGGATAATCGCCCGGCCGGCATCCGAAAGCCGCAGCAGCGGGTCGACGGAGCGGATCAGCCGCCAAGTCGAGGTGACATTGATGGTCATCACCTTTTCGAAGGTCTTGGCCTCGACATGGCCGATCGGCGAGATGACGCCGAGCACGCCGGCATTGGCGACGAGAATGTCGAGCTTGCCCCAGCGCTCGTTGATGGCGCCCCCTAGCCGGTCGATGCCGGCCATGTCGGCGAGATCGAGCGGCACCAGCGTCGCCTGGCCGCCGGCCGCCTTGATCTGGTCGTCGAGTTCTTCCAGCCCGCCGACGGTGCGGGCAACCGCGATGACATGCGCACCGGCGGCCGCCAATTCCCTGGCGATGAAATAGCCGATGCCGCGCGAGGCACCGGTGACGACCGCAACGCGGCCGGTAAGGTCGAGGGTCATGCGATGGCTTCCGCAGATATGGCTGGAGCTAAGGACGGTCCGGCAATCCTATGCCCCATTGTTAGCCAGCAGCGACAGCGTGCGCACATTGTCGTGGCCTTCGAAGTCGAGCAGGCGGGTCGGATATTGGCCGGTGAAGCAGGCGTCGCAGAATTGCGGCTGGTCGTCGTCGCGGCCGGCCTCGCCCACGGCACGGTAGAGCCCGTCGATCGAGAGGAAGCCGAGCGAATCGACGCGGATGAACTCGGCCATCTCTTCCACCGACATGCGCGAAGCCAGCAGCTTCGACTTCTCCGGCGTGTCGACGCCGTAGAAGCACGACGCGCTGGTCGGCGGCGAGGCGATGCGCATGTGCACTTCCTTGGCGCCGGCGTCGCGCACCATCTGCACGATCTTCTGGCTGGTGGTGCCGCGAACGATCGAATCGTCGACCAGCACCACGCGCTTGCCCTCGATCATGCGGCGGTTGGCGTTGTGCTTCAGCTTGACGCCCATGTGGCGGATCGAATCGCCTGGCTGGATGAAGGTGCGGCCGACATAGTGGTTGCGGATGATGCCGAGCTCGAAGGGAATGCCCGCCGCCTGGGAAAAGCCGATCGCCGCCGGCGTGCCGGAGTCCGGCACCGGCACGACGATGTCGGCCTCGACCGGATTTTCCTGCGCCAGTTCGGCGCCGATGCGCTTGCGCACCTCATAGACGTTGCGGCCTTCGACTGAAGAGTCGGGCCGGGCGAAGTAGACGTATTCGAAGATGCAGAAGCGGGTCTTCTGCGGTTCGAACGGGAACAGGCTCTCGATGCCCTTGGAAGTGACGACGACCATCTCGCCGGGTTTCAGGTCGCGCACGAAACGGGCGCCGATGATGTCGAGCGCGCAGGTCTCGGAGGCCAGGATCCAGGCGCCGTCGAGATCGCCCAGAACCAGCGGGCGGATGCCGAGCGGATCGCGGCAGCCGATCATCTTCTTGGCCGTCATCGCCACCAGCGAGAAGGCGCCCTCGACCTGACGCACCGCGTCGATGAAGCGCGAGTTGAGATCCCGTTCCTTGCTGGTCGCAACCAGGTGCAAAAGTGTCTCGGTATCGGAAGTGGAGGAGAAGATCGCGCCTTGCTGCTGCAGCGCGCGCTGCACGGTCATGGCGTTGGTGAGGTTGCCGTTATGGGCGACGGCGAAGCCGCCATCGGCCAACTCCGCGAAGAAGGGCTGGATGTTGCGCATGCCGGCGCCGCCAGTGGTGGCGTAGCGCGTGTGGCCGATGGCGCGGTTGCCTTGCAGGCTGTCGATGACGCGTTGCTTGGTGAAGGTGTCGCCGATCAGGCCGACATGGCGTTCGACATGGAACTGGGTGCCGTCATAGGAGACGATGCCGGCCGCTTCCTGGCCACGATGCTGCAGCGCATGCAGACCAAGTGTGACGATGGCTGCCGCATCCTGCCGGCCAAAGATGCCGAACACGCCGCACTCGTCATGGAAATGATCGTCAGCCTCGGCGGAAAGCACGTCGTCTGCGTCTGCCATCTTAAGCTCCGCTAAAATCGCCATATAAGGCCGTCGCGCGTCGAAAGCAACGCACTGCGTGCGGTCGTTCACATGGATCGACCGCCCGACGTCCAGTTTGGGGCCTCAGTTCGCCGGCGCAGGCTGCGGCTTGGCCGTGTTGTCGGCAGGACCGGCGTCGTTGTCGTCGGGCGCCGGCGCATTGGCGTCGTCGCCACCGGTTGGAGCATCCGCCGCCGGTGCGTCCGGCGCGGCGGGCGTCTCGGCGGCCGGCTGATTCGGATTGAGCTTCTTGAGGATGGCGTTTTCCGGGTCCTCTGGCAGCAGGCTTTCGAGCTTGGCGCCGATCTGTTCCAGCAGCGGCCGCGACTTGGCTTCCGTGACCCAGGCCGGGGCCTTGGCGCCGGCCAGCCAGTTGAAGAACAGCAGCGCCACCGCGACGACCAGGATGCCGCGCGCGGCGCCGTAGAGAAAGCCGAGCGTGCGGTCGAGCGCGCCGATGCGCGAATCAATGATCCAGTCGGCGAGCTTCATGGTGATGACCGACACGACGATCAGCGCGATGATGAAGACGACGCCGGCAGCCGCCGCCATGGCGATCTTTTCGTTGTCGATATAGGGCTTCAGGTAGGGCAGGACCGGTTTGTAGAAGAAGAAGGCGGCCGCGGCCGCCGCCGCCCACGAAACAACCGAAAGCACCTCGCGCGAAAAGCCGCGAACCATGGCGAGCATCGCCGAGACCAGGGTGAAGCCGACGAGAATTCCGTCAAGCAGCGTAATCGGCATGTCTTTGGCCCCACTCCGATCTCATTTTCACGGCTCGGCGAGCCGCGTCACTCTTCATCGTCGACACGGCTGCGTCGTGAGCCGGCTATGCGCGCCACGAGGTCGGCAAGCTCGGTGGGTTGGAAAGCGCCGGCCCCGATCCCTCCGGCAAGTTCCTCGCTGCCCAAGGGCAGAACCGCGCTACCAAAACCCAGCTTTTCGGCTTCCTTGAGGCGCTGCTGCGCATGCGCAACCGGCCTCACCGCGCCCGAAAGGCTGATTTCGCCGAAATAGACGCAATCGGCGGGAAGGGCAAGACCGGTGAGCGAGGAAACCAGTGCGGCGGCGACCGCGAGATCGGCCGCCGGCTCGCTGATGCGATAGCCGCCGGCGACGTTGAGATAGACGTCATGCTGCCCGAAACGGACACCGCAATGCGCCTCCAGCACCGCCAGCACCATCGACAACCGCGCGCCGTCCCAGCCGACCACCGCCCGGCGCGGCGTGCCGAGTGAGGAGGGTGCGACCAGCGCCTGGATCTCGACCAGAACGGGCCTGGTGCCTTCCATGCCGGCGAAAACCGCCGCTCCCGGCGATTTCGCGTGCCGTTCGCCAAGAAAAAGTTCGGAGGGGTTGGAGACCTCGCGCAGACCCGTATCCGACATTTCGAAGACGCCGATCTCGTCGGTCGGTCCGAAGCGGTTCTTCACCGTGCGTAGGATGCGGAAGTGGTGGCCGCCTTCGCCCTCGAAATAGAGTACGCCGTCGACCATGTGCTCGACCACGCGCGGACCCGCTATCTGGCCCTCCTTGGTGACATGGCCGACCAGCACGATCGCGGCGCCCGTGGATTTCGCGTAGCGGATCATTGCCTGCGCGGCGGCGCGTACCTGGGTAACCGTGCCCGGCGCCGAATCGGCAAGGTCGGTCCACAGTGTCTGGATCGAATCGAGGATAACCAGATCCGGTCGCTTGCCGTCGGCGATCGTGGCGAGGATGTCCTCGACATTGGTCTCGGCCGCCAGTTCCACGGGCGCCGACGCGACGCCGAGACGCTGCGCACGCAGCCTGATCTGGGCAACGGCCTCTTCGCCCGAGACATAGACGATGCGATGGCCCTTGGAGGCAAGAGCGGCCGCGGCCTGGGTGAGCAGCGTCGACTTGCCGATGCCGGGATCGCCGCCGACCAGCAGTGCCGAGCCGCGCACGAAGCCGCCGCCAGTGGCGCGGTCGAGTTCGCCGATGCCCGAGACGATGCGCGGTGCGTCCTCGATGTCGCCCGAAAGCGTGGTCAGCACCACGGCCCGGCCCTTGCGGGCATTGCGCGTGTTGGCAGGCCCCGAGCCGATGCCGCCCGACGTGCCTTCCTCGACCAGCGTGTTCCACTCGCCGCAGGCATCGCATTTGCCGGCCCAGCGCTGGTGCACCGAACCGCAATTCTGGCAGATGAACTGGACGCGGGATTTGGCCACGCTTTTACCTTCCCGCGCGCTTGCGGGCGCCGCGATCCTCCGCGCCCCCTTCTGTCCTGCCGAACAGAGGGAAGCGTCGTAGGACGCCTTGCTTCCGTATTTCTGTTGCGACCGCGGGCAAGAGGCTACTCAAACCTCTCCGCGATGTGGTGCTCTTCCGCCAAATCCGAGAAGCGGGTGAATTCGCCGTGGAAGGCGAGCGTGACCGAGCCGGTCGGCCCGTGGCGCTGCTTGGCCACGATCACCTCGGCCTTGCCGCGCATCTCGTTCATGTCATTTTCCCACTTGACGTATTCCTCGGTGCCGAGCTTCGGCTCGCGGTTCTTGAGGTAATATTCCTCGCGATAGACGAAGATGACGACGTCGGCGTCCTGCTCGATCGAACCGGATTCGCGCAGGTCGGAGAGCTGCGGGCGCTTGTCGTCGCGGCTTTCGACCTGACGCGAGAGCTGCGACAGCGCGATGATCGGCACGGCCAGTTCCTTGGCCAGCGCCTTCAGGCCCGTGGTGATCTCGGTGATTTCCTGCACGCGGTTCTGCGAAGACTTGGCGGATGAGCCCTGCATCAGTTGGATATAGTCGATGACGATCAGGTCGAGGCCACGCTGGCGCTTCAGGCGACGCGCGCGGGCAGACAACTGGGCAATGGAAATACCGCCGGTCTGGTCGATGAACAGCGGGATCTTCTGCATGGTCTGCGAACAGGCGACCAGCTTTTCGAAATCCATTTCGCTGATTTCGCCGCGGCGGATCTTCGAGGAAGAGATTTCCGTCTGTTCGGAAATGATACGGGTTGCGAGCTGTTCGGACGACATTTCGAGCGAGAAAAACCCGACGACGCCGCCATTGGCCGCCTTGAACGAGCCGTCGGCCTGCTGCGCCGGCTCGTACATCTCGGCTATGTTGAAGGCGATGTTGGTGGCGAGCGATGTCTTGCCCATGCCTGGACGGCCGGCGATGATGATCAGATCGGACGACTGCAGGCCGCCCATGCGGCGGTCGAGATCGCGCAAGCCGGTGGCGAGGCCCGACAGACCGCCGTCGCGCATATAGGCGGCGTTGGCCATGTCGACCGCGGTCTTGACCGCGTCGGTGAAGCTCTCGAAGCCGCCGTCATAGCGCCCGGTTTCAGCCAGCTCGAACAGGCGGCGCTCGGCGTCCTCGATCTGTTCGGAAGGCGACATGTCGACAGGTGCGTCATAGGCGATGTTGACCATGTCCTCGCCGACCGTGATCAGCGCCCGGCGCGTCGCCAGGTCATAGATGGCGCGGCCGTAATCGGTGGCGTTGACGACGGTGACGGCTTCCACCGCCAGCCGCACGACATATTGCGCCACCGTCATGTCGCCGACCTTTTCGTCGGCCGGCAGGAAGGTCTTCAGCGTGATCGGCGTCGCCGCCTTGCCCATGCGGATCAACTCGGCCGCGACGTCGAAGATCTTGCGGTGCAGGGGTTCATGGAAATGGCCGGACTTCAGGAAGTCGGACACTCGGTAGAAGGCATCGTTGTTGACGAGGATGGCGCCAAGCAGCGCCTGCTCGGCCTCGATGTTGTTGGGCGATTCGCGATAGAGCGGTTGCTCCGCGACGCCGAATTTTCGCGCTGCCTCTGCCATGATGTCCCCGATTTAGATCCCGGCCTTTCGATATCAGAACTGGACAAGTCGATGCTGACTTATCTGCAACAGCTCGTGTCGAAGCGGCCTTGATGCTCGCGATTCACAGCCAAAATTTTTCCGTGGAAAGAATCGCAATTGACTCGAATCGAGAGTTGCGAGTTTAGCGTTTCTCGAAGGAGAACAAAACAGGAAAGTGGGCGATGACTGACACCGGATTGCAGAGCGTCTTCATTTCATCTCACGCCAGCGCATCGCCCCAGTCCAGCCGCCGCGCCACCTTGAAGGCGTCGCCGTCGCGTTTGGTGAAGAGCTTTTCGTCGGCATTGCCGTCTGCCTCGCATAATTTCAGCGACACCTTGCCGGATCCTGACTTCGGTGGCGCGATCACCCGTGCGGCGGGGGAGGCGGCCGGCTGGCGCGAAGCAGCGACATAGATGAATTTCTCGTCTTCCCACGGCACCTCCGCGTCCTTGGCCAGCCGGTGCAGGCGCGAGCGGGCGACGCGGCGGGCAAAGTGGCACCAGTCGGGTGGGTTGAGCGGGCAGGGTGCTTCGTGCGGGCAAGGCGCCAGCAGATGCGCGCCGGCGGCGACCAGTTGCTGGCGCACCGCCAGAATTCGCAGCCAGCCCGCCGGCGTGCCCGGCTCGACGATCAGCAACGTGTCCGTCGTGAGTTGCCATAGCCGATCGACCATTTTGGGCAAAGATGCCGGCACGATCTCGTCCAGCACATAGGCGCATGTGACGAGGTCGGCCGGTTGAAGATCGGCAAGGTCTGTCGTGACATCGCCGGCCTGCCAGATGGTCCGAGCCGCGATTGCGCCGGCCGCGAGCGTCTCGCCGATCTTGCGCACCGCGGCACTCGCCTCCAACAACGTTGCCAGTTCCAGTTCAGGCCAGAGATTGCTGGTGGCCCAAAGCACCGTACCAGGGCCGGCGCCAACGTCGAGCAAGGTCACAGGCGTGAAATCCGGCCGGGCTTCGGCGAGTGCATCGAGGCTGGCGCGGACCGCCGCGTAGGTCGCCGGCATCCGCGTCGTCAGATAGGCCTTGACCGCCATGTCCTGCGCCATGTGCAGGCGCCCGTCGCGCAGTTCGGCGCGGTAGCGGTCGGACAGGATTTTTGCTGCCTGCTTCAGGTCCGGCAGCGGCACCTTTTCCAAAATGCGATCGACAGCCTGTCGAAGAGTGGCCGGCAGTTCCACGGCCTATGCCCCTCTCGGTGCGAGCAGGATGATCGAGGCGCCGGCCATGCAGAGCGCCGCACCGGCAAGGTCCCAGCGATCGGGCCGCACGCCCTCGACCAGCCACAACCAGGCGAGCGAGGCAGCGATGTAGATACCGCCGTAAGCGGCATAGGCGCGGCCGGCCGCACTGATGTCGACCAATGCCAGAAGCCAGGCGAACACAAGCAGCGAGGCAAAGCCCGGCAGCAGCCAGAGGGGCGACTTCTCCAGTCGCCACCACGCCCACACCGAAAAGCAGCCGGCGATCTCGGCCAGCGCCGCGGCTGTGTAGAGGAGATAGGTCATGAAAAAGGCCTCGCTTCGATCACGAGGCCCTTTTCGGGGCAGGAGCCGGCAATGGCAAGCGCCAATAATGCGTCCTGACAGCGTCGTTCCTATTCCGCCACCTTGCGTCGGCGGGCGGGCTTGGCGGGCTTCTCGGCGGGAGCCGCCTCGCGGCGGCCCATATCTTCACGGTGCCCCATATCTTCACGGTGCCCCATGTCGCGCATTTCCAGAGCTTTTTCGCATTTGGCCATATAGTCGCGCGTCATCGGCAGCGTGTCGTTCGTCTTGGTGATCTGGAACTGGAAAATCACCAGATCCTGCCAACGGAAGGCGGCTTCCGAGGCGGCCAGATAGAACTCCCACATGCGGCAGAAGCGTTCGTCATAGATAGCCTTGGCCTTGTCGCGATTGGCGGCGAAGCGCTGGCCCCAGTGCTTCAGCGTGTCGGCATAGTGGAGCCGCAGGATCTCGACGTCGGTGACCACGAGGCCGGACTTCTCGATCGCCGGCAGAACTTCGGACATTGCCGGAATGTAGCCGCCCGGGAAAATATACTTGCGGATGAAGGCGCTGGTCGCCCATGGCACGCCGGAGCGGCCGATCGTGTGCAGGAGCATGACACCATCAGGCTTCAGCAATGTTGCCGCCTTGTCGAAGAAGGTCCGGTAATGGTTGACGCCGACATGCTCGAACATGCCGACCGAGACGATGCGGTCGAAGCGTTCGTTGAGCTCGCGATAATCCTTCAGCTCGAAATGGACGTGGTTCTCCAGCCCTTGCGCATGCGCCCGGTCGGTGGCGACGCCATGCTGTTCGGTCGACAGCGTCACGCCTTGTACGTCGACGTCGAAGGCTTTGGCGAGGTAGAGGCCAAGCCCGCCCCAGCCGGAGCCGATGTCGAGCACCGTCTGGCCGGCCTTCAGCCGGAGTTTGGCGGCGATATGGCGCTTCTTGGCGGCCTGCGCCTCGTCCAGCGTCATGTCCGGTTGCTCGAAATAGGCGCAGGAATACTGCATGTCCTCATCGAGGAAGAGCCGGTAGAGCTCGCCCGACAGATCGTAGTGGCGCTGCACGTTGCGGCGCGAGCGCGAGGCGGTGTTGATCTGCTGCAGGCGGCGGAAGGCGTGGCGCAGGCCCTCGATGGCTTTCGACCAGGTTGCGTCGATGCCGCCGCTGCCCATGTTCTGGAAGGCAATGCGCATCAGTCCGAGCACGCCGCCTTCAAGAATGTCCAGCTCGCCGTCCATGTACGATTCAGGCACCGCCAGCATCGGGTCGAAGGTGATGGCGCGCTCGGCATGCCGGGTCTTGATGTGCATATGCACCGGCTCGCCGCTGCCGTCGCCGAAGATGAATGTCGAACCCTGCGGCCCGGTTACTTTGAGATTGCCCGTGCGCACCAGGCGGTCGAGAACGCGCTTCAACAGAATATTCATTGTCCGATGTCCCCTCGCGGTCAGACAGGCTGTCCTACTCTGCATCAATATATAGGGTTTCGAAAAGTTCCTTTTGGCACAAAAATGCCCGGGCGAGAGGCCCGGGCATTGGTCCAGAAATGGCTGGAAAGCGGTGGTCCGAGTGGCTCGGACCTGTGCGATCAGGCGTTTTCTTCGCCGCCTTCGAACTCGGCATTCGGATCGAAGAAGTTTTCCGGCCGCGCATTGTCGTTGATGTCGTCGCCGTAAATAGCTTCGGCGGTGGTCAGCGTCTCGCCCTTGGCCTGGCGTTCGGCCTCGTCGGCCGTGCGGGCGATGTTGAGCGTGATGGTGACTTCGACTTCCGGATGCAGGGCGATCGCCACATTGGTGACACCGATGGTCTTGATCGGCTGGTTGAGCTGGATCTGGTTGCGGTTGACCGTGAAGCCCTCCGTGATCAGCAGATCGGCGATGTCGCGCGTCGACACCGAACCGTAGAGCTGACCGGTCTCGCCGGCCGAGCGAACGGCGATGAAGCTCTTGCCGTCGAGCTTTTCGGCAACCTGCGCGGCTTCAGACTTGCGCTCGAGGTTGCGGGCTTCGAGCTGGGCGCGCTGGCCTTCGAATTTCTTCTTGTTGGCTTCGTTGGCGCGCAGCGCCTTGCCCTGCGGCAGCAGGAAGTTGCGGGCAAAACCGTCCTTGACCTTGACGGTATCGCCCATCTGGCCGAGGCGGGAGACGCGTTCGAGAAGAATGACGTCCATGATTATGTTCCTTTTGGTTGGGCGTCCGTCCACAAGGCCGGCGCCGAATTCTCTGGAACAGGTCAGGAAGCAAAAGGGCGTTGCCGCCGGTGTCGCTGTCCTGCCTGTCGCGGCAGTTAGAGGTTTGGACCTCAACTCGGGATTTGATGCCTAACCGGTCATGCCCGTCATGGCCGGCGATAAGGAACGGGCGGCGAACCGCCCGTTCGGAAGAACTAGCGAACCACGTAGGGCAGCAGGCCGAGGAAGCGGGCGCGCTTGATCGCCTTGGCGAGCTCGCGCTGCTTCTTCTGGCTGACGGCGGTGATGCGCGACGGCACGATCTTGCCGCGCTCGGAAATGTAGCGCTGCAGCAGACGCACATCCTTGTAGTCGATCTTCGGTGCGTTGGCGCCGGAGAACGGGCAGGTCTTGCGGCGGCGATGGAAAGGGCGCCGGGTCGGGATCTGGTTGATGTCGACCATTATTCTGCACCCCCTTCAAAACCTTCGCGCGGACGGCGCGGACCACGGTCGCCGCCTTCGCGATCGCCGAACGAACGCGGGCCACGATCGCCGCGGTCGCCGAAGCTGCGCGCCGGACGATCGCCACGGTCGCGATCGCCGAAGCCGCCGCGCTCGGAGCGCTCTTCGCGCTTCTGCATCATGGCCGAAGGGCCTTCCTCATGCGCCTCGACCTTGATGGTCAGGAAACGCAGCACGTCCTCGGACAGACCCATCTGGCGCTCCATCTCGTTGAGCGCCGCCGGCGGGCAGGTGAGGTCCATCAGCGTGTAGTATGCCTTCCGGTTCTTGTTGACCCGGTAGGTGAGGGACTTCAGTCCCCAGTTCTCGACCCGGCCGACGGACCCGCCATTTGCTGCGATGACGCCCTTGTACTGTTCGACAAGCGCATCGACCTGCTGCTGCGAGAGGTCCTGCCGGGCAAGAAACACATGTTCGTAAAGAGCCATTATGTATCAGTGCCTTTCTTCGTTTCTCTCCCGGTTCCCGGCGGCAAAAGCCTCTGCAACTTCTCTGACCCGCGTGTGCCTCGAAAGGCGCGGGGAAGAAAGGAGCATGACGAGACGGTCGAGAGCGGAGACACGGGAGGCGGAAGCGCTTCTGGCATCACACGAAGGTTCTAGAAAAAACCTCCGGCCCTCCGTTCAGCCCCCAGCTGGGACCGGCAGATTGGCGGCGTCTATACAGCAATCCGCTGATAAGGCAAGGGCAAGCGGCATCCCCGATGTCGCAGCCACCGCAAAATCAAGCTGCGGCGCGCGCAAGGCCTGGCGATTTTCCCGCCAACCGGCGCTTAACCACAATCTCAGCCTGCGCCGGGTTGAGCCCCACCGTCAACGGTCGATTCATCATGCAACATGCAAAAGACCGGGCCACCGCGCATATCAAGCGGCAGGCATTTCCGGGGGTAAGGATGCTTCTCAACAGATTCTGGCGCTCGAAGAGCGGCAATTTCGCGCTTCTGATGGGGTTGGGGCTGCCAGCCATTCTGTCAGCCGTGGCCTTCGCGACCGATGTCTCGACCATGATGCGGGCGAAGAGCAACCTGCAGAACGCGCTCGATTCCGCAAACCTTGCCTCGTCGCATCTTGGCGATCTGGACATTACCCGCACCGACGCCTTCAACCGCTATTTCCAGGCAAACATCGCCGGGCATGGCGAACTCGTCAACGCGCAGGCGACGCTGACCGTCGACAAGGGCGTCAATTTCATCAAGACCAAGGCGGTCGCCTCGGCCGACGTCAATCTGAACTTCGCTTTCCTGTTTGGCCAAAGCAAGCACATCGTGGTCGATGCCTCGGCGGTCGAATCGAACAATCAGCTCGAAGTCGTGCTGGTGCTGGACAATACCGGCTCGATGCGCGGCGCCCGTATGACGGCGCTCAGGGCCGCGACCAAATCATTGCTCGATACTCTCGAATCGACAAAATCGCCGACGCGCCAGGTCCGTGCCTCACTGGTGCCATTCGTCACGGCCGTGAACGTCAACGGCGACGGGTTCGACCCGTCCTGGATCGATATGGACGGCAAATCCTCGACCAACGGCATAAATTTCCCCGTCATCGACGGCAAACGCCCGAACCACATGGCGCTGTTCAAGCAGCTCAAGGACACCGGATGGGCCGAGCCCGGATGGAACGACACGGGATGGAAGGGCTGCGTGGAGGCGCGGCCCGGCGCCTACAACATTTCCGACACGCCGCCCGATCCGACCAAGCCCGACACGCTGTTCGTTCCCTATTTTGCGCCGGATGATCCCGGAGATGCGCAGATGCCGTCCGGCACCTAT
The DNA here is from genome assembly GCF_006442195.1 of Mesorhizobium sp. B2-3-13. NCBI lineage: Bacteria > Pseudomonadati > Pseudomonadota > Alphaproteobacteria > Hyphomicrobiales > Phyllobacteriaceae > Mesorhizobium > Mesorhizobium sp. B2-3-13. The sequence goes on from NZ_VFVQ01000026.1 coordinate 21,899, forward strand.
GGCAATGAGGCAAAATACTACAACAATTCTTATCTCGCCGACACCGGCGACACGGTCAAGCTGGACAAACAGAAAGGCAACAACCGGCTCGGCATCGACTTCAGCGGCCTCGGCACCGATCCCGACAAAACCACCAAGGAAAAAGTCGCCAAATATGTGGCGCCAGACAAGGAACTTATCACCGAGACAGGAACTTCCATCACCGTTGGCCCGAACCGTTCCTGCCCGACCCCTGTCGTTCCCTTGACCGAAGATTTCGACAAGCTGCGCAAGGCGGCAAGCCAGATGACCGAGTGGAACGGCTCGGGCACCAACGTGTCGGAGGGCCTGTCGTGGGGCATGCGTGTGCTGTCGCCCGCTCCGCCTTATACCGACGGGGCGCCGTGGAAGACGCCTGGCATCAGCAAGATCGTGCTGTTGCTCACCGACGGTGAGAATGTCGTCTATGGTGCCAGCGAACAGCCGACGAAATCCGACTACACATCCTATGGCTATCTGGCGGGTGGCCGCTTCGGGTCGGATAACCAGGCCACGGCGGCCCGCAATGTCGACGGCTGGACCAAGAGCGTCTGCACGCAGTTGAAGAACGAGGCGGTGCAAATCTATACTCTGGTGCTGCAATCCGACACGCCCGCCAACCGTACGCTTTACAGCGCCTGCGCTTCCGACCCGAGCAACTATTATGCCGTCAATGACCCGACCAAACTGCCGGACGTGTTCCTGCAGATCGCCAACAAGTTCTCGAAGCTGCAATTGACGAATTGAACCGATGGCCCGAGAGCATCGGGCCTGAGCCGACCGGTCGGCTCAACTCGTATGGGAGACAACCTTGTCGACCGTTTCAGGGAAGAAGTCGGGTGCCGCGAGGCGTTTGCCGAACATCATGTCATATTGCAACAGACGGAAATCGCGGATCGCCGGGTCGATCTCCTTCTGCCGAGCCCAGTCGGACGTCGCCTCGCCCGTCGGCGTCAGCAACAAGTTGCGGTCGACGACGCGATAGCGCTCCCGCATCTCGCCCAGGAAACCGGTGTAGTAGGGGTGGGTGATGCCCGCGGCGGTCAGGATATGATAGGGCAGGAAGGCAGGGCTCACCGTCCCCAGATTCGCGACCGGGCCCGAGCGGTTCGACCAGATGATCAGCGGTGTCGCGTGGTGTTCGAGAGCCGCCTCCGGTGTCGGTTCCTTGCGTGGCGCGACATTGTCCTTCAGGAAGCCGGTCTCGACATAGACCGGTCCGAGCGGCGGCAGGTGGTCACCGAAAAAGGCGACAATCGTTGGCCGCTCGCGCGTCTTGGCCCATTCGACCAGCCGCTCGAGGCCGCGGTCCGCGTCGGCTGAACCCTCGGCATAGGAGATCAGCGAGTCACGCGCCCACTGGCTGATCGGGGCTTGCACCGAGTGGGTCGGGTTTGAATAGCGGTTCGGTTCATACGGGCCATGGTTTTGCAGGCTGACGGCGAAGAAGAAGACCGGGTCGTCGCTGGCGTTGGCTTCCCGGATGATCTCGTCGGTCATCGCGGCGTCGGATGCCAGCGGTCCGCGCTTTTCCATGGGCGGCAGCGTCTCTTCCGATTTGAAGTCGTTGAAGCCGAAATCGGCATAGACCGCGCCGCGATTCCAGAACCAGTTTGTGCCTGGATGGATGGCGCGTGCCCTATAGCCTTCGCTCTTCAGGAAGGTCGCCATCGACGGCGTCGGAGTGCGTACATATTGCTGGTAGGGAATGCTGCCGGCCGGCAGGAAGGCGTTCGAGAACCCGGTAAGCGCTTCGAATTCGATGTTGGCGGTCATGCCGCCGAATTCAGGCGAGAACATCGAGCCGGAGCGGAGCGCCCGCACATTGGGGATCGGATCCGGGGTGATGGTGACGCCGGGCAGCTTGGTCGAATCCCAGAAGGATTCGCTCATGACGACGATGATGTCGGGCTTCTCGGTAGGTATGGAGGCCGTCACATTGGTTCGGTCAATGGCCGCAATTGCCTTGTCGGAATAGCCTGGTGGTGCCGAGACATGCGCCATCGGCACGTTGAGCGCGAAGGCGAGCGCAAAGCCGTTGGAGGCATAGTTTTCCTTCTGGTCCCACATGATGGGGATGATCTGCAGCCGGTCCCGCGTCCACGAGAAAGTGGCGTAGTCCATGATCGAGACGAAGAAGGCGAGCAGCGGCACCGCCAGCGTCAGCCGGGCAAGGCGGCCCTTGTGGCTGAGGGCTGGAACCTTGCGGCGCCAAAGCCGCCAGCCGTAGACGAGCAGGGACAGGCCGGCGACGATGCCCGCGACCATGGCGAGCGCGGTCATAGGCCGCTCGCGCACCAGCAGCGGCAGCAGGGCGAAGATCTGGCGGGCGTAGAGAAAATCCGTCGGATAGAGCGGATCGCCGAGATAATGCGATTTCTGGTGGCCGACAAAGGCCAGCGACAGGGTCAGCGGCGCCACGATCATGAGGCTCTGATGACTGCGCCCGAGGACCGCGTCGAGACCGATCAGGACCAGCGCGAACACGACGATGGTTGTCCAGCCCGGCTTGAACGGCTGCAGGAAGAAGGAAACGGTGCCGGCAACATCGCCGCGCACGATCAGTTCGATGGCGAACACCAGCACGGCCGAGATCGCCAGGCTGATCAGCCCGTAACGGACGACCGGCCATCGCCGGCCCGGCAGATAGCCGGTGGACGGATCGTCTTCCAGGAACTGCGGCACGGCGTTGCCGGCACGTTTAAAGCTCTTTGCCACTTTAACTTCCCACCCCAAGACAATCCATGTCATTCGATTGTCATATAATTGTCACGCAAAGCTAGCGCCTGTGACGAAAATAAGAAGAGCCAGCAAACGATTCGTGAGCGGTTTTCATCAGGTGTGATCGCCGCAAAGCCCTTTGGGAACAGGCGCTCGGCGCATGGTTCGGATTAGGCGCCGGGTTGAACCGGGCTTGACTTGGCGGCCTGCCTTGCGTCACAGGCAGGGAAAATTCGTAGTATCAGGCAAGCAAAACAAGTCTGGGGAGCCCTCGCATGGCCGTCGCATTCACCTTTCCAGGACAAGGAAGCCAGGCTGTCGGCATGGGCAAGGATCTTGCCGATGTCTTTCCAGAGGCGCGCAGGATCTTCCAGGAAGTCGATGACGCGCTTGGCGAAAACCTGTCGAAGCTGATCTGGGAAGGTCCCGAAGAGACCCTGACGCTGACGGCCAATGCGCAGCCGGCCCTCATGGCGGTATCGCTGGCGGCGATCAGGGCGCTGGAAGCGCGCGGTTTCTCGCTGAAGGACAAGGTCGCCTATGTCGCCGGCCATTCGCTGGGCGAATATTCGGCACTCGCCGCCGCCGGCTTCGTTTCCGTTGCCGATGCCGCCCGTCTGCTGCGCATTCGCGGCAACGCCATGCAGGCGGCGGTGCCGGCCGGCGAGGGCGCCATGGCGGCGATCATCGGATTGGAGCAGGCCGATGTCGAAGCTGCCTGTGCCGAGGCCGCCCTGGGCGCTGGCAAGGGCGCTGCCTGCCAGGTGGCGAACGACAATGGCGGCGGTCAGCTGGTCATATCAGGCACGAGAGCCGCGGTGGAACTGGCGGCGAGACTGTGCACCGAAAAGGGTGCCAAACGGGCCCTGATGCTGCAGGTTTCGGCGCCTTTCCATTCCGCGCTGATGACACCGGCGGCCGAGATCATGCGCGAGGCGCTGGCGAGCGTCGCGAGGGCCGCGCCGGTGGTGCCCATCGTCTCCAACGTCACCGTCACTCCGACTAGTGACCCCGATGAGATCGCACGGCGTCTGGTCGAACAGGTGGTTGCCCGCGTGCGCTGGCGCGAAACGGTGGAATGGTTCGGCGCCAACGGCGTCTCCACGCTTTACGAGATCGGCGCCGGCAAGGTGCTTTCGGGCCTGGCGCGGCGCATCAACCGCGACATCGCCACCGCTTCTGTAGGTTCCGCGGCCGAGGTCGAAGCGGCATTGGCGGCGCTTGCATAAAACGCCATTTGATACCATCCCTATGCGGGGTGCCCTCTTCTCAACCTGGAGACAAAAATGTTCGAATTGACCGGCCGCAAGGCGCTTGTCACCGGCGCAACGGGGGGCATCGGCGAGGCGATCGCCAGGGTGCTGCATGCGCAGGGCGCGATCGTTGGCCTGCACGGCACGCGCCTCGAGAAACTGGAAACGCTGGCCTCCGAACTGGGCGACCGGGTCAAGCTGTTCCCGGCCAACCTGTCGAACCGCGACGAGGTCAAGACACTCGGCCAGAAGGCGGAGGCCGATCTCGAGGGCGTCGACATTCTGGTCAACAATGCCGGCATCACCAAGGACGGCCTGTTCGTGCGCATGTCGGACGCCGACTGGGATACCGTGCTGGAGGTTAACCTCACCGCCGTTTTCAGGCTGACCCGTGAACTGACCCACCCGATGATGCGCCGCCGCCATGGCCGCATCATCAACATCACTTCGGTGGTCGGCGTGACCGGCAATCCCGGCCAGGCGAATTACTGTGCCTCCAAGGCCGGTATGATCGGCTTGTCGAAGTCGCTGGCGCAGGAGATCGCCACCCGCAACATCACCGTCAACTGCGTCGCTCCGGGCTTCATCGAATCGGCGATGACCGACAAGCTCAACGACAAGCAGAAAGAGGCGATCATGGCGGCGATCCCCACGAAGCGCATGGGCACCAGTGCCGAAGTGGCGTCCGCCGTTGCCTATCTGGCTTCGAACGAGGCCGCCTACGTAACCGGGCAGACCATTCATGTGAATGGCGGTATGGCGATGATCTGAGCGAGGTCCGCGGTAACATCGCCGCGCTGTGAAAACCCACCATTTCGGCTTGGACCTTGGCTATTTTTCGTGTAATGCGGCCCGCAACCCGGCGGTTCGGGCAAAAACCGGTCCGTGGCCGTTGCGTTTCCGGCAGGACCATCTTTCAGCTTGATTAGCGGCATTCCGCCCGCTAACGAAGACAGACAACCAAAAGACGAGGATGCCCAAATGAGTGACACCGCAGAGCGCGTCAAGAAGATCGTCATCGAACACCTTGGCGTCGATGCCGACAAAGTGACGGAGCAGGCGAGCTTCATCGATGATCTGGGCGCTGACAGCCTCGACACGGTCGAACTGGTCATGGCGTTCGAAGAAGAATTCGGTGTCGAGATCCCCGATGACGCAGCCGAGACCATTCTGACCGTCGGCGATGCGGTGAAGTACATTGACAAGGCTTCGGCCTGACGCTTTCGGCAGTCATCACCGGGGAGGACCTGCGATGAGGCGTGTCGTCGTCACGGGCCTTGGCCTTGTTTCACCGTTCGGCATGGGGTTCGAGCACGGCTGGAAGGAACTGCTGACCGGCCGCAGCGCTGCCAAGCGCGTCACCGAGTTCGAGGTGGACGATCTTGCCTGCAAGATCGCCCACGTCATTCCGCGTGGCGACGGCTCCAACGGTACGCTCAATCCCGAATCCATTCTTGAGCCGAAGGAACTTCGCAAAATCGGCGACTTCATCCTGTACGGGATCGCGGCCGCCGATGAAGCGCTGAAGGATTCCGGCTGGCAGCCTTCAACCGAGGAGGAGCGTTGCGCCACTGGTGTGCTGATCGGCTCCGGCATCGGCGGTCTTGAGGGCATCGCCGAGAACGCGATCATCCTCAAGGAACGCGGCCCACGCCGCATCAGCCCGTTCTTCATTCCCGGAAATATCATCAATCTGGTGTCGGGCCAGGTTTCGATCCGGCACGGATTGAAAGGCCCCAACCACGCTGTGGTCACTGCTTGCTCGACCGGCGCGCACGCCATCGGCGACGCCGCCCGGCTGATCATCTTCGGCGATGCCGACATCATGCTGGCCGGTGGCGCCGAATCGCCGGTGACCCGGCTTTCGCTCGCCGGCTTCGCCGCCTGCCGGGCACTCTCGACCGAGCGCAACGATAGCCCGCAAACGGCCTCGCGGCCTTACGACCGCGACCGCGACGGCTTCGTCATGGGCGAGGGCGCCGGTGTCGTCGTGCTGGAAGAGCTCGAGCATGCCAAGGCGCGTGGAGCGAAGATTTATGCCGAGGTGACTGGCTACGGCCTGACCGGCGACGCCTATCACATCACCGCACCGGCAGAAGATGGCGACGGGGCCTTCCGTTGCATGACGGCGGCGCTGAACCGGGCAAAGCTTACGCCAGCCGATGTTGACTACATCAATGCGCACGGCACCTCGACCATGGCCGATACGATCGAACTCGGCGCTGTCGAGCGGCTGGTCGGCAATGCGGCGTCCAAGATTTCAATGTCGTCGACCAAGTCGTCGATCGGCCATTTGCTGGGAGCAGCCGGCGCGGCCGAAGCGATCTTTTCGATCCTCGCCATCCGCGACAATATCGCACCGGCGACCATTAACCTCGACAATCCCGAACGCGAAACCGCGATCGACCTGGTGCCGAACAAGCCACGCCCTCGCCAGATCGACGTAGCCCTGTCCAATTCCTTCGGCTTCGGCGGCACCAACGCCTCGCTCGTCTTCCAGCGGTATAATGGCTGACGGTCCGGCTACCGGGCAATGCTTTGGCGTGCCGTCAATTTTGCCATATTCGCCTCTACTCTGCCGCAGGGGATTCGTTGAGGGATCGAACGGTAGGGCGAAATGAACACAAATCCGTCAGACAACGGAGAATTCAGGCAAAGGCCGGCGAATACCGGGCCGATCGTGCCGAAGACGGCCAGCGAGGCGCTGCGGCCGGAAGCCGGAACGCCGCCGCCGAAACGCTCGCGCGCTTCGCGCAGCCAGGTCGTCGTGTTCATGAACTTCGTCATCTCCTCGGTGATGCTGATGGTTCTGGCGGCGGGCGTGGCCCTCTATTTCGGCAAGCAGGAGTTTACCGAGCCCGGCCCTTCCGCCAATGGCGACACTTTCCTCGTCAAGCCCAACACTGGCGTCCAGGATATCGCCGACCAGCTTGAGCGCCGCGGACTAATCAGCGACGCCCGCGTATTCCGCCTCGGCGTGCGTGCCTTCGGCAACGATTCCGCACTCAAGGCCGGAGAATACGAGATCAAGCCCAGGGCATCCATGCGCGACATCATGGAACTCCTGAAGAGCGGCAAGTCGGTGATGTACTCGCTGACTATTCCCGAAGGGCTGACGGTTGAGCAGGCCTTGCAGCGCATCGCCGACGAACCCGCCCTGAGCGGCGATATGCCGGCGAAGACGCCCCCCGAGGGCAGCCTTGCCACCGACACGCTGCGCTTCACGCGTGGCGCAACGCGTCAGCAGATGGTCGAAAAGCTGCTCGCCGATCAGAAGAAACTGGTCGATGAGGTGTGGCAGCGGCGCGCGCCGGATCTGCCCCTGGCCAACGTCGAGGACTTTGTCACTCTGGCCTCGATCGTCGAGAAGGAAACCGGCAAGGGCGATGAACGCTCACGGGTGGCTGCTGTCTTCCTGAACCGGTTGGCCAAGGGCATGCGCCTGCAGTCCGATCCGACCATCATCTATGGTCTGTTTGGCGGCAAGGGCAAGCCGGTGGACCGCCCGATCTACCAGTCCGACATCCAGAAGCAGACGCCTTACAACACTTATGTGATCAGCGGCCTGCCGCCGACGCCTATCGCCAATCCAGGCCGCGCGGCCCTCGAGGCCGTGGCCAATCCGTCGAAGACCGACGACCTCTATTTCGTCGCCGACGGCACGGGCGGTCACGTCTTTGCGTCGACCCTGAACGAGCATAATGAAAACGTCGCCCGCTATCGCGCGCTGCAGAAGAAGCAGGCCGATGAAGCAGCCAAGGCCGCCGCTGCCGCCGGTACCAGCGGCAGTGCCGACAAGCCTGCTGCCGACAACCCTGCTTCCGACAAGCCTGCTGACGACAGCGACGGCACCGGTGGCGACAACGGCAATGCCGGCGGTGATGCGGGCGCGGTCCAGTAAGGTGAAGAAAGGCGTTGCCTGGAAGGCGGCGGCCTGACATTTGAAGGAACGCCGGGCGTCCGATTTCGACGCATTCGCGGTGTGGTCATTTTAAGCCGCGCTTGCCCCTCCGGAAAACCGTTTCGGGGTAAGGCGCCAGGGGGTGTACAGGGCGACATGAATTTGCAGAGCATGACCGGTTTTGCGCGCGTCGTCGCCGAATATGACGGCACCGCGATTGCCTGGGAAGTCAAATCCGTCAATGGCAAGAGCGTCGAGGTTCGCCTGCGGCTGCCTCAGGGATTCGAGCGGCTGGAGCCTGTGGTCAGGCAGACGCTGCAGAAGCGTTTCGCCCGCGGCAATTTCCAGGCGACGCTGACCATCGGCCGCGCCGCCAGCGCGCAGACGCAACCTGTCGTCAACGAGGCGTTTTTGAAAGATCTCGCCGGTCTGGCCAAGCGGCTGCAGGAACAGTTCGGCGTTGCGCCCGCGACGGCTGACGGATTGCTGTCGCTGCGTGGCGTGCTCGACGTTGCCGAAACCATCGAAACCGAAGAAGTGCGGGCCGCGCTCGATACCGCCATCATGGCCGCGCTGGACGTGGCGCTGAACGGCCTGGAACAGGCCAGGCAAGGCGAGGGCGCCGCGCTGGCCGTGCTTTTGTCCGGCCATATCGACACCATCGAGACACTGACCCTGCGCGCGGAAGCCGACCCGTCACGCGACACGGCGGCGATCCGCGAACGCATTGCCGAGCAGGTCCGGCTGCTGATGGACGCATCCGCCAATCTGGATGCAAGCCGGCTGCACATGGAGGCGGCGTTCCTTGCCACCAAGGCCGATATTCGCGAAGAGATCGACCGGCTGAAAACGCATGTCGCGTCTGGCCGGGCTTTGCTCGAGGGCGGCGGCGCGGTCGGCCGCAAGCTCGATTTTCTGGCACAGGAATTTAACCGCGAATCGAATACGCTGTGTTCGAAGTCGAATGCCGCCGCCGTCACCGCGATCGGGCTGGAACTGAAGGCGGTCGTCGACCAGTTTCGTGAACAGGTCCAGAATCTGGAGTAGCCGATGGTCGCCAAGGAACCGATGGTTCCCAGGGATATGGGATCCCGCATCCGCCGCCGGGGGCTGATGCTCGTCCTGTCGTCACCATCGGGTGCCGGCAAGTCGACGATCGCGCGCAACCTTCTGGAGAGCGACTCCAGCCTCGAACTGTCGGTCTCGGTCACCACGAGGCCACGCCGTGGTTCGGAAATCGAGGGCGTTCACTACCACTTCCGCACGATGCGCGAATTCGAGCGATTGCGCGATTCCGACGCGCTCCTCGAATGGGCGGAAGTGCACGGCAATTGCTATGCGACACCGCGCGAGCCGGCCGAACTGGCGCTGGCGCAGGGCCGCGATATGCTGTTCGACATCGACTGGCAGGGCGCCCAGCAGCTCAAGGAGAAGATGCGTGCCGACATCGTCTCGATCTTCATCCTGCCTCCGTCGATGAAGGAATTGAAGGCGCGGCTGAAGCGGCGCGCCGAGGACCAGGAAGCGGTGATCGAGACGCGGCTGAAGAACGCCCGCAACGAGATCGAGCACTGGAAGGAATATGACTTCGTCATCGTCAATGACGATCTCGACCGTGCCTTCGCCGAGGTTCGCGGCATCGTCGTGGCCGAGCGGCTGCGGCGCGACCGCCGGCCCGGTCTCTTCGATTTCGTGTCGGGATTGTTGGACGAAAAGACCGTGTGACTGGCGTCAGGGCGCCATGCCCTCGACCAGGATCAGATGTCGGCTGAGCGCGGCATCGCGTACCTCCAGCGCCGCCGCATATTCGGCGGATGCGTACCAGCGCCTTGCCCGCTCGATGTCGGGAAATTCGACGACGATCAGCGGACCAGGATGCCAATCACTCCAGCGTCTGCACTTGGCCGCCGCGCACCAGATAACGCCCGCCATGCCGGGCGATCGAGGCCGCGGCGCGGGAGCGTATGTCTGCAACGCCTTTTCGTCGCGGACCGTGACATCGGAAATGACATAGGCGGGCATTCCTGGTTCTCCGGCATGTTCGCCAGACTACCTATGCCTCGGTCATCACAATTCCAGACCTGCCGGCGCTAGACCGCATTGGTCAGCCGCACGAACTCCTCGACGCTGAGCGTTTCGGCACGTCGCGTCGGGTCGATCCCCGCTCTTTCGAGCAAGGCCTCGCCGCCGAGGCTTTTCACGCTCTGCCGCAGCATCTTTCGGCGTTGGCCGAAGGCGGCTTCCGTGACCCGGCCGAGTTTCTTCACCTCGGCGGGCAGGGGTGTCGCGCGTGGTTCCAGATGCACCACCGAGGAGGTGACCTTGGGCGGTGGCGTGAAGGCTTGAGGCGGGACGTCGAAGGCGATCCTGGCCTGCGTGCGCCAGCCGGCGAGCACACCCAGCCTGCCATAGGCATCGCTGTCGGGTGCGGCGACGATGCGCTGCGCCACCTCACGCTGGAACATCAGCGTCATCGAGGCATAGAAGGGCGGCCAGTCCGCGACCGTCAGCCATCGGATCAGCAGTTCGGTGCCGATGTTGTAGGGCAGATTGGCCACGATCCGGACCGGAGCGTGGTCGGTTCCCGAGGCGAGGGCGGCGAAGTCGATCTTCAGCGCGTCGCCTGAAATCACCTCCAGCCGACCTGGGTAGTGAGCGGACACCTCGGCAAGCGCCGCCAGGCAGCGTTCATCGCGCTCGATGGCGACGACCCGGCGGGCGCCGTTCGATAGCAGCGCCCTTGTCAGCCCTCCAGGCCCGGGCCCAACCTCGATCACCGTGGCATTCGTCAGGTCGCCGGCGCTGCGTGCGATCTTGCCGGTCAAATTGAGATCGAGCAGGAAGTTCTGGCCGAGCGCCTTTTTCGCCTGCAGCCCATGGCGCTCGATGACGTCACGCAGCGGCGGCAGCCCATCGATGCTCATGCGCGAAGACCGGAAGCGAAAGCGCTCATGCGGTGCCAGCCTTTGCGTCGACGTCAGCCAGTCTTCTGGCGAGCTTCAGCGCCGCGATCAGGCTGTCGGGTCGTGCCACGCCCTTGCCGGCGATGTCGAAGGCGGTGCCGTGGTCGGGCGAGGTGCGGATGAAGGGCAGGCCCAGCGTGACGTTGACCGCCTCGTCGAAGGCCAGCGCCTTGGCCGGGATCAATGCCTGGTCGTGATACATGCACAATGCAGCGTCGTAGCCTGCCCGCACCCGGGCATGGAACAGCGAGTCGGCGGGCAAGGGCCCGAAAGCATCGATGCCTTCAGCGCGCAGGATGTCGACCGCCGGGCGCACGATATGCTCGTCTTCCAGGCCCATGGAGCCGCCTTCGCCGGCATGCGGATTGAGGCCCGCAATGGCGAGCCGCGGCCTGGCGATGCCGAAGCGGCTGGCAAGGTCGGCCGCCGTGATGCGCGCGGTCGCGACGATCAATTCGGTGCTTAGGACCTTCGGCACCTCGGCCAGAGCGATGTGGATGGTGACGGGAACCGTGCGCAGGTCGGGGCCTGCCAGCATCATCACCGGCATCGCCTCGACGCCGCTGTGCCGAGCCGCCAGATGCGCCAGATATTCGGTGTGGCCGGGAAAACGGAAGCCGGCATCGTAGAGCGGTTTCTTGGCTATCGGGCAGGTCACCACGGCAGCGGCCTCGCCGGCAAGGCAGGCGGCGACCGCGCGGTCAATCGCTTCGATGATGCCGGCTGCATTGGCCGGGTCGGGTCGCCCGGGGCTGTCGATGAAGCGCGCCGTCAGGGGAACGATCGGCAAGGCGCGGCCAAAGACCTCGATCGCCTGCACCGGCGTCACTTCCTCGACAGGCAGCGAGAGGCCAAGGTGGCGTGCTCGCGATGCGACCACGGCCGGGTCGGCCAGCAGGTAGAAGGCGGGCAAGCCGACGGCGTTCCGCGCAAGGAAGGCGGCGATGGCGATTTCAGGGCCGATACCGGACGGATCGCCGACGCTCAACGCCAGCGCGGTCATCGTGCTGCTCACGTCAGCGCTTGACGATGCGGGCTTTCGCCTTCAGCTCGTCGACATATTTCTTGCTAAGATCGTCGGCGGCCTTGTCGCTGGAGCCTTCGCTCTGGAACACCATCTGGGCCGTCTTGTCGTCGGATACTTCGCGCGACGAGCAGATGCCGATGAATTCGACGCCGCGTTCGGTCTCGCGTGTGACGGTGGCGCCACCGACCTTGGTCGCCTTGATCTGCTCCGCCCAGTCCGGCGGCAGTTGCGGCGCCAGAATCCGTCCGAGGTCGCGGACGGTGACGTCGATCAGGCCTTTGGCGAACTCGCGCGTCGTGTTGCAGCCGTTGAAGCGGGCACGCATGGCGTCGGCCTCGCGCTTGCGTTTGGCCAGCGTCGCGCTGCGTTCGGCCGCTGGCACGACGAAGATGACCTGCTGCAGCATGTATTCCATGGCACTCGGCTTGGCTCCGCCCTTGTCAAGCATGCGCCGCACCGCGTCCTGTTCGGTCACGCTGCCACCTTCGCCGGAACGGTAACGGGCGCTCAGGGCCTGGTTCCAGGCCATCTGGGCGCGAATGAACTCCTTGAAATGATCCTTGCCGACGCCGGATTTTTCCATGACGCCGTTAAGCTGGACGAGCTGCATCTTGTTGTTGGTGGCAAAGCGCTGGTAGGCGGCCTCGACCTGGGCATCGCTGATACGGATGCCAAGCCGTCTGGCCTCGGCCATGCGCAGCGTCTGGTCGATCATTTCCTGGGCAGCGTCGCCCTTCTTGCGCTGCAGCTTCAGGAAGGCGGCACGATGGGCGATATCACCAGTGGTGATTGCTATGTCGTTGACGACGTATTTGATCTCGCTGGCGAAAGCCGGCGGCGTCATCACTGTCATCGACACGGATGTCGCCGCCACAAGCAACGCGAACCCTGCTGAAAAGAGGTATTTCCTCATCGTTGGCATCCCAATTCTATCCCGGCTCCGCCCAATTCCGTCCCCTTCCGGATACGCGAATCCGTGCCAGCCCTATGCGGCGAAACGATGTCGCCGCTTATTGGATGGTGTCGACTGCGTTGGTCGACGAGCCGAAGTCGCCGAGGGTACGGAACGACAGGTTGAATCCGATGCTCTGCGTCACTTCCCTGGTGTTCAGGTCACGCGACTGCGCGTACGTCATCAGGTAAGTGAAGCAGGAATCGTTGTAGGCGAAGCCCACCCCGTCCTTGACCAGCAGGCCTTCCTGCAAATCGTAGGTTCCTGTTCCGAACACGCGCCAGTTCTCGGCAAGATGCGTCGATGCGCCGAGCGTGACCTCGTGACGGTCGGTCGTGAAACCATAGAGCGGCTGGGCCTGGATGAAGGCATACTTGGCGCTCAACGACACCGGTAGGCCGGAATAGGCGGCTTTAAACTCGGCGCGGCGGATCTCGAAGCTCTGTTCGTCGAAACGGCCGCTGACGGAGGCCGCGAATCCATTGGGGCTGGTTATGCCAAACAGGCCGACATAGTCGGACTTGGTGGTCTCGAGCCCCGAATTTGCGCCGACATTGACCAGATCAGGTGCCGCGAAGGAGTTTTCGCCGCCGATCTGATAGGACTGGCCGAAGATCGCATTGGTGCCCCAGCCATTGATATAAGAGCCGGAATAGCGCAGCCCGACATTGGCACGCGAGCCGCCCTCGATGCGGTCGTAGCCGGAGAACTTGTCGCGTTCGAACAGCGTGGTCGCATCGAAAACCATGCTCTGCGCGTCTTCGTTCGGAATGGAGAGGCCGCCGACATACTGTTCGTTCGGGCGCAGGAACACCTGAGCCATCGGCTCGAAAACGTGGCTCGACCCGCTGGCCAGCGAGAACAACAGGGGCCAGCTCATCTCGAGCCCGGCGGTCGCCATGTAGCGGGCAAAGGACGAGCGCATGTCGTCCTGCTCGCCCAGATTCGTCGCCATCTGGTTGATCGCGGCGAGCGAAGCCGATGATGGTCTGACATAGTCGACGTCGCCTTGCAGCGCCAGCAACGGTGTCAGCACCAACCCGTCATCGGTGACAAAGCTCCGTTTCCACTCGGCCTCGGCGGTAAGACGGCTGGACTCGCCTTCGATGCCGCGCACGCGCTGCGTACCTGACGGGGGGTAGTAAGGGGTGAAATATGTCTCGTCGAGATCTTCGCGGCGGATGACGCGCGTATTGACATTGAGCGACAACTGGCCGCCGGCGACCGATGCGTCGGGGATATAGGCATAGTCGAGCGAGGGCAGCACCCAGGGCTGCTGGCCGCTTCTCGCCGCGACATTGTCGTTGAGCGTATTTTCCTGGACTTCGAAATGCATGGCACGCACGTCGAAATAGTTACGGTCATTGAGACCAGTCAGGTAGACCGACGACTGGTGGACGTATTCGTTGTACTTGTTGATGTTGTAGGTGTGCGAGAAATCCTTGTCGGTCTGCAACAGCACGTCCCAGCCGAAATTCCAGCGTTCGTTGATCGCGAACTGCCCTTGCGTGCCCATCATGCCGCGGAACTTGTTGGAATCGCCAGCCGCGCCCGAATCGATGTTGCGGCCGGCGCTGTCGATGAAGGCGTCGGGATTCTGCTGCTGGATCCCGGCGACCTTAAAAGTGTATTCGCCATTGTTGAAGCGCTGGCGCCATTCGGCTTCACCGAGGAAGCCCTGCTTGGTGTAGCCGCTTCCGGTCACCGTCAGGTCATATGTTGGGGAAAGAGCGAAATAGTAGGGGACCTTGACGCTATACCCCAGATGGCTGTTGTAGCCGATGCTGGGGATCAGGAAGCCGCTCTTGCGCTTCACCGTCGGGTCTGCGATCTCGAATGCTGGCAGGTAGGCCAGCGGAAAGCCGAAGAACTCGAAATTCGCGCTCTCGAAGCGAACCGTCTTCTTCTCACCGTTCCAGATGATCTTCCTGGCTTTGACGCGCCATGTCGGCGCCTTGTCGGGCTTGTCCTCGCACGGTTCGCAGGCGGTGTAGACACCATTGTGGAAAGTGGTCAGCACGCCGCCCATGCGTTCGGCGCTTTCGGCGGCGAAATAGGCCTTGTCGACGGTTTCAACGCGCAGCGCGTTGACGAAGCCGTCTGCGAAATCGTCGGTGATGTCGATGTGCTGCGAATTGATCTTGGTGCCGTCGCTGTTGACGATCTCGACATTGCCGCTGGCAACCATCCGCTTGGTCTTGCGGTCGTACACAACCTTCTGGGCGACGAGGCGGTTGCCGCCATAGTCGATCTGCACGCCGCCGATGGCGGTCACGGTCAGGTTGTCGTTGTTATATTCCAGGGTGTCTGCCGCCAGCAGCATCTGCGAGCCGGACGGAACCGTGGTCGCCATGTTGCCGACATCCTGCGCGAACGCCGGCAGCGGGACGCCGCAGGCGACCAGGCACGCCAAGGCGCTCGCCGCATAAAGGCGCGCCAAACGGGCCTGCCTGTCGCTGGGCAAAAACGCCTCCCTCACTAGCCGTCTTCCTTGTATAGCAGGAAAGTCACCCCGAAGAACATAGCTACCACGACCGGCACCCAGGCGGCTATGGCAGTCGGCACGAACCCCGCCACGCCGAACGCCTTCACCAGAACCGAAACGACATAAAGCAGAAACCCGGCAACGACGCCACCCAGAATCATCGTTGCCGACTGCCCCATTCGCGCAAATCGCATTGAAACTGTTGCCGCAATCAGCGTCATGGCGACGAGGAGGAATGGCAACGCCACCAGCGAATCAAACTGCATGGCAAAGGCATTTGCCTTGAGGCCAAAGGAACGGGCAACCTCGATTTTTCCGGGCAGGTCATAGAAGGGAATCGTCTCCGGGCGCGCCAGCCGCTCCTGCACGAATTCCGGCTTCAGATTGGTCGGCACACGATCGTTCGCGACGGGCTGGATGGTGCCGTTCCTGAAGATCTTCACATCCTGCAATTCCCAATAGCCGTCGCGCAGGTAAGCACGCGCCGCATCCTTGCGCTCGACGATATTGCCTTGCTGGTCGAGGATGAAAAAAACCGCGTCGGACATCTCCAGACCCTGGCCGAGGATGGCGCGCGCGCCGATGATCGTGTCGCCGGAACTGGTTTTCTGGCGGATCCAGGGAGCGGCATCGGCCGAAACCGTGTTGGATTTGCCAGAGCGCAACTCGGTCTCGATCTGTTCGGACAAGGAGAAGGCGTGCGCGGCGAGCGGGTTGATGATCCCGACCGATACGGCGCCGAACAGCAGTGCGCCGATGCAGCATGGCAAAAGGAACTGCCAGGCGGAAACGCCCGCGGAGCGCGCGATGACGAGTTCGTAACGTCGGTTGAGCGACACCAGCGTCGCCATCGCCGAGAACAAGCCGACAAACGGCACCGTCTGCAGCATGATCATCGGCATGCGAAGGCCTGAAATGGCCATCGCCGTGCCATAGGTGAACCCCGGCAGGCCGGTGGTGCGGCCGGACAGTTCGGTGAAATCGATAAGGAATACCAGCGCCAGAAGGCCGAGGAAGAACCAGATCGTGATCGCGACGTAGCGGAAGAAGAAGTAACGGCCCAGCGTCCAGCCCATTAGCCGGCTCCTTGGCCTGAGGTGTCGCGCCTGGATAGACGCAACTTGAGGGCATTCCAGCCGTCACCGATGCGGCTGGCCAGGTTTGTCATCCAGTCCGCCCAGGCAACCGGCAGTTCCATGGTCCGGTTCGACACGATGAACCAGATCGCCACCGCGGAAGCCACGATCGGCACGCCATAGACCACATAGGAATATTGCGGGACTTCGTCGGCCTTGCTCGCGGCGAAGAAACCCAGCCAGCGCACGAACAGCGATATCGCGATGGCCG
This sequence comes from Mesorhizobium sp. B2-3-13, assembly GCF_006442195.1. Taxonomy (NCBI): domain Bacteria; kingdom Pseudomonadati; phylum Pseudomonadota; class Alphaproteobacteria; order Hyphomicrobiales; family Phyllobacteriaceae; genus Mesorhizobium; species Mesorhizobium sp. B2-3-13. Next base: position 38,566 of record NZ_VFVQ01000026.1, read on the forward strand.
TGATCAGCGGATTGACGCGCGCCTCGCGATGCGAACGCGCGTCTCCCGCGACCGCGAGCGCGATCAGGGCGAAAACCATGGAATATGTCCATTCCGAAAACCGCTGGTCGACCTCGGCCCGGTACTCCTGCGGATTTTGCTGATAGTTCTTGTCGTTAGGGCTTGGATTGAGCAGGTACTGGGTCGTCTGGTCCTTTGGCAGGAGCGTCACCTGGTTGGCCGCCGACATGAAGGCCGACATGTCGAAGGCATAGGACGTGAACCGGATGACACTGAGGTCGCCCGTCAGCGTTTTGCGATGGATGACGCCGTCATTCATCATCAGCACCTTTTCGCCGCCGCGTTCGATGATGCTGCCGGTCTTCGCATAATAGACGAGATTGACGCCTTCCTCGCGCGAATCGGCGACGAAGATGCCACCCAGCCGGTTGTTGGGAAGCCGCTCGCCAATCTGCAGGAACAGTCCGTCCTCGATTTTCCGGAACGTGCCTTCCTGGATGATCAGCGACAAAAGGTCGGCGCGCGACTCCGCCACCAGGGCGCGGTTCTTCTGTCGTGCATAGGGGTCGATGCCGTTGTCCACGGCGAATGAAAAGACGCTGGCGGCCAGCGCCAGCAGCATGATCGGCCGCACGATGGTCCAGCGCGAGGCGCCCGATGCGTTGACCACCGCGAGTTCCGAATCCGAATTCATCACACTGAGTGTCTGGGCGACAGCCACCACGAGCGCGAAAGGCACGACGATCGGGACGATGGAGGGGAGAATAAGGGACGCGACCTCGAAGAAGGTCAAGGCTGACTGACCGCTGTCGGTGACCAGGTTGATCTTGGCCAGTACCTGCGTCGTCCACACGATGGCCAGCGTCCAGACCAGTGCTGCCAGGAAGACCACGCAAGCGCGGCGCATGATGTAGCGTTCAACGACCTTCATGAAGGCTTTACTCGATTTTCTCGAACGGCATCATGCCACCACGCCAAGGTAGCTGTCCGGCGACGCCCGCACAACTGGCTCCGTTGGGCTGCGTCGGGCAGGCGAGCCGGTTCCCGTCCCACGTCGCGTGCCGCAGTAGGCCGGAGTGTCGGCGGCAATGGATAAGAAAGGACGAACATCGATGGTTAACAACAAGTTGCGGCATTAAGCGGGCCGTGCCGCGACGAATCGCCATCGATTCCATGTCTCATATGGGTAGCCATTTTGGCAAAGTCTTGCCAAATGCCGGAAAACGACCAAATGTCGCGGATCGCTTCAAACCGCTTCGCGCATCATCGCGCAACCCCCGAAAGCAGGACATGATGAACCCGAGACCATCGATCGCCTTTGCAAAATTCGTCGCGCCCCAGTCGGCGGCGAACAGAAAGGGCACGGTCTTCGTGCTGTCGGCGGATGATGGCTTGAGCGATGCGGCCAGGGCTTACGATCCGGGCAAGACGCTCGACCGGGCTTTCCCGGTCGCCGAGTTTACCGGCAAGTTCGCCGGCACTGTCGAAATCCTGGCGCCGGAAGCAACATCGCTCGACAGGTTGGTCGCGATCGGCGCCGGCAGGGTGTCGGGGCTCGATGAATATGCCTGGCTGAAGCTCGGCGGCACCATTGCGGCATCGCTGCGCAAGGCAACCGACGTGGCCGTGGTCCTCGACCTGGCCGGTGCCTCGCCCGATGGCAAGGACGCCGCGAACCTCGCAGCGGGCATTCTTTTGCGCGGCTACTCCTTCGACAAGTACAAGACCAGGAAGGATAAGGACGACGGCCAGGGGAGCGGCCAGGGGGGCGGCAAGGCCGATCCGAAAAAGCCGGTCAAGGTGACCATCCATACCGCCGACCCGGCAGGCGCCAAGAAAGCTTTCACCGATGCCGAGGCGGTGATCGACGGTGTGCTTCTGGCGCGCGATCTCGTCAACGAACCGGCAAACGTGCTGGGACCTGTCGAGTTCGCCGCCCGCGCCAAGGACCTCGAGGCGCTCGGCGTCAAGGTCGAGATCCTGACCGAGAAGGAGATGAAGAAGCTTGGCATGGGTTCGCTGCTGGGTGTCGCGCAAGGCTCGCCCCGAGGCGCCCGCATGGCGGTCATGCAATGGAACGGCGGCAAGCCCAAGGACAGCCCGGTCGCCTTCGTCGGCAAGGGCGTCACGTTCGACACCGGCGGCAATTCGATCAAGCCGGCCTCCGGCATGGAGGACATGAAAGGCGACATGGGCGGCGCTGCCGCCGTGACCGGGTTGATGCATGCGCTCGCCGCGCGTAAGGCCAAGGCCAATGTTGTCGGCATCATCGGTCTTGTCGAAAACGCCGTCGATGGTCATGCCCAGCGCCCGGGCGACATCGTCACCTCGATGTCGGGACAGACCATCGAGGTGCTCAACACCGATGCGGAGGGGCGCCTCGTTCTGGCCGACGCGCTGTGGTACTGCAACGACCGCTTCCAGCCGAAATTCATGGTCAACCTGGCGACGCTGACCGGCGCCATCATGGTTGCGCTCGGCCTGCATTATGCCGGCCTGTTCTCCAACAACGACGAACTGGCGCAAAGGCTGACCGCGGCCGGACAGTCAACGCAGGAACGGCTGTGGCGCATGCCGCTCGGCGCCGAATACGACAAGCTGATCGATTCCAAGAACGCCGACATGAAGAACATCGGTGGCCGCTACGGCGGCGCGATCATCGCCGCGCAGTTCCTGCAGCGCTTCGTCAAGGACACGCCCTGGGCGCATCTCGACATTGCCGGTACCGCGATGGGCTCGCCATTGAACGAGATCAACCAGTCATGGGGTTCGGGTTTCGGCGTTCGGCTGCTGGACCGGCTGGTGCGTGATCACTACGAGAGCTGACGTTCATCCATGGCCGATGTGCTGTTCTACCATCTGACCGAATCGACGTTGGAGGATGCGCTGCCGGGCCTGCTCGAGCGCAGCGTCGATCGCGGCTGGCGCGCCGTGGTGCAGACCGGCACCGAGGAGCGGCGCGACGCGCTCGACCAGCATCTGTGGACTTTCCGCGACGATTCCTTCCTGGCGCACGCGACCGATCGCGAAGCTTATCCCGGTGAACAGCCAATCCTGTTGACCACTGGTGACGGCAATCCCAACCAAGCCAAGATCAGGTTCCTGGTAGACGGCGCGGTGCCGCCCGACCTTCGCGGCTACGAGCGTGCGGTGTTCCTGTTCGATGGCCATGACGCGGCCCAGGTCGAGATGGCCCGGGCGCATTGGAAGACGATGAAGGACGCGGGCCACGCCGTCACCTATTGGCAGCAGACCGCGGACCGCCGCTGGGAGCGCAAGGCGTGAGAGCAGCGCCTAAAGCCGAAACGCGGACCAGAGACGACCCGCGCACCGAGTCATCTCTGTAGTGCCATTGAGGCTTACTGCCCGCCCATTTCCTTCTTGCCGGCGGGCTTACTGCCCGCCCATTTCCTTCTTGCCGGCGGGCTTACTGCCCGCCCATTTCCTTCTTGAATGTATCGAAATCGACCTGCATGCCGTTGAAGATGGTGCTCCAGTGGCGTGTCAGCGCCGCCATCGCCACGGCTTCCTGGATCTCCTCGTCGGTTGCGCCGGCGCGCTTGGCGTCCTGCGTGTCCGACCAGATGCAGTAGGTGCAAGGAATCTGTGCCGCCACGGCCAAGGAGATCAGCGACTTGACCTTGGGCGGCAGCGCCGTCTTGTCGCTGAGTTCGATGGCCTTGACCTCGGCCCAGGCACCAGGCAGACCGGTTTTGGGAAACTGCTTCACAAAGCTCGGCACACCGCCCATGGTCGACTGTATGTCCTTGAGGGTTGCATCATAGTCGTCGGCGTGGGCCGGCGCGGTGCCGAGCGACAGCACGCAGGCTGCGGCGGCGAACAGGAACACATGCTGGGACGAAGATCGCACGGATTTGACGACGCGATGGTACGACATGGTTTTATCCTCTGGTCTTTGTTAGCCTTACGATGTAAGGTAACGGTGAAAATGAACCTTACACTGTAAGTTGTCAAGCGGCGCGATGGATCAATCAATCAAGAAAAAGAGAGCGCGCGGACGTCTGTCGCGCGAGATGATCGAGAACGCGGCCTTCGAGGTGATCGAGAGGGAAGGGCTTGCCGGCTTTTCGATGCGCAAGCTGGCGGCCGCACTTGGTTGCGAGGCAATGAGCATTTATCATCACTTCCCCTCACAGGCGCATCTCTTTGAGGCGCTGGTCGACAGGCTGATTGGTCCGTTGAAGATGCCGGATCCGGATCTGCCATGGCGCCAGAGGATGCGAATGGTGGTATTGGATTATCGGCGTATCGGTCGCGAGCATCCGGCCTTCGCGAGCTATTTTCTCAGCTACCGGATGAATTCGCCCATTTGCCTTGCCTATATCGACAACATCGTAGGCTTGTTCAATGACGGCGGCTTCGATCAGGAAATGGCCGCAAGGCTGTTCCGTGCGGTGGGGTACTATCTGTCGGGGGCGGTGCTCGACGAGACCGCCGGTTACTCAAAGGGCCCGTCGGCGGTCACAACGGTCGGCCGTGAGCAGCTTGAGCGCGATTTCCCCAACATCGCCACCGCGGGACGCTACTTTGGCACCGCTGAATTCGACAAGACCTTCGATCTTGGCCTGGAGATGCTTCTGGACGAGATGGAGCGGATCCGCACTGCTACCCTGGACAGGTCCGCGCAAGGCGGCAGCCATAGCGAGCAGAAGTAGAAATAGCCAAGGTTTTCGATGCGCTTTCTGTTTGTCCTGATCCTGCTCTCCGGCACCGGCATCGGTTTCATCTACCCCTGGGCGGTGAGCAATTTTTCCGGTCGCGAAATCGGCACCTGGCGAGTCTATGAGCAGGGCCGGTTCAGGCCGTTGACAGTATCGCTCAAAGATCGCGATGCCCCGGTGCGGGTGCTGGTCGACCTGACCGCCAGGGCCGAGCGCATCGTTTCGCAGCAGCGCACGGTATTGACGCTGACCGCGGCCACCAATGGCCGCACTGTGCTTGCCTCGACGCTGCAGTTCAATCATGTGGACAATCCGCGGCAGGCCAGCCCGCAATTGCCCGACAAGATCTTTCGCGACGAGGCCGGCCTGATTGCCACCGTCAGCCCTGGCGCTTACCTCTTCACAGTTGGCCCTGGCGATGCCGAGGACATACCGATGCGAGCGGTCGACCTTGTCTTGCGTTCCGGCGTCGGCGAGATCGACGCCCGGGCGCGGCCGATAGGCTTTTCGCTGATGGCGGTCGGCTTGATCGGCTTCCTGCTATCCCTGCGTTCTGGAGGCGGGCGACCGGAAAATCCGAACTCGCAACCGCCGCCGCCACGCTGGGGCAGGGGTCCCACATGAACTACCGCCACGCCTACCACGCCGGCAATTTTTCCGATGTCGTCAAGCATGTCGTGCTGACGCGCCTGCTCGACTATCTGAAGCAGAAGGACAAGGCGTTTCGTGTCGTGGACACCCATGCCGGCATTGGCCGCTACGACCTGTCGTCACTCGAAGCGCAAAAGACCGGTGAGTGGCAGGGCGGCATCGGCAGGCTGATCGATGCCTCGTTCGACGCGAAGGCGGCGGCGCTGCTGGCGCCTTATCTGGCGGCGGTGCGCTCGCTCAATCCCGAGGGCGGCGTGAAGAAATATCCGGGCTCGCCGCTGCTCGCGCGCAATCTCCTGCGCAAGCAGGACCGGTTGTCGGCGATCGAACTGCATCCGAAAGACGCCGCGAAGCTGAAGACGGAATTCGCCGGCGATTTCCAGACAAAGGTGATGGAACTTGACGGCTGGCTTGCGCTCGGGGCGCACCTGCCGCCGAAGGAAAAGCGCGGCTTGGTGCTCATCGATCCACCCTTCGAGGAAGAGGGCGAGTTCGGCCGCCTCGTCGAGGGGCTGGTGAAGGCGCACAGGCGCTGGCCCAACGGCATCTACGCCCTGTGGTATCCGATCAAGAACCGCAAGGCGATCATCGCCTTCAGGAAAGCGCTGAAGCAATCCGGCATCCCGAAAATCCTCGACATAGAATTCGAGATCAGGCCGCCCTCTTCGGAACCCAGCCTCGATGGCACCGGCATGGTGGTGGTCAATCCGCCCTTCATGCTGGAAGGCGAACTGCGAACCATATTGCCGGCACTGCACAAATTGCTCGCCGTGGAAAAGCCGGCGCATTGGTCGATGGAATGGCTGGCCGGCGAGCAGGCCCCGCCGCCGGTATAGCTGGATTTGATCGCCGCGCCCCGTGCGACCGCATGATCCGCCCGCAGGGAACTTCGCCGTTACCCGCGGGTTGCTGCTTACAGCAACTGCCCGCGCCGGTTTCTGGAAACCATTGTTTCGGCAACCGCTTGACCGCCGTCGAGCGAATCCGCACAGTGCGCGCAATCGACCTTGAGAGGCTGCCATGACTCGCTTCGCCAAATCCGCACTTGCTGCCCTGATTTCGCTCTGCACACCCCTTGCCGCGCCTCTCGGTATCACCCAGGCGGTCCATGCGGCTGACCTTGCCGTCTATTCCGAGGACGATGGCAGCGTCTGTGGGGAGACATGGGTGCTGAGCAAGATCACGCATCGGTTCTCCTACCAGGTGCATCACGTGCCGCATCTGCCCGAGGTCGCCATCACCGATTTTCGCGACATTCGCCAACACCGCTATGAGCAGGCGAGCGAGGAATGGCCGATTGGCCGTCACTATTGCCGGGCAACCGTCAGCCTGTCGGATGGCCGGGACCGGTCGATCTTCTATCTGATCGAGGAAGGCCAGGGCTTTGCCTCGATCGGCGACAATGTCGAGTTCTGCGTCTCGGGCTTCGATCGCTGGATGGTCTATAACGGCCGCTGTCGCGTCCTGCGCTGAACGCGTCTCTTCCTTTCCGGTCTTTTCCCGCCTGCGGCCTGAAGGGGTCGCGGGCGCTTTGATGTCCTGCGTTGACAGGTGAGGCGTTCCGGTGCGCTGTGATGAGACAGACCTGTCTCATCACTTGGTTAGCGCATGACACCGTCACCTGCTTCCGACAAACGCCAGCATGTCGTCGAAACGGCCTATGCGCTGTTCAAGCGCGCCGGTTTCCATGCCACCGGCATCGACCGGATCATCGCCGAGGCGGACGTGGCCAAGATGACTATGTATCGCCATTTCCCCAGCAAGGACGAGCTGATCGTCGAGGTGCTCGACTATCGCGCCAGGCGTTTTGACGATCAGCTCGACCGGCTCGCCGGAGAGAGCACCACGCCGGAGCAGAAAATCGCGAAGATCTTCGACTGGCATGGCCGCTGGTTCCGCAGACCGGATTTTCATGGTTGCCTGTTTGCCCATGCCTTGGCCGAGTTCGGCGATCCCCAGCATCCGGTGTTCAAGGCTGTCGCCAGGCAGAAGAATAGCCTCAGGCAGCGCCTGCAGTCGATCCTCGAGCAGGTGATGCCGCGCGGGCGGGCCGAAAGTGCGGCGACGACCCTGTTGATGCTGATCGAAGGTGCGACCCTGATGGCGCAGATGGGGCAGGGAGACACCGCCATCCGCGACGCCCGCAAGGCTGCCTTGGACATCATCGCCGCCTCGCGCAGGCCGCAATGAGCCCACTGGTCATCGGGCTCGCGCTGTTCGCGGCGATTCTGCACGCAAGCTGGAACGCCTTTCTGCGAACGGGTGCCGACAGGTTGTGGACCGTCACCGTCATGAGCTTCTCCAGCACGGCGCTTGCCATTCCCCTTGCAATCTTCAATGGTTTTCCGGCGACGCCCGCCTGGCCCTATGTCGGGCTCTCGGCCTGCCTGCAGGTCGGCTACAGCGTATTTCTGGTGGCCGCCTACAGGTATGGCGAACTGGGACAGGTCTACCCGATTGTTCGCGGCAGCGTGCCGCTGCTCGTCACGCTCGGCGGGTTCCTGCTGGCCGGCCAGCAGCTCACCGCTCTGGAGACCGTGGGCGTTGCCCTGGTCGGCGGCGGCATCATGGCTCTTTCGCTTGGGCGAGGAAGAGCCACCACGACATCGATCCTCTATGCGGTGGCAACGGGGGCAATCATCGCCGCCTATGCGATGGTGGACGCGATCGGCGTTCGTGCGGCGGGCAATGTCGGCGCCTACACCGCCTGGGTCCTGCTGGCCTATGGCGCACTGCTGCCGGCGGCCTTCGTCGCCTGTCGCGGCAGGCTCGCCGTCGATGCGCGGGCACCGGAAACCTGGAAGGCGCTGGGCGGCGGCCTGTTCGCGCTTCTGGCCTATGGCGTGGTGGTGGCGGCCTTCGCGCTCGGGCCTGCCGGTCCGATCACCGCGATACGTGAGACCAGCGTCGTCTTCGCGGCCTTCATCGGCCGGTTGTTTCTCGGCGAGACGCTGACGCCCCGGCGAGTCGGCGCCTGCGCCGTCGTCGCGCTCGGCGCCATTTGTCTCGGCTATCAGCCGTAATGAAGACCCACACGCCTGCCGGCACGCGGCGATTCCGCCACCATAGACAATTGTCGGACGAGCGGCTCGCCGTATCATGAGACGGTGAACCGCTCAAAGACGTTCGCTCGGCGCAGAGCTATTTTCTGCGCTGCGTTGCCTCTGCCTGATCGATGATCTTGCGAAGAAAGGCAATGTGACCGCGAAAGGCCCGCCGTCCGGCCGTCGTGGCTCTGATCCGTGTCTGCGGCCGCCGTCCGACAAAGAGCTTTTCAATGTCGGCATAGCCAGCTCTGGCCAGCGTATCGAGATGTGCCCCGAGATTGCCGTCGGTGGTCTCGATCATGGCCTTCAACCGGGTGAACTCAAGCGCCTCGCGCCTTTCCAGCGTGTTCAGGACGGCCATGATCCTGAGCCGCGTACTCTGGTGGATAATGTCGTCGACGCTCATCAATAAGCTCCAATGCGGCAAAACCTCGGGCTGTCGCCGCGTGACCCGGCAATCTCTGCCAGCGGTGTGTCACTTGCCTTTGCACGTCCGAAACCAAAGGCGCAATAACATCCCCCAACAGAACACTCTGTTATACAGAGTATTCTGTCAATCAGAAAACAGATGCGGGGAACATGCTTGACAAGGTGAACTTCAGATCGGGTGTCGCATCGCGCTCGTGATCCGCATGGACCGCTCGCTTGCAAAAGATAATCGCCTCGATGAGACGGCAAGTGATGATATTCACGACCGAAGATCATGCGTGAAGTTGCTCGCTGATCTTTGGAGCTTCATGGCGAACTCGCATCGGGAATGCCGGTGTCAAATTGCTGGCGACGCCGGAAGATCAACGGCGGATTTTTCCGGTGATGAGTGTGATTGTGTGTCGATCGCAACCAAAATTTAAGTTGAGAAAATCATACCATTGCTTCGCTGGCTAGCGAGACGCGAGTCAGATATGCATTGCGCGCCGGGGTCATTCACGGCCATCGGCATAACGTGAAGGGGCATGACATGGCTAAGCAGTCATCTAAAGCGCCGGCATCCAAGGCACCGGCAAAGAAAGCACCCGCAAAAGCAGTCGCGGCGAAGGCCGCAACGGCAGTGAAGAAAGCAGCGCCTGCCGCCAAGCCGAAGGCCGCCGCGGCCAAGGCACCGGCGAAGAAACCTGCGGCAGCGGCAAAAGCCGTCGCGAAGCCGGCAATGAAGAAGGCGGCGCCCGCGAAAGCCGCGGCGAAGCCGGCAGCGAAAGCGGCACCGGCCAAGAAGCCTGCGGCCAAGCCCGCAGCCAAGCCCGCAGCGAAGAAGGCGGCTCCCGCCAAGGCCGCGGCAAAGCCGGCAGCGAAAGCGGCACCAGCCAAGAAGCCGGTGGCCAAGCCGGCTGCGAAAGCAGCCGCCGCCGCGACTAAGCCGGCGGTGAAGAAAGCCGCGGCGCCGAAGGCAAAGGCGGCGCCCGCGAAGGCGAAGGCTCCGGGCAAGAAGTAGACGGATCGTTGGGGCGTCGCGTGTCCTTCGGGATGCGGCAAGGGCGCTCTGACGCTCTGGATCGGAGCATATTCGGCAACGGGTTCAGCCCTCGGGACTGAGCATCGGGAAGGGGCCGAGGGGCAAGCAAAGCGAGGCGCCGGTTGGCTGCCTCGCTCGCCCGTCTCTCTTTCGCCCCTTGCGGTGGTTGGCGAAGGTTCTCGGCACGACGCTTTGGCGCCTGTGAAGTATGGGCTCCTGTGACGTGTGAACGCGGGGTTTAAACCCGGCGGCTTGCTGTCGTGGCCTGCTGATACTTCCTAGTGTGCCGGTTCAGTTTGTCGTGATGCCAAGACGGAAACCGCGGCAGGTTTCTGGTCGCTGGTTTTTTGCACTCTGGCGATTGATCGCAAGAGTTTGTCCGGTCAACACTGGACGGTCGCAAACAGGAAACCGATCATGCCGAAGCTGCTCTACGCGTCCGCCTCTCCCTATAGCTCCAAGGTAAGGATGGCCGCGGCCTATGCCGGGATCGCTCTCGAGGAGGTGCCGGTCAGAACCGAGGACAGGCCGGCCGAACTGATCGGCGCCAATCCGCTCGGCAAGATCCCGGTGCTGGTGCTCGACGATGGCCGTTCGATTCACGACAGCCGCGCCATCACGCAGCACCTCAACCGGATTTCGAAGAACGCATTGTTTCCACGCAATCCCGACAAGCGTCTGGAAGCGGAAGTACTGGAGGCGCTGGCCGACGGTATCTGCGATTGCGCGCTGTCGATGGTCTATGAGCGCCGCACCCGCCCCAAAGAGATGGTCTATCAGCCCTGGCTCGACCGCCAGTGGGCGAAGATCACGGCAGCACTCGACCTGCTCAATGCCAATCCGCCAAAACTGCCGAAGAAGATCACGGCCGGTCAGTTGGCGTTGCGTGCCTGCCTCGGCTACCTCTCGCTGCGCTTTGGCGGCCAGTGGGAGAAAGGGCGCAGCCGGTTGATCCGCTGGGCGGCGCGCTTCGATGAAAAATTCCCGGAGCTGAAGTCCGTGGTTCCGGCCTAATGCATGTCGCTCGGAAGTGTCCTCGGTTCCGGGAAACGACATGCATAAAATCAAAAGCTTACAGCAGGTCGGGCGAATCCTGTTCGCCGCGACATGCTGTAAGCGACCGGACATAAAAAAGCCGGGCGCGAGGCCCGGCTTTTCGTGTCGTGGCTTGAACGACTTAGAACTTCATGCCGAGGCCGAAGGTGACGCGGTTGTCCGTCGCCTTGACCTTGCCAATACCATCGAAGCTCTTGCTGCCGAAGTCGGTGTAGCGATATTCGACGCGGCCGAACACGTTGTCGGTCAGCTTGATGTCGGTGCCGACGCCGGCGGTCCAGCCGAGCATGGTGGCGGTGTCGCTGGCGCCGAGAACGGTGTCTTCCACCTTCAGGCTTCTGCCGGCGAGGCCGCCCGTGCCATAAAGCAGGATTTCCGGGGTCACGGCGTAGCCGAGACGGGCACGCAGCGAGCCTTCGAAGCCGCCCTTGGAGTTGATGCCGTTGTCGTCACCCTTCACGCCGTTGTAGCCGAGTTCGGCTTCACCGCCGTAAACGAAGTTCTCCTGCTGCCACTGATAGCCGCCGAAGACACTGCCGACAAAACCTTTGGTATCGGTCGAAACGCCGAAATCCTTTTCCTTGGTCTTGCCGCTGAAGCCGTAGCCCAGGTTGATACCGGCATAGGGGCCGGCCCACGAGGCGACCGGAAGTTCGGCAACCGGAGCGGGTGCCGGCGGCTCTTCCGAAACGACGTCCGCGGCATAAGCGGTACCGCCGAGGGCGAAGAGCCCGAGCGCAACAGCCAGCGGCCGTGCGAATTTAAAATTGGCTTGCATTGTTCTTTACTCCTTAAGCCACAGGACACAGGCTTGTTTCTCACGATCGCCATCGACCCGTCCGGGGGGTGAAACGGATCTGGCGTTCGTCGGTTCCAAATGTCGTGTCAAAATGCGGCTGAACCGAACCTGAACTTGGGTCATTCCCCGGCACGAATGAGGCAGAACCTTGACGTTGCATGTTCGCAACAGCGAAATGTCAGCAGCAAGTTCACGCTGCGCTGCACACCGCTTGGTGCAAGGAGTCCAGCGACCTATATTGCGATCCAATGGTTCCGAGTCCCGGAGGGCTCGGCATACCGAACCGGGCACTTCGCCACAATGTTGCCCCAGGTGCGAACGCCGTTTAACGCATGCCGGGCCACATTTCGTCGGCATCGCGTTTCGGGCCGAAATTGAGGATTGACAGCAGATGAGCAAAGCCACTGCCGTGGCGCTGGTGACCGGTGGGGCGAAACGGATCGGCAAGGCGATCGTCGAGGACCTCGCCAGCCATGGTTTTGCGGTCGCCATCCATTCCAATCGCTCGCACGATGAGGCGGATGCGTTGGCCGCGGGGATTAACCGGTCGGGCGGCCGCGCCGCCGTGGTTCCGGCTGATCTAACCGACATGGATGCCGTCAGCGACCTCGTCGGCCAAGCGGAAGCAGCGCTGGGCCCAATTTCGCTGCTGGTCAACAATGCTTCGCTCTTCGTCGATGATTCCGTGCAAGATTTCGACTGGCACGCCTGGGACCGCCATTTTGCCATTCACGTGAAAACCCCGGCGCTGTTGGCGCAGAACTTCGCCCGTTCCCTGCCGGAAGGGCAGGAGGGGCTGATCGTCAACGTCATCGACCAGCGCGTCTGGAGGCCGACACCGCGCTATTTTTCCTATGCGCTGTCGAAATCGGCATTGTGGACCCAGACGCAGATGCTGGCCCAGGCACTCGGACCCGGCATCCGCGTCAATGCGATAGGGCCGGGCCCGACGCTGAAGAACGTGCGCCAGGACGATTCGGATTTTGACGCGCAGGTCGCTGGCCTCATTCTGAGGCGCGGCCCGGAATTGCCGGAATTCGGCGCCACCATCCGCTATCTCTGGGAGACGCGCTCGGTCACCGGCCAGATGATCGCGCTCGATGGCGGCCAGCATCTTGCATGGCAGACGCCCGATGTGACAGGCATGGCGGAATGAGTCCTTTGGATCACAAGAACAAGGCGCGCGGCGGCGCTGATGATCTTCCTCCCGAAATCGACCTCGAGGACGAGGCGCTGGAGGAGATCGTCGAACCGGTTGGCCCGGATGTCGCCTTCACGGCCATCGACTGGGCGCCGCATGCCGGCGACGCCGAAGGCATGATCGGCGCCGAGGTAATCCAGACGCTGGTGAAGCGGCTGCCCAATGCGCCAGGCGTTTATCGGATGATGAACGCCGCCGGCGACGTGCTCTATGTCGGCAAGGCGCGCAGCCTGAAGAAGCGTGTCACCAATTACGCGCAAGGCAGATTCCACACCAACCGCATCGGCCGCATGGTGCGCGAAACGTCGACGATGGAGTTCGTCGTCACCCGCACCGAGATCGAGGCGCTGCTACTCGAAGCCAATCTTATCAAGCGTTTGCGGCCCCGATTCAATGTGCTGATGCGGGACGACAAGTCGTTTCCGTATATCCTTTTGACCGGTGACCATGTCTCACCAGGCATTTACAAGCATCGTGGGGCACGCTCGCGCAAGGGGGACTATTTCGGCCCCTTTGCTTCGGCGGGCGCTGTCGGCCGCACCATCAATTCGCTGCAGCGCGCCTTCCTGCTCAGAAGCTGCACCAATTCCTTCTACGAGAACCGCACGCGGCCATGCCTGCTCTACCAGATCAAGCGCTGCGCCGGGCCGTGCACCGGCGAGATCTCGCATGAGGGTTATGCCGAGTTGGTCGCCGAAGCGAAGGACTTTTTGTCCGGCCGCAGCCAGAAGGTGAAGACCGAGATTTCGGCTGCCATGCAGCAGGCTTCGCAAGACCTCGATTTCGAGCGCGCCGCCATTTATCGCGACCGGCTGGCGGCCCTGTCGCACGTGCAGAGCCATCAGGGCATCAACCCGGCGACCGTCGACGAGGCCGATGTCTTCGCTATCCACCAGGAGGGTGGCCAGGTCTGCATCCAGGTGTTCTTCTTCCGCACCGGCCAGAATTGGGGCAACCGTGCCTATTTCCCCAAGGCCGATCCGGCGCTGGAGGGATCGGAAGTGCTGGGCTCGTTCCTGGCGCAATTCTACGATGACAAGCCGACACCGCGTGCCATTCTCCTGTCGCAGACCGTCGAGGACCAGGAACTGCTGGCCGAGGCGCTCTCGACGCGCGCCGGCCGCAAGGTGGCGATCTCCGTGCCGCAGCGCGGCGAGAAAAAGGATCTGACCGACAACGCTTTGCAGAATGCGCGTGAGGCGCTTGGCCGCCGGCTGGCCGAAACCTCGACGCAAGCGCGGCTGCTTGCTGGTTTCGCCGAGACCTTCGGCCTGACCAAGCCGCCCGTGCGCATCGAGGTTTACGACAACTCGCACATTATGGGCACCAACGCCGTCGGTGCCATGGTCGTCGCGGGGCCGGAAGGCTTTGTGAAGAACCAGTACAGAAAATTCAACATCCGCTCGACCGAGATCACGCCGGGCGACGATTTCGGCATGATGCGCGAGGTGATGGAGCGGCGCTTTTCACGGCTGCTCAAGGAGCATGGCGACGTTGCTCCCGACGAGACTGCCTCGGCGGATTCAGGTGAGGATATCGAAGACGATATCTCCGGAAGCTTCCCTGCCTGGCCCGATGTCATCCTGATCGACGGTGGCCAGGGCCAGATGACGGCGGTGCGCAAGATCCTGTCGGATCTCGGCATCGAGGACCGGGTCGTCGCCATCGGCATCGCCAAGGGACAGGACCGTGATGCAGGCCGCGAGCGCTTCTTCGTCAAGGGCAGGGACTCGTTTTCGCTCCCCGTGCGCGACCCCGTCCTCTATTTCGTCCAGCGGCTGCGCGACGAGGTCCACCGCTTCGCCATCGGGTCGCACCGGGCCCGCCGCAAGAAGGAAATGGTCAAGAGCCCGCTCGACGAAATCGCCGGCATCGGGCCCGGCCGCAAGCGCGCGCTTCTCTTGCATTTCGGCACCGCCAAGGCGGTCAGCCGTGCCGCAGTCGAGGATCTGAGGAAGGTCGACGGCATTTCCGAACAGGTGGCGAAACTGGTCTACAATCACTTCCACGAGAGCTGAAGAAAATCGTTACTTTCAGCTGGCCAGTCGAATCTGGCCTGTTGACCCCCTACATCCGCTTCTGATTTGAGTACGCAGGCAGAAAGAGTCTCTGAAGACATGGCCCAGCGCGCATTTAACCTGCCCAACATGCTGACCTACGCCCGCATCATCGCGGTACCGCTGGTCGTGCTGTGCTTTTTTCTCGAGGGCCATCTGAAATCGAGCGACTTCGCCCGCTGGTCGGCGCTGGTCATTTTCCTGCTGGCGTCCGTCACCGATTATTTCGACGGCTATTTTGCGCGCGCCTGGCAGCAGACCTCCAACATCGGCAAGATGCTCGATCCGATCGCCGACAAGCTGCTGGTCGCCACCTGCCTCTTGCTGCTGGCGGCCGACACCGACCGTCATGCCGGTATCGCCGGCTGGTCGCTGTGGGCGGCGATCATCATCCTGTGCCGCGAAATCCTGGTTTCGGGCCTGCGCGAATATCTGGCGGCGCTCAAGGTTTCGGTGCCGGTGACGCAACTTGCCAAGTGGAAGACCACCATCCAGATGGTCGCCATCGCCTTCCTGCTGGCGGGACCGGCCGGTGACAAGATCTTTCCGCTGACCACGCAGACCGGCCTCGTGCTGTTGTGGATCGCGGCCCTCGTGACGCTCTACACCGGCTACGACTATTTCCGCGCCGGTCTCAAGCACATCATGGACGAGTGAGATGACGACCCGTCTCATCTATTTCGCCTGGGTTCGCGAACGGATCGGCACATCGCAGGAAGATGTCGAATTGCCCGCCGGCATCGAGACGGTCGCCGACCTCTTGCGCTGGCTGCAATCGCGCGGCGAAGGGTACCAACACGCGCTGCAATATCCCGATGTCATCCGCGTCGCCATCAACCAGGAACATGTCGATCACCGCGAGAAGATATCGGGCGCACGCGAGATCGCACTGTTCCCGCCGATGACCGGGGGCTGACACTCATGCCGGCCGTCCTGGTGCCGACCGTGCGCATTCAGCGCCAGGATTTCGACGTCGCCGCCGAGATCGCCGGGCTGACACAGGGCCGTGCCGACATTGGCGCGGTGGTCACCTTCTCCGGCCTGTGCCGCGACGAGCAGGGCGCTCTCTCGGCACTCGAGCTCGAGCACTATCCGGGCATGGCTGAAGCCGAGATCGGCCGCATCGCAACCCAAGCCACCGAGCGCTGGCCGCTGCAAGGCCTCACCGTCATACATCGCCATGGCAAGATCGCGCCGGGGGCGAACATCGTGCTGGTGGTGGCCGCTTCGGCGCACCGCCAGGCGGCATTCGAGGCGGCGAACTTCCTCATGGACTATCTCAAGTCGCGTGCGCCCTTCTGGAAGAAGGAGCATCGCACCGACGGCTCCGAGGGCGGCTGGGTCGATGCCAAGGAAACTGACGCCGAGGCAGCTCGGCGCTGGAAGCAGCCGCCGTCCGAATAGTTTACCGTGCAGGCGTCACGGAACGACCGCAATCCTTCTGCCAACTGGTCACGTGACTGATTTGGGCAAGGGAGACGGTCATGCTGGACAGGATCGCCGAGTTCTTCGTCTTCGGCTTGGTGCCGCTGGTCGTCGGCGCCTGGCGGTGCCGGAGCTTTCCCTTGCCGCGGAAAAGGCGGTGAGGGGCGAGGTTATCTATCGCGAGCGCATCGCATTGCCACCCAGCGCCGTGCTTTCCGTCGAGCTTGCCGACGTCTCGTTGGCGGACGCGCCCGCCAAAATCATCGGGCAACAGAAGATCAGGCCCGCCGGTCAGGTGCCGATCAGCTTCGAGATCAAATTCGACCCCTCTGTCATCCGACCGCAGATGACCTATGCACTGCGGGCCCGGATCACCGTGGACGGAAGGCTGATGTTCATTTCCGATGTGCGCCATCAGCTCGATCCGCTGACCGACGCGCCACAGACCATCATGCTGAAGATGGTCGCACCCAGCAAGGAGCCAATGACTTCCGTCTTTGATCAGCTCTGGGTGGTCGACTATGTCGACGGCATTGGCGCCGTCACCGCGCCGCAGGCGACCTTCAGGATCAGCGAGGCCGGCAAGGCCGGTGGCAACGGTCCCTGCAACACCTATTTTGCCACGGCGAAGGTCGAGGGTCAGGCAATCGCGATCGGCGATATCGGTTCGACCTACAAAGCCTGCGCGCCCAATGTGATGGCCGAGGAAAAAGCCCTGTTCGATGCGTTGGCCAACGCGGCGTCATACACTGTCGATGCCGGCAAGCTCGCCATATCGGACAAGGACGGCCGCGAAATCCTGCGCTTCAGCGCCGCAAGCTGATTGCACTCCAGAAAAAAGGCCGGCTGAACGCCGGCCTTCCAGATCGGATTTGATGCCGTCGGCTCAGCCGACGATCTCGGTATCCGAGAACCAGTACTTGATCTCCTGTGCGGCCGTTTCCGGCGCGTCCGAGCCGTGCACCGAGTTCTCGCCGATCGACAGCGCATGCACCTTGCGGATGGTGCCTTCGGCGGCATTGGCCGGATTGGTGGCGCCCATCACATCGCGGTTCTTGGTAATGGCGCTCTCGCCTTCTAGGACCTGCACGATGGTCGGGCCCGAGGACATGGATTCCACCAGCTCGCCGAAAAACGGCCGCTCCTTGTGGACGGCGTAGAAGCCTTCCGCCTCGCGGCGGCTCATCCACACCCGGCGCGAGGCGATGACGCGCAGGCCGGCTTCCTCCAGCATCCTGGTGATGGCGCCGGTGAGATTGCGCCGCGTTGCGTCCGGCTTGATCATGGAAAAAGTGCGTTCGAGCGCCATGGGTCGTCCTTGTCTGAATTTGAATTGAGAGTGGCGGGCTCTATACAAGCCGCCCGGCCTATTGCCAAGGGGGTGAGGAGCGGGGTGAGGAGCGGTCGCGTAGCGGGCGGAAAGCCAATTGCTTTTGCTTTCCGAGCGACGAACGCCCAGCGACAGCGAGCGCCGGACCGGTCTGCGCTTCCATGGCTGGTCGCCGCAGGCAGGCGGGATCAGATGGCTGTAAAGCAACGGTTTGCTTGCTATAGTCGCTCGGTCGGCGCCGCGCTGAAGTCGGCCCGAAGGGAGACAACATGACCATGACAGACGATCGTCAGGAGCGCATTCGCAACCGTGCACATCAGATCTGGCAGGAAGAAGGGCGACCGGCCGGTCATCACGAACGCCATTGGCACCAGGCGGCGGCCGACGTCGATCGGGAGGACGCGGGGAAGCCGTCGGCGGACAAGAAGCCAGCCAAGAAGGCATCCGGCGCCGGCAAGACAAAAGCAGCCCCCAAGGAAGAAAAGGCCGCCGCGAAAGCCAGCAAGCCGAAGGCCAGCAAGCCAAAGAAGGCGGCCAAATAGGCCAGCTGTTCCGCCGCTGATTTTCGCAACAGGTAGACGGCGCTCGAGCTGCCTTGCGGGCAGGCAGGCCTTTGCGTCCGTCACGCCGCGGCGGAAACCTTTCGTCCCAGCCCGCCATGCAGGTCGAGGCAGCGGGTGAACCACTGCGCTACCGCGTCGCTGCCTTCGAGCAACTTGTAAGGTGATGCGATACGCGCCCATTGCAGCGCGCCGAAGACGATATAGTCGGCAAACAGCGGCGAGGCGCCGCCGATGAACGGCTGGTAGCTCAACATGGAGCGCAGCGGCTCCAGCGCTGCCCGGAAGGTTGCCAGGCCGGCATCGCGTGCGGCGACGACGTCCTCCAGCCGCTTGCCGAGGCGCTGCTCCCGGCTCTGTCGGAAATACGAGGCGTTCTCCTCGTCTTGCATGGCATGAAGGTCAACGACCGCCGCGGTGGTGACATAAGGGTGGATGGTCAATTGCGACCAGCGCTCGGTGAAGCGCGCCATCGCCTTGCCGCCTTCGCCGCCAAACAGCGTCGGGCGATCCGGATAGGCCTCATCGAGATAGAGCGCGATGGTGAAGGAATCGGCGACGACCTTGTCGCCATCGCGGATAACCGGAACGGTTTTCGAGACACCGCCTTCAATGGCCGGCACTTCGAGAAAACGCGTCGGCGCGGTCGAGGCATCAAGTCCCTTATGGGCCAGCGCCATCGTTGCCTTCCAGCAATGTGGGCTGAACGGACGGCCCTCGTCACGCCCGACGAGATCATAAAGCAGAATGGTCATTGGCGCCGGTTCCTTTGCGGTCTAGGTATCGCTCCCGACACCCGAAACAGGCGCGGCGGGAAAAAGATGAAACAGCACTTCATGATGTTTGCGGCATACAATCAATGGGCCAATGGCCGCATCTACGATGCCGCCGACGATCTCAACGATGAGGAATTCAATCGCGACGTCGGCGCCTTCTTCGGCTCGCTGATGGGCACGCTCAACCACCTGCTCGCCGCCGATCGCATCTGGATGAAACGCTTCACCGGCGAAGGCGCCGCGCCGACGACATTGGACGCCATATTGTACCGGGCCTTGCCTGTCCTGAGGACAGCGCGCGAGGCCGAGGACCGGCGGATTATCGACTGGCTCGGCGGCTTGAACGACAAGGCGCTGTCGGGTCGTTTCACCTATATGACCGTATCGGACATGCGCACCGTCTCGCAGCGCCTGGCGCCCGCGCTGGCTCATGTCTTCAACCACCAGACCCATCACCGCGGCCAGGCGCATATGATCCTGACGGTTCTGGGCCGCCCTTCCGTACCGCTCGATCTGGCGCATTTCCAGCGCACCGAGGAAGGAAGGGCCTTCGCCTGATCCACATGGTTTTGTTTTAAATTCGGGGCGAGCGGTTCGCGCGGGCTACCGTCGCATTTTTTGCCGTAGCCCCGCTTTTACATCAGGCCACTCGGAATCGATAATGCTGAACCGGACGGAATTGCGTTTCCGGCCGTCCGGCATGATCCGTTCATTGCGAACGATTCCTTCCTGTTTTGCTCCTATTCTCAAAATGGCCGCTCTCGACGCGTCATTGAGTTCGTCGGTGGTGAATTGCACGCGAACACAGCTCATGACTTCAAATGCCTGAACCAGGAGAAGATATTTAGCCTCGGTATTGACGCCCGATCGCTGGACCGAACTGCCGAGCCACGTGTGCCCAATCTCCAATTTTCTATTCGCACGATCAATTTTCCAGAACCGCGTACTACCGCAAATCAAGCCCGTGGCGCGCAGGATGATTGCGTATGGCATGACGGTCCCGGCCTGTCGTCCAGCCAGGGCATTGGCAATATAATCATCGATCGCGCCTGGCCCAGGAACCACGGTGGCCTTCAGGTTCCATAGCTCGCCATCCGCGGCGGCACTCAAAAGCGCTACGGAATGCTCTGGCTGAAGGGGGCTGAGCTCAACGAGATCCCCGACCAAGGCGGGTTGCCTGGATTGGACGCCCATCAATCGATGATCCCTATTTCTCTTGTCTGCGGTCACCGAGCGGCAAGTGAGACCTATTCGAATTCAGACAGCCTCTGAAGCCAAGTCGGTGACTTCGCTGTCCAACTGGCGTTGCGTCATGGCCGCTTCCGCCATCACCCATTGTTTGAACAGCAGCACCTTGCGTGCGGCAGGGCTCTGGTGGGGCGAGACAAAGTACCAACCGGCCGTGTTCGGATGATGAACGGCAAACGGAGCGATCAGCTTTTCGGCGCGGATATCGCTGGCCATATAGGCACGGTTGGCAACGGCAAAGCCCATTCCTGAGTTGGCCGCCTCGTAGGACATCATGCACGAATCGAAATAGATGCTTTTGGTCTCGCTGAGCACAAAACTGGCACCAGCAAAACCAAGCCAGGATTGCCAGTTCTGGGTGCAGGTGTCGGAATGCAGCAACGTGAAGTGCTTGAGGTCGTCCGGTGTGACCTTTGACAGCGGCTTCTGGCCGAGAACTTCATGGAACAGCTTGCGGCTGCACACCGGCGTCAGGTCTTCCCGAAACAACAGGTCCGATGGCAGTCCGTTGAAGTGGCCGTCGCCATAGCGGATTTCGAGATCGAATTCGGAAGTCGTGAACTCATGCGTCGCGTACGAGGTCGAAACTCGCATCACGATATCGGGATGTTGCTGCTGAAAAAGTGGCAGGCGCGGAAACAGCCAGCGTGCGGCAAATGTCGGCAGTACGGATATCTTCAGCACATGTTCCTGTGATTGCCCGGTCGCTTCCATGCTGGCGGCGACGATCCGCTCCAGCGCCTCGCGAACGCGCGAGACATAGGTCTCGCCCTCGGGTGTCAGCGACACTGCATTGCCGCCGCGCTGGAAAATCTTGAAGCGCAGCTGGTCCTCCAGGCTTTTGACGCGCTGGCTGACCGCCGAAGCGGTGATGAACTGTTCTTCGCCGGCACGCGTGAAATTGCCATGCCTCGCAGCACTCTCCACGATTTTCAGCGAATTGAGGTTGACCTGACTGAGCAGACGCACGGTTTCGACCTTAAGCTGGGCTTATGGTAGCACTAGCATTCCTAATTTTACAGGGGGAGCTAATTTAATCGACTGTTAACCAAGTGTTTGCCCCACTTGGAGAAGTACAATGAACGCACATACGATACCCGAATTGCGCTATGCGATGAGCCGCGAGGCCATTATCGGTCACGAAACCGCCTGGAAAGTGTCGAGCTTCGGCGTTGCGCAGTATCTGCATGGCTATGATCCGGCACTGCTTGCCGCGATCGAGGAAGCCGCCCTGAAGCTCAAGGCCAGTCATGCCGTGCACAAGCACCTCGACCTGACCTTCATCACCGGCGCCGACCGTTTCATCCCCGAAATCAAGGAGTTGCTGAACGACAAGTTGCGCCTGGAGCGGCTCTCCGACATGATGGGCACGAAGCTGGAGCCCTATCCGCTGTCGATCGTCGGTTCGACCGTCACCTTCATGAACCCCAGGGATGGCGCCGTCGAATGGCATTGCGACGGCGTTCCGGTCACCGAGCTCATTCCGCTGTCGATCAGCGATCCGCTGGTCGGCGGCCAGCTCGAAATCTATTGCGACGATTCCGAGACCGGCCGCGCCATTCTCGAATCCGGCCGCGAGATTCCGCGCAACCGCATCATGCGCATCGATCACAAGATGAACTACGCCACGCTCGGGCAGTTCCTCGGCGTCCTGCATCGCACTGCGCCGATCCAGTTCGGCGAGCGCGTCACCCTGGTGCTCAACCAGCGCTCTGTGGCCAAGCCCTATGTCGACGATAACAGGATGTTCTATCTTGCCGCCGACAACGATCACGACCGCGAGTGGGTCAACGAACTGGCCGACGACGTGTGGACCAACCAACTGCCGGCCTATCGCCGGTTCGAAGCGGAACATCCGACGCCGGCCCCTGCCGAAGCGCCGGTTCCGGGCGGAGCCAGGGAATCATGGTAACGACCCATGACCCCGAAAAGTGGAAACCGGTTTTCGGACAGGATCATGGTCGACCACAGGGATAGCCCTTGCCGGTTCTTTCGGCATCGATCGGGCTCGGTATCCGTGCTGGTCTTCGCCACCGGCGCGGTGGCGTTGTGGTCGACAAATGCGCTGGTCGGCAAATCCCTGCTGGCCAGTCACCCGGTGTCGCAAGTGCAATTCCTGCAATTTGTAGGGGCCGCACTGGTGTTCGCGGTCATCCGGTTGATGAGCCGCGAGAAAGCCGCGGCAGTCACGGCGAGCACCGCGCTGGCGCCGCTCGCGGTTGGTTTTATCGGTCTGGTCGGCACCATGGTACTGCAATATATCTCCTTTGCCTTGATGCCGGTGATAGAAGCCAATCTCGTGGCCTACACCTGGCCCTTGATGGTTGCCGCGGCGGTGATCGCCTTCGATAATCCCCGGCGTCCGGCTTTGCTGGGCCTTGCCGCGGCCCTTGGGTTCGTCGGCGTCGCGTTGGTGATTTCG
Organism: Mesorhizobium sp. B2-3-13; assembly: GCF_006442195.1. Lineage (NCBI taxonomy): Bacteria > Pseudomonadati > Pseudomonadota > Alphaproteobacteria > Hyphomicrobiales > Phyllobacteriaceae > Mesorhizobium > Mesorhizobium sp. B2-3-13. The sequence continues at coordinate 61,270 of NZ_VFVQ01000026.1, forward strand.
GGAGGACGTGACCGCACCTGGTTCCAGGGTGATCTCGCCGGCTATCTGGCCGCATTCGGATCTGCGCTGTGCATGGCTTTCTATTCGGTGATGGTGGGACGGCTCGCCAATTCGCCGGACCGCTTGTTGTTGCCCTCGTCGCTGGTTGGCGTCGCGTTGACACTCATATGGTCCGCTCGCGAAGGCGTCGCCTGGCCCACCGGGATGGATCTGGCCCTCGGGCTCTATCTCGGCGCCGGGCCGATGGGGCTGGGTTATTACTTCTGGTCGCACGCCTTGAAGCTCGGAGGCAGCGGCAAGGTCGCTGTCGTCGCCTATCTCACGCCGATTGCCTCGACGCTGCTGCTGACCTTGTCCGGTGAACGGCTGACGACGACCGCCATTGCCGGAGCCGTCCTCGTGATCGGCAGTTGTGTCGCCGTCGGCCTGGAGCGTACGGAGGCGCAAGACTATGTTTGACGACAATGAACGTCTCGCCAGGCAGGAAGCGCACTGGCTCATCAAGGAATTCGGCGCGGAGGCACCACTTTATGCCGCGATGAAGGCTGAAAAGGCGATTGAGCAGAAGGATTTCGGGCGTTGTGCCCGCTGGAAGCGTATTCTTGAGATATTGGCGGATGGCCGGACAACCAAGTCTGTCGCTTCGAAGTATTAGATTTTCTAATTTGCGCGACGTCGATTTCCCATAAAGGTAGTTGATGCCAAGTCTTGATTCGTTTTGGGACTTGGCGGTCCGTCGGGGGACGCGGTTAAAGAGATACATCGACAAAAGTCTTCACTGGGGTAGATGACTTTGTCACAAACAAGGTGAAAGAATTGTCAAATATCGAGGATAAGACCGTTATCGAGCTAACCGCCGATATTGTCTCGGCCTATGTAGGCAACAATCCGCTTCCGGCTTCTGGCCTGCCTGACCTGATTGCCAGCGTTAGCGCCTCGGTCCGAAAGCTGGCTGGCGCGGCCGTCGTGGAAAGCCCGAGCCTGGTTCCGGCTGTAAATCCGAAAAAGTCGGTGTTTCCCGACTACATCATCTGCCTGGAGGACGGCAAGAAGTTCAAGTCGCTCAAGCGACACCTCAGGACAGACCATGGTTTGAGCCCGGACGACTATCGGGCCAAATGGGGTTTGCCGCCGGATTATCCGATGGTCGCCCCGAATTACTCGGCGACCCGGTCGGCGCTGGCGAAATCGACGGGACTTGGCCGCAAGCCGGCCGCTGCGCCGGCAGTGGTGGCCAAGGCGACAAAGCGTGGCAAGGCCACTGCCTGAGGCCTTGCTGGCCGGTATGGCAGATCACTGATCGGCTGCTCTGGCGGCGCATTATGTGCGCCGTTTCCAGGCCTTGTGCGGCCAACTGGCCCGCAAGGTCTTGCGAAGCGTTGATGTCCAGTGCAAAAGCGCGACCATGCTTATCATCAATGACCTCTCGCTCCGCATGGCGGGGCGCTTGCTTCTCGACCACGCCTCGCTCACCTTGCCGGCCGGCACCAAGGCCGGTCTTGTCGGCCGCAACGGCACCGGCAAGACGACGCTGTTCAAGGCTATAACAGGCGATTTTCCCTCCGAGACCGGCTCGATCAGCCTGCCGAAGAATACGCGCATCGGCCAGGTGGCGCAGGAAGCACCTGGCACCGAGGACCCGCTGATAGAGATCGTGCTCAAGGCCGACCTTGAGCGCACGGCGTTGCTCGAAGAAGAAAAGATCGCCACCGATCCACACCGTATCGCCGACATCCATATGCGGCTTGCCGATATCGACGCCCATTCGGCCGAGTCGCGCGCGGCCACCATCCTCGCCGGCCTCGGCTTCGACGACGCCGCGCAGCGCCGTCCGGCCTCGTCCTTCTCCGGAGGCTGGCGTATGCGCGTGGCGTTGGCCGCCGTGCTGTTTTCCGAGCCGGATCTCCTGCTGCTCGACGAGCCGACCAACTATCTCGACCTCGAAGGCACGCTGTGGCTTGAGAACTACGTTTCAAAGTATCCGCACACCGTGCTTCTGATTTCGCACGACCGCGATCTGCTCAACCGTGCGGTCAATTCGATCGTTCACCTCGACCAGAAGAAGCTGATGTTCTGGCGCGGCGGCTACGACCAGTTCGAGCGCCAGTACACCGAGCAGAAGGAATTGCAGGAAAAGGGCCGGGTCAAGCAGGAAGCCGCCCGCAAGCACATGGAATCCTTCGTCGAGCGTTTTCGCGCAAAGGCCTCCAAGGCAAGACAGGCACAGTCGCGCATCAAGGCGCTGGAAAAGATGAAGCCGATCTCGGCCATCGTCAACGACACGGTGCGGCCGTTCTCTTTCCCCGAACCTGTGAAGACGGTGGCCTCGCCGATCGTTGCGCTGAACAACGTCAATGTCGGCTATACCGAAGGGCAGCCGATCCTGAAGAAGATGACGCTGCGCATCGACGCCGACGACCGCATCGCGCTGCTTGGCGCCAATGGCAATGGCAAGTCGACGTTCGCCAAGCTGCTGTCGGGCCGTCTGAAGCAGGAGACCGGCACCATGACGGTGGCGCCCGGGCTGAAGGTGGCGATCTTTGCCCAGCATCAGCTTGACGATCTGCGCCCTGAGGAAAACGCCTATGAGCATGTCCGCCGGATGATGCCGGAGGCGCCGGAATCGAAAGTGCGCGGCCGTGTCGCCCAATTCGGCCTCACGACCGAGAAGATGAACACGCCCGCCAAGGACCTGTCCGGTGGCGAGAAGGCGCGGCTGTTGATGGGGCTGTCCGCCTTCGAGGGGCCGAACCTGTTCATCCTCGACGAGCCGACCAACCATCTCGACATCGACAGCCGCGAATCGCTGATCCATGCGCTCAACGAATTTCCCGGCGCCGTCATCCTGATCTCGCACGACCGCCATCTGCTCGAGGCGACCGCCGACCGGCTCTGGCTGGTGAAGGACGGCGCGGTCAATCCGTATGACGGCGACCTGGAGGACTACAAGACGCTGGTCACCGGCATCTCCGGCGACCGTCGCGGCAAGCGGGAGGCCGACAAGGCGTCAAAAGCCGACCGCCGCCGCGATGCGGCCGCGCGCCGCGCCGCCTTCGAACCGTTGGCCAAGGAAATCCGCGCCACCGAGGCGCTGATGGACCGCATCCGCAAGCGCATCGACGGCATCGAGGACGAACTCGCCAACCCGGCGGTCTACGAAAAGGATCCGTCGACGGCGACAAGGCTCGCCAAGGAACGCTCGCAGCTTGCGCAGACGCTTGCCGGCCACGAAGAAAAATGGCTGACCATGTCCGCGGAGTATGAGGAAGGCACGGCGGAGTAGGGAGAGCGATTCTTCCTTCTCCCCTTGTGAGGCCTTTGCACGGGAGCCGATATTTGGCGCACGTGATGCATGGGCGTTTTTTGAAAGGCGATCGGGCCGCCTTGG
>NZ_VFVQ01000027.1:0-63639 GCF_006442195.1 Mesorhizobium sp. B2-3-13
AACGATCGACCATCCGAATCATCCCTCTTCATTCCTTACGCACGGAATCACCAACCCGGTTCCGTGCAAAGGCCTCCAAGCAGGATCAGCGCCGCAGCAGACGACGCAATATTGATCACGGTCCCGACAAGCATCATGTCACGCCAGAACAGCCGGTCGACCGGCACCTCGCCAAGCCAACGCGAGCGGAAGAAATCCGCGATCACTTACCCTGCCCAAGCACTTCGGTTACGGCGCGCTCGACCCGTGAGCATTCCGTGACCAGCCAGTCGGTCATGGCAGGCCAGTTGTCCTCGGGAAAGCAATTGACCCGCCACATCGAATTGATGCCGAGGCCTTCGCAGCTTTGTTCCGGCCTGAGTTTCAGCCTGTCTTCGATCGCCGGCCGGAACGGCTCCAGCCGCGACCAGCTTTGCGTGGCGCCGAACTTCTCGTTGCGGCCGAAGAAGACGCCGACATGGTTCTGCGCCGGCGCGACATACATGGAAAGGACCAGTGCGAAGTCGGGCAGCCCGCGCTGCCAGAACCAGGGTCCGCGCCGCGCCAGCCGGGCCCTTTCTTCCGGATGCCGTTCGGCAAACAGCGACCAGAAGCCGCGATGGCGGAATTCCGAGGCGCGACGGCCGCCGAAGTCGAATTCGCTCATGGTTAGATGCCGCTCCAGCATCACCCGGGTTAAGACCGTTGCTGAGCCTTGGCTAGAGGCTGTTTCGAAATTCGCTCTGGTGAGTCATGTGATTGTGGTTTCGAGAGCCGTAGCGCAGCGGACATTGGTCCGTGAGCAACGGAAGCGCAGAAAACGCCATCAGATGACCGCCAGAGTAGAATTTCCAAACAGGCTCTTAGACCATGCCGAGCGCGGCCATGTACAGATCGAGGATGGCATCCTCCTCCTGGCGCTCGGCCTGGTCCTTCTTGCGCAACCGGATGATGGTGCGGATTGCCTTGGTGTCGAAGCCGGTCCCCTTGGCCTCGGCGAAAACTTCCTTGATGTCGTCGGAAATCGTCTTCTTTTCTTCCTCGAGCCGCTCGATGCGTTCGATCAAGGCACGCAGCTGGCCGGCGGCAACAGTCTGGCTGGTCTCGGTGATATCGTCGGCCATGTTTTCTCCAAAATCGGTTCCGCGCCGCGACTCGGGGAACGTGCCGCGGCGAATTTCAGCGGTTCGATGCCCGACCCAGGCCGGCGGGTCAAGCCGTTATCGAACAGCTCGCCAAGCCTGCCGCCAGAAGCCGACAGCCTGCTCGTTTCTTGCGAGCTCTCAGTTGAACGCGATCAGCAGATCCTTCGCATCGATCTGGTCGCCGGCCTTGACCAGCACCTCGGCAACCGTACCGTCGCGCTCGGCGTGCAACGCCGTCTCCATCTTCATCGCTTCGATGGAGAGCAGCACGTCGCCGGCCTTGACCGCCTGGCCGGCGGCGACCGCAAGCGCCGAAACCACACCCGGCATCGGCGCCCCGACATGCGCCTCGTTGCCGGGCTCCGCCTTGCGGCGCGCCTTGGCTGCCGAGGCACCATGCGCACGGTCGGGCACCTTCACACGCCGCGGCTGGCCGTTGAGCTCGAAGAACACGGTGACCATGCCCTTCTCATCGACATCGCCGAACGCCTGGCAGCGCACGACCAAGGTCTTGCCCCTTTCGATATCGACGAAGATCTCGTCTTCCGATTTCATGCCATAGAAATAGGTCGGCGTCGGCAGAACGCTGACCGGGCCGTAGGTTTCCTGCGCGGCGACGAAGTCGGAAAACACTTTCGGATACATCAGCCACGAGGCGAACTCGTATTCCGACAGCTTGCGCTCGAGCTTGTCCTCGATCTCCTTGCGGCTCTTCTCGAGGTCGGCCGGCTTCAGCAACGAACCAGGCCGCGCCGTGATCGGCTTGTCGCCTTTCAGTGCCTTCTTCTGCAGCACCCGCGGCCAACCGCCCGGGGACTGGCCGAGGTCGCCGCGCAGCATCGAGACGACCGAGTCCGGGAAGGCGATGTCGCGGGCCGGGTTCTCGACATCGGCAACGGTCAGGTCCTGGCTCACCATCATCAGCGCCATGTCGCCGACGACCTTCGAGGACGGCGTCACCTTGACGATGTCGCCGAACATCAGATTGACGTCGTGATAGGTCTGCGCCACTTCGTGCCAGCGTGTCTCCAGCCCCAGCGAACGGGCCTGTTCCTTCAAATTGGTGAACTGCCCGCCCGGCATTTCGTGCAGGTAGACCTCGGAAGCCGGACCTTTCAGGTCGCTCTCGAAGGCAGCATATTGGTTGCGAACGGCTTCCCAGTAGAACGAGATCTTGCGGATCCACTGCGGGTCGAGGCCCGGATCACGTTCTGTGCCCTTCAGTGCTTCCACGATCGAACCGAGACATGGCTGCGACGTATTGCCGGAGAAGGCGTCCATCGCCGCGTCTATAGCGTCGACGCCGCTTTCCACCGCCGCCAGCACGGTTGCCGCCGACAGACCCGATGTGTCGTGGGTGTGAAAATGGATCGGCAGGTCGGTCGCCTCGCGCAGCGCCTTGAACAGCACGCGGGCGGCACTCGGCTTCAACAGGCCGGCCATGTCCTTGACCGCGATGATATGGGCGCCGGCTGCCTGCAATTCGCTGGCGAGCCCAACATAATATTTGAGGTCGTACTTGGCCCGCGCCGGATCGAGGATGTCGCCGGTATAGCACATCGCCGCTTCGATCAGCTTGCCCTCGGCGCCCACGGCGTCCATGGCGACGCGCATGTTCTCGACCCAGTTCAAGCAGTCGAAGACGCGGAAGAGGTCGATGCCGCCGCTTGCCGCCTGCTTGACGAAATGCTGCACGACATTGTCGGGATAATTGGTGTAGCCGACGCCGTTGGCGCCGCGCAGCAGCATCTGCAGCAACAGGTTGGGGGCTGCTTCCCGCACCAGCGACAGCCGCTCCCACGGATCCTCGGTGAGGAAGCGCATGGCGACGTCGAAAGTGGCGCCGCCCCAGCATTCGAGCGACAAAAGCTGCGGCAGGGCGCGCGCATAGGTGCCGGCGATCCCGGCAATGTCATGCGTGCGCACGCGGGTGGCGAGCAGCGACTGGTGGCCGTCGCGCATCGTCGTGTCGGTGACCAGCACTTCCTTCTGCTCACGCATCCAGGCGGCGAACTTCTCCGGCCCGAGCACGTCGAGCTTCTGCTTGCTGCCGCTCGGCACATTGCCGTTGAGATAGGGCACCACGGGCGGCGCCGCGTCGGCCTTTGGCGTCGGCCGCCCGCGCGTCTCGGGATGACCGTTGACGCTGACGTCGGCCAGATAGTTGAGCAGCTTGGTGGCGCGGTCCTGGCGCTTGACCTGCTGGAACAGCTCCGGCGTCGTGTCGATGAACCTCGTCGTATAGGAATTGTCGGCGAAGCTCGGATGATTGATGATCGCTTCGAGGAAAGTGAGGTTGGTGGCGACGCCGCGGATGCGGAACTCGCGCAAGGCGCGGTTCATGCGGGCGATCGTCTCTGCCGGCGTCGGCGCCCAGGCCGTGACCTTCTCCAGCAGCGGATCGTAGAAGCGGGTGATGACCGCGCCGGAATAGGCCGTGCCGCCGTCGAGGCGGATGCCGAAGCCGGTGGCGCCGCGATAGGCGGTGATGCGGCCGTAGTCCGGAATGAAATTGTGTTCGGGGTCTTCGGTGGTGATGCGGCACTGCAAGGCATGGCCGTTCAGCCGGATGTCCCTCTGCGCCGGTACGCCCGATTCCGGCGTGCCGATGGCGAAGCCGTCGAGGATGTGGATCTGCGCCTTCACGATGTCGATGCCGGTCACCATCTCGGTGACGGTGTGCTCGACCTGGATGCGCGGATTGACCTCGATGAAGTAAAATTTGCCGGTATCGGCGTCCTGCAGGAATTCGACGGTGCCGGCGCCGATATAGCTGGTCTCGCGCGCGATTTTCAGCGCGTAGCCGCAAAGCTCCTGGCGCAGGTCCTCGCTGAGATAGGGCGCCGGCGCGCGCTCGACGACCTTCTGGTTGCGGCGCTGGATCGAGCAGTCGCGCTCGAACAGGTGCACGGCATTGCCGTGTGTGTCGCCAAGCACTTGCACTTCGACATGGCGAGCGCGCTCGATCAGCTTTTCGAGATAGACCTCGTCCTTGCCGAAGGCTGCTTTCGCCTCGCGCTTGCCTTCCATGACCTCGCGAGCGAGATCGGCCTCGGAACGGATGGCGCGCATGCCACGGCCACCGCCACCCCACGAAGCCTTCAGCATGACCGGATAGCCGACCGTCTTGGCGAGTTCCTTGACCGCCTCCAAATCGTCCGGCAACGGATCGGTGGCCGGCACCACCGGCACGCCGACCTCGATGGCGAGATTGCGCGCGGCGACCTTGTTGCCCAGCCGGCGCATCGTGTCGGGCTTCGGTCCGATGAAGGTGATGCCTGCTTGCGCGCAGGCCTCAGCGAATTCGGGGCTTTCCGACAGCAGCCCGTAGCCGGGGTGGATGGCATCGGCGCCCGAAAGCCTGGCGACGCGGATCACCTCCTCGATCGACAGATAGCTCTCGATCGGCCCCATGTCCTTGCTGAGGTGCGGTCCGCGCCCGACCTGGTAACTTTCATCGGCCTTGAAGCGGTGCAGCGAATATTTGTCCTCCTCGGCCCAGATCGCCACGGTTTTGAGGCCCAACTCATTGGCCGCGCGAAAGACGCGGATGGCGATTTCTGACCGGTTGGCGACGAGGATCTTCGTGATGGCCAAGGCCTGGGCTCCAGCAGCGGAAGGGACGGGAAATGGAGGCAATGATTAACGTGAAAATGCTGCAGTGCAAACAAAATCGACGCCGGTTTAAACCGATTTAAATCTATTATCCGGCCAACACTCGCACGCATTCGTTCGAACGGACGGAACAATGGCGACAATTTCGATCCTGGATGCGATGTTCCCAACCAAGGAGAACCGACGGGGATGTCACCGTTGCCGGCGCGTCAAAGAAAATGCCCGGCGCGAGGCGCCGGGCATCGTTGGTTTCGGATCCGAATGAATTACGACTTCGGGAACCAGGAATACTTCCCGTCGTCCTTCTTCTTCCATTCGTACATGATGTAGCCTGGCAGCTTCGGATCGCCCTTGGCGTCATAGGCGAGGTCGCCGAGAACGGAGGGGAACGGCCCGTTTTCATGCATCGCCTTGGCGACGGCCTGCGGATCGTTCGTCTTGGCGGCAGCGGCTGCCTCGGCGACCACCTGCACGGCGGCATAGGCGTAGAGCGTGTAGGCTTCCGGCTCGAAACCCTGCGCGCGGAACTTCTCGACGAGTTCCTTATTGGCCGGGATCAGACGCGGGTCGGGGCCGAACGTGTTGAGGGTGCCGGCGACAGCGTCGCCCGCGATGGCGGCGAGTTCGTCCGTCACAATGCCGTCACCCGACATCATCGGGGCCTTGAGGCCCTGGTCCGCCGATTGACGGATGATCAGGCCGGCTTCGGTGTGCAGGCCTCCCCAGTAGATCAAGGTGACGCCGGCTTCCTTCATCTTGGCGATCAGCGCCGAGAAGTCCTTGTCGCCGACATTGACGCCTTCATACATCACTTCCTTGATGCCCGCGGCGTTCATCGCCTTCTTGGTTTCGTCCGCGAGGCCCTGGCCATAAGGGGTCTTGTCATGGATCACGGCAACCTTGGCATCCTTGAAGTTCGCCGCGATATAGGCGCCGGCGATGCTGCCCTGCTGGTCGTCGCGTCCGCAGGTACGGAACACATTCCACAGGCCGCGCTCGGTGAATTTCGGGTTGGTTGCGGCCGGCGTGATTTCGACGATGTTGTTTTCAGCGTAGACTTCGGAGGCCGGGATCGACACGCCCGAGTTGAAGTGGCCGATCACAAACTTGACGCCGTCGCCGACGAACTTGTTGGCGACCGAGATGCCCTGCTTCGGATCGGAGACATCGTCGCCGATTTCAAGCTTGATCTGCTCGCCATTGATACCGCCCTTGGCGTTGATATCGGCGACCGCCGCTTCGGCGCCCTTCTGCAGCTGTGCGCCGAAGGCCGCGTTCGGACCGGTGATCGGCCCGGCGACCGCGAACATTACATCAGCCCACGCGTTGCCGCCGAACGCGACGAGCGCGGTCAGGGCTACGGCGGACAAAAGTGACTTTTTCATTTAAACGCTCCCATTAACGGAGTGGGCGTGAATGAAGCTTTCATGCGATGCCCACCCTTATCGCAGAAAGCATAGTTTGCCGATTTTCAGGCACTTGTCACGCCGATTCATCCCTGACGCGGCGCTAATGATGAACGTCAACCTTTCGGTTTCCAGCTCAAGATGGAAGCTCTTTCATAGAGCCAATTATACTGTGTGACCATCTGGTTGGTTCGTGTGTATTGATAGCCAACGAAGCCCAGTATCATCAGCACGATGGTATCGACGATATAGTAATGCAGCGAGAACATCGTGCCGTCGAACAGCGCATGATGGATGAAACGGATACCGATGCCGAGGCCGAGCATATAGGCGAACAGCTGGATGAAGCTGCGCCATGTCTGGGCACTGGCCTTGCCGGTCATCCAGGCCGCCCAGCCGCCGAGCAGGCAGGTGACGAAGAAGAACTGCCAGATCGACGGTTCCTCGTAGAGAATGCCTTGCATGGGAAGTCTCCTGAACTCAGTGATGTCCGCCTTCGAGATAGGCGGCGCGCACTTCCGGATTGGCGAGCAGTTCCTTGCCGGTGCCGCTCATCGTCACATTGCCGTTGACCATGACATAGCCGCGCGTGGCGAGCTTGAGCGCGCCGAACGCGTTCTGCTCGACCAGGAACACGGTCAGCCCTTGGGTGCGGTTCAATTCGCGGATGGCATCGAAGATCTGCTTGACGATCAGCGGCGCCAGACCCAGCGACGGCTCGTCGAGCAGAAGCAGTTTCGGCCGCGCCATCAGTGCGCGTCCGATTGACAGCATCTGCTGTTCGCCGCCCGACAAGGTCCCGCCACGCTGGGCGATGCGCTCCTTCAGTCTGGGGAACAGCGTGAACACCTTCTCGACGTCCTCGCCATAGTATTTGAGGTTATCGAGGCTGGCGCCCATCTGCAGGTTTTCCATCACCGTCATGCGCGGGAAGATGCGACGGCCCTCGGGTGACTGTGCGATGCGCATGCGTGCGATTTCGTGCGTCGGCAACTGGGTAATATCGGCTCCGGCGAAGGTGATGGTGCCCGTGCGGGCCCGCGGAGCCCCGAAGATGGTCATCATCAGCGTCGACTTGCCGGCGCCGTTGGCGCCGATCAGCGCCACGATTTCACCCTGCTTGACGGTGACGTTGACACCGTTCAGCGCGCGGATGTTGCCGTAATAGGTCTCCACGCCCTTGATATCGAGCAGCGTTGTCGTGGCCATCACTTGCCCCCTCCACGCTTGCCCTGAACGGGCTTGCCTGTGCCCGCGGCCTTGCCGGAAGCATGACTTGTCGCCACCTTGCCCGCATCGACGCGGCGCGAGAATTGCGTATCCTTGCCCTGACCGAGCAGCTTCGCCTGCTTGACCCATTCCTCGCGCGCGATGCGTCCGTCAAAGGCGAGATAGGCCTCGACCGCCTCGACATCGGCCTTCTTCCAGGCGCCGATCTGGTCGAAGTGGAAGATGCCGTGTTCGTTGAGCTTCTTCTCGTTGACCGTCCCGATGCCCTTGATGCGCGTCAGATTGTCGGCCTTGCCGCCACGGGGGGCAGCGAGCCGGTTCGAAACGCCTTCGGCCTTCGCGGCAGGCGCCTTGGCGGCCGTTTTCCTTGGTGCCGCTTTCTTCGGCGCGGGCTTGGCTGGCGCCGGTGCGACAGGCCTGCTTGCCACGGTGGCGGCGCGGGCGTCGACCTGCGCTGCCTTCGAAGCGCCCTTCGACACGGTCACCCGCTCGCCTTCGCTATGGCCGACGGTGTCGCTCACCGGCCCGGCAAGATACGACGACGACGTCGCCGGGCCATGCGCCGAGTCGGGACCGATATCGAGCTGTTCGATGACGTCCTCGTCACCGACTTCGGTGAGCGCGGTCTCGACCTCCTCGTCGTCGACGCCGAGATAGGCGGCGATGACACGCGGGTCGGTGCGCACCGACTGCGGATTGCCGTCGGAGATCTTGCGGCCATATTCGAGCACCACGACGTGGTCGGAAATCTGCATGACCACCGACATGTCGTGCTCGATCAGCAGGATCGAGGTGCCGCTCGTGTGCTTGATGTCCATCAGCAGTTCGTTCAGCGCCGCCGATTCCTTCGGGTTGAGGCCGGCCGCCGGTTCGTCGAGGCACAGAAGCTCCGGACCGGTGCACATGGCGCGCGCGATCTCGAGCCGCCGCTGCGCGCCGTAGGGCAAGTCGCCGGCCGGATCGTCGGCGCGATCGACGAGATCGGCCTTTTCCAGCCAGTGCTTGGCAAGCTCCACCGATTCGGCCGAGGCCTTGCGGTAGCCGCTGAAGCCGAACAGGCCCAGGATCGTGTAGCCCGAAGCCTTCATCAGCTTGTTATGCTGGGCGACGAGCAGGTTCTCCAGCAGCGTCATCCCCGAGAACAGGCGGATGTTCTGGAAGGTCCGCGCCACCTTGGCGCGCGCCGGGATCTCATGGTTGGGCAGCCGTTCCAGCAAGTAGCTGGAACCATCGGCCCGGTTGAGCGTGATCATGCCCTCCGACGGTTTGTAAAAGCCGGTGATGCAGTTGAACACGGTGGTCTTGCCGGCGCCGTTGGGGCCGATCAGCGCGGTGATTTCGCCGCGCCTGGCGGTGAAGGACAGGTCGCCGATGGCGACCAGGCCGCCGAACTTCATCGACAGGTGATCGACCTGCAGGATGGCATCGTTCATTTGCGTGGTCGCATTCATCAGCCGTGGCCCTCCTTGGTGAAGGAGCCTGAGACAGCTCTTCGTTCCTTGAGGAAGGCTGTCGGTTCACGGCTGCCGACGAAGCCGCGGGGCTTCCACAGCATGACGATGACCATGGCCATGCCGAACAGAAGCATGCGGTAGAGTTCCGGTGTGAAATCGGGCCCGAAGACCTGCTTGAGGAAGTCGAGTTCGCGCAGCGCCTCGGTGCCGCCGATCATCACCATCGCGGCGACGGCGATGCCGACCAGCGAGCCCATGCCGCCGAGCACGACGATGGCGAGGATAATGGCCGATTCCAGGAAGACGAAGGATTCGGGGCTGACGAAACCTTGCCGCGCGGCGAAGAACGAACCGGCGAAGCCGCCGAACATGGCGCCGGTGGCAAAGGCCGTCAGCTTGGTGGTGGTGGTGTTGATACCGAGCGAGCGGCAGGCGATCTCGTCCTCACGCAAGGCTTCCCAGGCGCGGCCGACCGGCAGGCGCCGCAGCCGGATGGTGACGAAGGCGGTTAGCAGGCAAAGCCCAAGGATCAGGTAGTAGAGGAAGATCTTGTAGTAGGCGCTGGACGTGGCGATGTTCAGCACCTTGGCGATGTAATTCGGGTCCGACACGTTGAACGACATCAAGCCGAAGAAGCTGACCTTGGGAATGCCGGAGATGCCTGCCGACCCATTGGTGACCTCGCGCCAGTTGATCAGCACGAGGCGGATAATCTCGCCGAAGGCGAGCGTCACGATCGCCAGGTAGTCGCCGCGCAGGCGCAGCACGGGAAAACCGAGCAGCACCCCCCAGAGCGCGGCCATGGCGCCCGCGGCGGGCAACAGTATCCAGAACGACAGGCCGAAATGCGTGGCGAGAAGCGCATAGGCATAGGCGCCAAGCGCATAAAAAGCGACGTAGCCGAGATCGAGCAGACCGGCGAGGCCGACGACGATGTTCAGTCCCCAGGCCAGCATCACATAGATCAAGATCTGGATGCCGAAATTATCGACCCATTTTAACGAACCCTGCAACCCGGTGGCGACCGACCAGGCGTTGAGTGACAGCACCGCGACGACGAGGATCGGGTACAGCACCAATGCCGAGATGCCCAATTTGGTGAAGTTGGCATGGATGAAGGCGCGGAAGTAATAGATCACGCAGGCCAGCACATAGATGACCGTCAGGGCACGCAGGAATTGCAGGTAGCCGGCCGGTTCTGCCCCAACCCATCCGGCGAGAGAGCTGTTGAACAGGAACAGCAGCACCATGGCGACGACCGCTCCGATGAAGGTCGGCAGGGTGAAGAAGCGGGATGCCACACTTGCCGGCATGAGCCCGGTGGCGACATCGGCGATCTTCTGGTTAGCCATGAAGGGCTGGCCGTAGGCGACATAGAGGAAACGCCCGACGGCCGTGGCGATCACCACCGCGGCAAGCAGGCCCCAGCGCTGCACCACGACCAGTTCGTTGGAAATGTTCTGGTCGGTCCTGAGGCCGATGAACAGCACGAACAGGCCAAGCGCTATCGCGCCGGCATAGAAGGCCTCGCGCAGCGCGCGCTGCATGGGGCTGGCGACGAGGTCGCGCTCTGGAGATACGGTCACGGCCATTGTCTCAGACCTTTTCGACTTCTGGCCGGCCCAAGATGCCGGAAGGCAGGAAGATCAGCACGATCGCCAGGATCGAGAAGGCGGCGACGTCCTTGTAGTCAATCGAGAAATAGGCCGACCACATGCTCTCGATGAAGCCGATGAGGAGGCCGCCCAGCACGGCACCTGGCAATGAGCCGATGCCGCCAAGAACTGCCGCCGTGAAAGCTTTTACCCCGGGCGTAAAGCCGTCCGAAAAGGCGATGACGCCGTAATACATCAGGAACAGCGTGCCGGCGACGGCGGCAAGGGCTGCGCCCATGATGAAGGTGATCGAGATGGTGCGATCGACGTCGATGCCGAGCAGTGCGGCCATCTTGCGGTCCTGCTCGCAGGCGCGTTGCGCCCGGCCGAGCGAGGTCTTGTTGACCAGGTACCAGAACAGCGCCAGCAGCAAAGCGGTGACGATGACGATGATGATCTGCTTCAGCGACACGCTGACGCCGTTGATGTTGTAGACCTGGCTGACCATCGGCGGGATCGGCTTGTTGCGCGGGCCTTGCGTCACCTGGACGAAGTTCGACAGCGCGATCGACATGCCGATGGCGGTGATCAGCGGGGCCAGCCGGAACGAACCGCGCAGCGGCCGGTAGGCCACCTTCTCGATCGTCCAGTTGTAGAGGCTGGTGAGCAGCATCGCCACGATCATCATGACCAGCAGCGCGATGACCACGGGCACCGAATAAAACAGCGCGCCGAGGATGAGGAAGACGATCAGTGCCGTGAAGGCTCCCACCATGAAGATATCGCCATGGGCGAAATTGATCATGCCGATGATGCCGTAGACCATCGTGTAGCCGATTGCGATCAGCCCATAGATCGATCCCAGCGTCAGCCCATTGATAAGCTGCTGGACAAAATACTGCATGTGTACATGGCTCCCCTGGAACGTCGCCCATGCAGACGCATTCCTTTTCGTATTTCCCCTAGTCGTAAAGTTTCGAGCCCGGATTGCAACGTGATTTTTTTGACCGCTCCGCGTGGTTCCAAGTCACGTCTTCCCGATTGCTCGTTTTCGCACCCAGCCCCTGGACTATCGCGGACCCTATCATTGGCATAACGCAATGTCTTTGACGATTGCGCCGCATCATGCGCTCCGTTTCGAAGAAATCACCGTCAAGATTAGGTGATGAGAAGAATCGTTGCGTTCCTGACATGGTTCGTTTTTTCGTCACACTCCTTTCCGCAAGGTCAGGATTCTCCTACTTGACCACGAAACCATGCGCGAACGGGTCGCGGTCGTCGATGAAGATGGTGTTCAGTCCGGTCATGCGCGCCCAGCCGCCGATCGAGGGGATGATCGCCGGCTTGCCAGCCACGGTGACCTCTTTTTCGACCTTGCCCTTGAACAGCGAGCCGATGATCGATTCATGGACGAAGGCGTCGCCGGCCTTGAGCTTGCCCTTGGCATGAAGCTGCGCCATGCGCGCCGATGTGCCGGTGCCGCAGGGCGAGCGATCGATCGCCTTGTCGCCGTAGAAAACGGCATTGCGGGCATCGGCGCCCTCGACCGTCGGCTTGCCGGTCCACAGCATGTGCGACAACCCGGCGATGCCGGGGTTCTCCGGATGCACGAAGGAATACTTCTCGTTGAGCCGCTGCCGCACCACCGGGCTCCAGGCGATGAAGTCGCTGGCGGAATGGTCGGCCATGTCGCGATAGTTCGCCTGCGGTTCGACGATGGCATAGAAATTGCCGCCATAGGCGACATCGACGGTTATTTCACCCAGCCCTGGACATTCGACTGTCAGCCCTTCGGCATGGAGGAAGGACGACACATTGGTGATGCGCACCTCCTCGACATACTCGCCAACCTGCTTGTATTCGGCGATGACCAGGCCGGCCGGCGTGTCGAGCCTGAGCACACCCGGCGTCTTCGGCTTGATCAAGCCGTGCTCGATGGCCATCGTCACCGTGCCGATGGTGCCGTGGCCGCACATGGGCAGGCAACCGGACGTCTCGATGAACAGGATGGCGATGTCGCAATCCTCGCGTGTCGGCGGATAGAGGATCGAGCCGGACATCACGTCATGGCCGCGCGGCTCGAACATCAGGCCGGTGCGGATCCAGTCATATTCGGCGAGGAAATGCGCGCGCCGTTCCATCATCGTCGAGCCCTGCAGCAGCGGCCCACCGCCGGCGACCAGTCGCACCGGGTTGCCGCAGGTGTGGCCGTCGATGCAGAAGAAGGATTTCTTGGCCATGTCGCTCCTCAAGATCAAAACCGTTGTGGGCTGAAGGGGGCCAGATCAACGGACGAAGTCTGCCCCAGAACCAATTCCCTGATCAACCGCCCGGTTGCTGCGGCCTCGGTCAGGCCGAGATGGCCGTGACCGAAGGCGTAGATCACCGACCGGCTTCGCGTCGCCCTGCCGATGACGGGCACCGAATCCGGCAGCGATGGCCGGAACCCCATCCATTCGCGTCCGCCCGAGGGATCGAGCCCCGGAAGGAATTTCTGCGCCTTCTGCAGGAGCGCTTTCGACCTGTTGAAATTGGGCGGCCGCTCGATGCCGCCGAGTTCCACGGCACCCCCGACGCGCAGGCCCGTTTCGAGCGGGGTGATGACGAAGCCATGACCGGAAAAGATCAGCTGCCGCGTCACGTCGAAAGCGCTCGTCGGCAGCGTCGTGTTGTAGCCGCGCTCGGTCTCCAGCGGAATGCGATCGCCGAGTTGCCGCGCCAGCAGGTGCGACCAGGCGCCCGCGGCAATGACGATGTGCCTGGCTTGTCTTGTCGAGCCATCGGCCAGCGTCAGTGTTGCACCATCCTGATTCGCGGCGACGCGATCGATGCGGGCCATCTCGAAGCGGGCGCCTTTGGATTGCGCGTAAGCCCACACCGCCTTGCCGAGCAGTTTTGGATCGGCGACCGTCTTCCATCCCGGCACGAAGGTGCCCTTGACGAAGCGCGGTGACAACCCAGGCTGCAAGCCCGCGAGGTTCTCGCCCTCGACATGGCGGAAGCCGATGCCGAAGCGCTCGCGCGCCGCCCAGCCCGACAGTGAGGCGCGGAACTCGGCTTCGCTTTCGTAGAGCTCGAGCGAACCGTCCTCGCGCAGCATCGGCCGCGTGCCGGACCGATCGAGCAGATCCATCCATTCGGCCTCGGCAAGCTTCATCATGCCGGCCTGGGCCATCAGGCTCGCCTCGTATTTCCCCGGCGCGCCGGCGCGCCAGAACCGGATCAGCCAGGGCAGCAGCTTGGGCAGGTAGGCGGGCGGGATGCTGAGCGGGCCGAGTGGATCGGCCAGCCATTTCGGCAGCTGCCTGATCATGCCCTTGTGCGCCAGCGGCAGCACGTCGGAAAAAGCAAAGGCGGCAGCATTGCCTGAGCTCGTCTCCTCGCAGATGCCGGTGCGATCGAAGACCGTGACATCCAGCCCGGCCTCGGCGAGGAAGGCAGCCGCGCAAATGCCGATGATGCCGCCACCGACGATGGCAATGTCTTTCCCTTCTCCCCGTTCAGGGTTAAAAGGCGCCCGAAGGGCGGGGCGGCGCCCCGCTTCTGTCCATTTGGTACTTCCTGTCACGTGGGCGCTGCCCTTCACCTGGCTGGCGGCACCTTCTCCTTAGAACTGTGGCAGTGTCGGCCGTACCGCCAGCGCATCCTTGACGATCTTCTCGACGGTCTTGCGGCGTTCGCCCGACAGCGGCATGCGGGGCATTCGGACGCGATCGTTGGTGTTGATGGCGAACACTTCGGCAAGCTTGATGTTCTGCACCAGATAGGTCGAGACATCGAGGTCGAGCAGCGGCCGGAACCAGCGGTAGATGGCGAGCGCCTCTTCGCGGCGGCCGTGCTTCATCAGCTGGTAGATGGCGACGGTCTCGCGCGGGAAGGCGGTGACCAGGCCGGCCACCCAGCCGATGGCACCGACGGACAGTGCCTCGAAGGCGAGGTTGTCGACACCGGTGAACAGGTCGTAGCGGCTGCCCAGGCGGTTGATGATCTCGGTCGAGCGGCGGATGTCGTCGGAAGATTCCTTGATGGCGACGAAGCGCTTGTCCGATGCCAGCTCCTCCATCTGGTCGACGGTGACGTCGACGCGGTAGGCAAGCCGGTTGGAATAGATCATGACCGGCAGGTCGCCGGCCTCGGCCACGGCGCGCAGGGCCGCCACCGTCTCTTCCGCGTTGGTGTGGTAAATCGGGCTCGGCACCACCATCAGTCCGTTGGCGCCTTCCTTGGCGGCGCGCCTGGCGATGCTGGTCGCCTCGCGGGTGCCGGCCTCGTTGACGGTCAGCAGCACCGGCTTCTTGCCTGCGATCTTCTGCGCGGTCTTCAGCACCTCGATCTTCTCGTCAGGCGACAGCATCGGCCCTTCGCCGAGCGAGCCGCAGACGATGATGCCGTCGCAGCCGGCCTCCATCTGCAAGCTGAAGCAACGCTCCATTTCGGCGTGGTCGAGCCGGTCGTCGGCGGTGAATTTGGTCGTGACGGCGGGGAAAACTCCGGTCCACATGGCTATTTCTCCATCTGATATATCAGCCGTATATCTGTTAGGAAAGCCGCTGTCAATGCAGAATCCGTTATGATATATTCTAGATATATCAGGAGACCGACTTTGATATCCATGGAAGCAACCACCCTGTCCGAGCCCGCGGCGACCAAGGCTTACCGTGTCCTTGAGCACATGGTCGTCACGCTCGAACTGGCCCCGGCGAGTTTTGTCACCGAGGGTTCCTTGATCGAGCGGCTGGCGCTCGGCCGCACGCCGGTGCGCGAGGCGATCCAGCGGCTGGCCTGGGAAGGGCTGCTTGACGTCAGGCCCCGCGCCGGCATCGCGATCGCGCCGCTGCATCCCGGCGACTGGCTGCGTGTGCTCGATGCCCGGCGCGGCGTCGAGGTGGTGCTCGCACGATCAGCCGCCCGTTTCGTCACCCGCGAGGCCGCCGACCTGTTCCACGAGGCGGCGCTCGCCATGCAAAAAGCAGTGATATCAGGCAATGTGCTCGCCTTCATCCAGGCCGACAAGGCGCTCGACGAGGCGCTGGCGCTGGCCGCCGACAACCCATTCGCCGCCCGGCTGGCCGCCCCCCTGCAGACCCACAGCCGCCGCTTCTGGTTCCGCTACAAGGCGGACACCGGGTTGGCGGAATCCGCCGAGCACCATGTCGCGTTGATCCGCTCGATCCTGGACGGCGACGAGGAAGGCGCCGCCAAGGACGCCAAGAAACTGATGGCTCTGCTGCGCGGCCATGCCGAGGTGGCCGCGACGCGCTAACTGCAGAAATAGTTCAAGCGCCCGGCAAGGCCGCCTTGATGGTTGGGCTGTCCCAGCCCTCGCCGACCGACAGGATGCAACTCTGGCCCTTCGTGTCGGAAGCCAGAACCGTCCAGCTGCCTTGATCGGAAACGAACACTTCGAGGACCACATTGGGATTGATCAGGCCGCGCCCGGCTTCGCTTTCGTGGAAGTTCTCACCGAGCGCTTTCACGATATCGGCGCGTGCCGCGCATTGCCCGGCCGCATTTGCCTGAGCAGCGCCGGTGCACATCGTTGTCGCCGCAACGAACAGTGTCACTGTAAGTCGTCGTGTCATCTGACACCTCCTTGCGCCGGACGATGCAATGCCACCGGCCCGCCGTGCGGCGCCCTGGTTGTCTGCCGCGCCTCCTCCACGGCAGGATTGCAGCCCTAAGTCCCGCGAGCCCCCGCCGGTTCCATCACATTAGCGTTTGCAAAAACAAAAGGCCTAAGTCCGGGGACTTAGGCCTTGAGTAAAAATCGCGTCTTCTCGTCCGGTCAGTTCATCGTCCGATGGCGAACTCGGCGCCATCCTTGATGCATGCCCGCGCGCCCGGAGCGAGGACGCGCAGACGAAGAAAACGTCCGGTCAGTTCATCGTCGGGATGACGAATTCGGCGCCATCCTTGATGCCGGACGGCCAGCGCGAGGTCACCGTCTTGGTCTTGGTATAGAAGCGGAACGCGTCCGGGCCGTGCTGGTTCAGGTCGCCGAAGGAAGACGCCTTCCAGCCGCCGAAAGTGTAGTAGGCGATCGGCACCGGGATCGGCACGTTGACGCCGACCATGCCGACCTGAACACGGCTAGCGAAGTCGCGCGCCGCGTCGCCGTCGCGGGTGAAGATGGCGACGCCATTGCCCATCTCGTGATCGTTGGCGAGCTTGATGGCGTTCTCATAGGTCGGTGCGCGCACCACCGAGAGCACCGGTCCAAAGATCTCTTCCTTGTAGATGCGCATGTCCGCCGTCACGTTGTCGAACAGGCAACCGCCCATATAGTAGCCGTCCTCATAGCCCTGCATCTTGAAGCCGCGGCCGTCGACGACGAGCTTGGCGCCTTCCTTGACACCGGTATCGACGTAACCCTTGACGCGCTCCAGCGCCTGGGCGGTGACCAGCGGGCCGAAATCGGCGGCCGAGTCCGTCGACGGGCCGACCTTCAGGCTCTCGACGCGCGGGATCAGCTTTTCCATCAACCGGTTGGCGGTGTCGTTGCCGACCGGCACGGCCACCGAGATCGCCATGCAGCGCTCGCCGGCCGAGCCGTAACCGGCGCCGATCAGCGCGTCGACGGTCTGGTCCATGTCGGCGTCGGGCATGATGATCATGTGGTTCTTGGCGCCGCCGAAGCACTGCACGCGCTTGCCGGCCGCCGTGCCGCGCGAATAGATGTAGTGGGCGATCGGCGTCGAGCCGACAAAGCCGATGGCCTTGATATCGGGATCGTCCAGGATAGCGTCGACGACATCCTTGTCGCCGTTGACGACGTTGAGGATACCGGCCGGCAGGCCGGCCTCGATGAACAGCTCGGCAATGCGCATCGGCACGCCCGGATCACGCTCCGAAGGCTTCAGGATGAAGGCGTTGCCGCAGGCGATCGCCGGTGCGATCTTCCAAAGCGGGATCATCGCCGGGAAATTGAACGGCGTGATGCCGGCGACGACGCCGAGCGGCTGGCGCATTGAATAGACATCGATGCCGGGGCCGGCGCCGTCGGTGAACTCGCCCTTCATCATATGCGGCGCGCCGATGCAGACCTCGACCACTTCGAGGCCGCGCTGGATGTCGCCCTTGGCGTCGGCGATGGTCTTGCCGTGTTCGCGCGCCAGGATTTCGGCCAGTTCGTCATAGTCGCGGGCGACCAGTTCGAGGAACTTCATCAGCACGCGCACGCGGCGCTGCGGATTGGTCGCCGCCCATTTGGGCTGCGCCACCTTGGCATTCTCGACCGCCGTGCGCAGTTCCGCCTGCGAGGCCAGCGCCACCGTGCCGCGCACCGTACCGTCCATCGGCTGCATGACGTCCTGCTTGCGGCCGCTGGTGCCGGCGACACGCTTGCCGCCGATGAAATGACCGTAGTCGATCATGATTTCTCTCCCTTTGTTTGTGATGCCGTATTGTCCGCCTTTGCGGCGGCGAAGGCAACGCGAGGGAGAACGCAACCGTTGTGCAGGAAATAGATAACAAACGAGGCCTGTGCATCAATTGCCGCAAATGATAAAATGTGCTCGACATCACTGGCATGGCCATATTGAATTCTGTGGAACGCGGCGTTGACGATTGCCATCCGGAACATCCCCATGAATTGGGATGACGTCCGCATCTTCCTCGCCGTGGCGCGTGCCGGCCAGATTCTTGGCGCCGCGCGCCGGCTGGAGCTCAACCATGCCACCGTCTCGCGCCGCATCGCGGCCCTTGAGGAAGCATTGAGGACGAAACTCTTTCGCCGGCTTACCACCGGCAGCGAGTTGACGCCGGCCGGCGAGCGCTTCCTCGATATCGCCGAGCGCATGGAGGGCGACATGATCGCCGCGCGCTCGACCATATCAGGCGAAGGAGATGACGTGTCTGGAACCGTGCGCATCGGCGCACCCGACGGCTTCGGCGTCGCCTTCCTGGCCAAGCGGCTGGGCGAACTCATCGCCCTTCACCGCGAACTCACCATCCAGCTCGTGCCGGTGCCGCGCTCCTTCTCGCTGTCGCGGCGCGAAGCCGATATCGCGATCACCGTCGAACGGCCGACCGAAGGCCGGCTGGTGGCGGGAAAATTGGTCGACTATTCGCTCGGCCTGTTCGCCTCCCGCGCCTATGTCGAAGCCCATGGCCTGCCCAAAACCGCCGCCGAGCTCGGCCAGCACACACTGATCGGCTATGTGCCTGATCTCATCGTCAGCCCTTCGCTCGACTATGCCGCAGAATTCAGCGCGGACTGGCGCACCGGCTTCGCCATCTCCTCGGCGCTCGGCCAGGCCGAAGCCGTGCGCTCGGGCGCAGGCATCGGCATCCTGCACACCTTCGTCGCCCGCTCGATGCCGGAGTTGGTGGCCGTCGATGTCGTCGCGCCTATCCGCCGCGCCTACTGGCTGGTCTATCATGAATCGGTCAGGCCACTGCGCCGCGTCCAGATCGTCGCCAGCTTCATCACAAAGGCGGTCGAGCGCGAGCGGGGCCTCTTCCTTTAGAAGCGCCGTCACGGCAAAACAGCCAGGTTTCCACACGCCGCCTTTTCCTTGCCACAAAACCGCACAGTGTGGCATCACCGGTCGCCGGCCATGGGGTGGGTGTCGGGTGGGGAAATCTTTCAGAAAGCTGGCGCGGATAGACATGCGAGCCGTTCTTGCCATCCTGCCGCTGCTGTTCGTCTCCGCATGCGCCAACCCATGGACAAAAGTGCCGGAAGCCGAATTGCCCAAACCGATCCGCTACGTCATGGCGCGCCCCTCGCCTTTCGTCATCGGCAATTACTGCGGTCCCGGCACCCGCACCGGCGATCTGTCGGCCCGGCCGGTCGACCGCCTCGACGCCGTTTGCCGAACCCATGACGCCTGCTACATCGCTCGCCGCAACCATTGCGACTGCGATGGCGCCCTTGTTGCCTCGGCGAGCGCAATCCGCGACGACAAGACGGCGCCCCGCAAGATGCGCAGCGAGGCGGAACTGCTGATCGCCACCTTCACCATCCCTGTCTGCAAGATTTTTCCGCAAGGTTTCATGCCGCCGCGCGACCCCGCGCAGTTGAGCGCCATGAAGGCCGGAGCCGCCGGGTGAGCGTCCGCAGGGCCGTCATCCTCGTCCTGTTCGGACTGGCCGCCCTTGCCGGCTGTGCCGGCGCAGGCGGCAATGCCTGCGACCTCCTGGCGGGACAGGAGGCTTGCGCGCGGCCCTCGCTATCGGCCAGCACGCCCGGCGCGCAGGTCGCGGCGGCGCAGTTTTTCGGAGATACCGGCGACAGCGACTACGAACGACGGTTCCTGGCGCTACTTGCCAACAACCAGCTCGGTGCCATGGACCGTGCCAACGGCACCGGCCCCTTCGGGCACAACCGCCGCGATGTCCAGAACCGCGATTTCCAGGCGACATATTCGACGCTACGGCGACTGGCCGGACCGGTCGCCAACATACATCTGCCCCCAGCCGGCATAGGCAGCGGCGACGGCCGTTTCGACGGCCGCTGGCGGGTGTCGCGGCAGACGCTCTACATCGATGCGGCGGCGCGTCCTTCGGCGCCCAAGACCTTCGATTTCTCCGGCCTGCAGGCGCGCAGCACCGAGATCGTCGTGCGGCAGGCAGGCAAGCAGCCGGCCGACATTGAGGGCACTTGCGACGGTGGATTGGCGATCCGCGCCGCCGGAGCCTCACGCATCATCGCCGCCGGCGCGGCATTCGGCTTTCGCCTGTCCGGCGAGGACGACACGGTAAGCCTATTTCCGGGTGACAGCCTGAACCGGTGCACGGCAAGGATCCGCTCCAGCCTTGCGCCCACCGGCGCGCCCCTCACCATCCGGCGCGAAGAGATCGCCGATCCAGCGCTCGCCAGCTTGGACAGCCGCTACCAGCGCTGCCCGGCCCCCAGCGGCGCCGGCGTCGACGCCCTCGAGCGCGCTTTCTATGCCAGCCGCTGGCTGTCGCAGACCTGCGCCATGCCGATCGGCGAGCCCAGACTGCTGCGCAAGTCGCGCGACGGCTTCAACGCCAAGGTCGAGGCGCTGATGGGCGCGCCGCTGTCCGATGCGACAATAGACAAGGGTGACCCCGAACTGCCGCTCGATTTCTCGAAGGCGCCAACGCTGAAGCTGATCTATCTGTCCTCGCTCGAGTTCAAGGCGGACTTTTCCGGCCGTATCGTCGAACGATTGATCCGCCATCATGCAGCGCTTGGCACCAAGGTGCGCATCATGATCACCGACGTGCTGGAACGCGACAAGGACGACGCCATGCTGCACCGCCTGGCGGCCGAATTCCCCAATGTCGAATTGCAGGAATATCGCTGGCAGGCGGACCATGGCGCGCCGATCGACGAGCAGATTTCACAATTGCACAAGGTCCATCATATCAAAATGCTGGCGACGCTGGCGCAGGACCCTGCGCGTTCGCGCGTCATCATCGGCGGCCGCAACATCCATGACGGCTTCCTGTTCCACCAGCCCATCGACCTGTCGCGCTATCCGGACCTCGAGCAATATGGCAAGACCGATGGATTTTCGCTGAACTACTATTCGAACTGGAGCGACTTCGACATCGAGTTCGCCGACCGGGCGACGGTCGAGACGCTGGCCGCGCATCTGTCGACGATATGGCTGCGCGACGCCGACACCAACCTGGCGCGCCCCTTCTCCGTCCCGGTCCACGGAGATGGCCGCCCCCAGGGCAATGCCCGGCATTTCATCTCGGTGCCCTATGAGGATGATCATGCGCTGGAGGCCTATTTCGTCGAGCTTGTCGATGCCGCCCAGCACCGTATCCAGATCGTCAACCCTTACCTTAATCTGACCCCCAGCCTCGCCGAGGCCTTTGACCGGGCACTCGCCCGCGGCGTCAGGATCGACATTGTCGGCCGCATCGACCTCAAGGGCGACATCGGCGGCAAATTCCTCACCGCGCTG
This sequence comes from Mesorhizobium sp. B2-3-13, assembly GCF_006442195.1. Classification (NCBI taxonomy): domain Bacteria; kingdom Pseudomonadati; phylum Pseudomonadota; class Alphaproteobacteria; order Hyphomicrobiales; family Phyllobacteriaceae; genus Mesorhizobium; species Mesorhizobium sp. B2-3-13. Next base: position 21,314 of record NZ_VFVQ01000027.1, read on the forward strand.
AACAAGCTGTTCGTCGAGAAATATGGCGACCGCATCGACATCCGCGAGTTCAAGGCGCCTGACGTGGTGCTGCATTCCAAGATCATGATGATCGACGAAAGGCTGGTCGCCATTTCCTCGGTCAACCTCAACAACCGCAGCTTCTTCCACGATTCGGAGAACGGCATGACGGTGCTCGACCCCGCCTTCTACGCCAGGATGAAGCCGGTCTACGACGACTACCTCGCGCACTCGAACCCGGTTTCCACCAAAGTGACGATCCCGTGGGCCTACCGGCTGCTGTTCGACGAGGCGTGGGTCAGGCAGGCGTTCTGATGCATGTCGCCCAAAAGCGGCTCCGGTTTTGGGGCAACGACATGCATCAAAGCAAAGAACAAAGCGCGTCGGCAGACGCGCGGGCCGCTATTTCAGATAGCGCTCCTGCGCCAGGGCACGCACGTCGATGTCGGGCACCCGGTTCGACATGATGTCGGCCAGCACCTTGGCCGAGCCGCAGGCCATGGTCCAGCCGAGCGTGCCATGGCCGGTGTTGAGAAAGAGGTTCGACAGTTCGGTGCGGCCGATCAGCGGCGGTCCATCCGGCGTCATCGGCCGCAGCCCGCACCAGAACGTCGCTTCGCGCATGGCGCCGGCGCCGGGAAAGAGATCGCCGACCGAGTGCTCGAGGGTGCGGCGCCGCGATTCGTGCAGCCTGAGATCGAAGCCGGAAATCTCGGCCGTGCCGCCGACGCGGATGCGGTCGCCGAGCCGGGTGATCGCGACCTTGTAGGTTTCGTCCATCACCGTCGACACCGGTGCGGCGGCGGCGTCCTTGATCGGCACGGTGATCGAATAGCCCTTGACCGGATAGACCGGGATCGGCCGCTTCATCCGGCGCATGAAGTCCGCCGAGTAGCTGCCCAGCGCCATCACATAGGCATCGGCGGTCTTGAAACCCTTGCTCGTGCTGAGATTGGCGACGCGATTGCGGCTGCGGATGACACGCCAGATCGTCACGTCGTATTCGAACTTGACGCCGCGCGCCACGCAGAGCTCGGTCAGCCTGTCGGTGAACATCTTGCAGTCGCCGGTCTCGTCATGCGGCAGCCTCAACCCGCCGATGAACTTATCGCGCACCCCGGCCAGCGCCGGCTCGGCCGCGATACAGCCGTTCGGATCGAGGATCTCATAGGGCACGCCATATTTCTTCAGCACCTCGACATCGCCTGACGTGCCGTCGAGCTGCTTTTGCGTGCGAAACAGCTGCAGCGTGCCCTGGGTCCGCTCGTCATAGGCAATGCCCGTTGCTTCGCGTAGCGCCTTCAGCGTGTCGCGACTGTATTCCGCCAGCGGCACCATGCGCGATTTGTTGATGGCGTAGCGCTCGGCGGTGCAGTTGCGCAGCATCTTGACCAGCCATGTCCACATATGCGGGTCGAAGGCCGGCCGCACCACCAGCGGGCCATGCTTCATCAAGAGCCACTTGATCGCCTTGAGCGGAATGCCGGGGCCGGCCCAGGGCGAAGCATAGCCGGGAGAAATCTCGCCGGCATTGGCAAAGCTGGTCTCCAGCGCCGGGCCTTTCTGGCGGTCGATCACCGTCACCTCGTGGCCGGCCTCGGCGAGATAATAGGCCGTGGTCACCCCGATGACGCCACTGCCCAGCACCATGATCTTCATTCATTCACTCCTTACGCCATGTCCTTCATGCCGATGAACACGGCCGCACCTGCGATTCGCGCACGATCGCCGGCGAAAATCGATGCCGATCTTCCCGACCTTGCGCCTGGCTTTCACGCCGCCGGCGGCCCGGGATCGTCATCTCTCTCTGTCTGCCGCATTCCTGCCATCCCGCCAAGAGGCCGGATAGAAATGTCGGCGCTGTAGACGAGGGTCAGTCCGTGCGGCCGCGGTCCGCCGGCGGCGGCTCTTTCCCGGGCTGCCCGCCGCGCGGCTTCCGGCTGATAGAGCACCGCCTTGATCCGGATCGATTCGCGCCTGCCGTCGGGGTGCTCGAGCGAAGCCGTCTGGCCTTGCGCCATGCCAAGCATGCACAGCCCGCGCCTGGTTGCCACCGACAGGCTGGAGCCGACTGGTCCACGTATTTCGCTCTGCACCAGGGTGCGCGTCTCGGCCACACCGGCATCGACGCAAAACACCACCCGGCTGTTCAGCGTCACGATATCGGCTTCGATCGACTCGATGGGCACGACGCCGGCATTGGAAAGCTTTTCTTCGATCATCCGGACCATCGGATCCGCGAAGGCCCGTCGGCGCTCAAGCATCACTTCCAGGACGGCGTAATCCTTCGTCGTCAGGCGGCAGCTTCCGTTTTTCATCACCGCCTCCACGATCAGTGCTCGCCGCCGCAGACGGGCGTATCGACGGCCTCCACGGTCGCCGACAGTTTGCGGCCGCCTCGACCGCTCCAGCACACCACCTGCCCGATGCTGGCGCCGACCAGCGCCGTTCCCATCGGCGTCAGCACCGAAATCCGGTTTTCGGCAATATCGGCGTCGGCTGGATAGACCAGCGTGATGTGCTTGATATCACCGCTTTCGCCGCGAACCGTGACCGTCGATCCCATTCGTACTACGTCGGTCGGCATTGCCTCCGCTTCCGTGATCACCGCCCGGTCCAGCTCCGCGAGCAACTCTTCAGCCGTCTCGGGGGCGCGGTCGAGCACGGTGCTCGCCAGACCGGTCAACCTGTCATGGTCGGTGTCGCTGATCAGAATCTGGGCGGATGGACGCAGTCCCGTTGCATGTTGCATGACAAACCTCATGGATCGGCGCATCGAGCAGATGCGCGCTTGCCGCCGCGCTGACGGCGGCCTGATGAAAGCCGGCAGCCGCGGAAAGCGGTGCGGCTTGATGGCGATGGGTGGATGTATGGATGCCCCGGGACGGACGAACGCCGGAAGGCGGCCGCGCCGGGGCTACGATCCCGCGATCGGGCAGACCCTGAACAAGGTTCTGATATAAGCGAGGTTGCTCATGCGCCGAACCTTGCCGACAGGCGTCCGCTTGTCAAGCGCGGCCAAACCGCTCAACCGCCAACATAGCGCCGGTGGAAGCGCGTGCCGAGACTGGCCAGGATTTCATAACCGATGGTGCCGGCATGGCCGGCGGCGTCGTCGACGCTTTGCGAAGGGCCAAGCAGTTCGACGAGATCTCCTTCGCGAAGCTTGCCGGGCGGCAGGGCGGAAATGTCGAGAATGATCGAATCCATCGACACGCGCCCGAGGAAGGGCAGGCGCGCTCCCTCGAACCAGGCGGCGGACGCTGACCGCCGCAACCAGCCATCCGCATAGCCGAACGAGATGGTCGCCAGGCTGAGCGGCCCTTCCGCATGATGGGTGTGGCCATAGCCGATGCCGGTGCCCTGTTCGACGCTGCGCGTCTGCGCCACCTTGGCCTGCAGCCGCACCACGGGCAGCATTGGGTTGGGTTCGGCAGGCGTCGGATTGATGCCGTAGAGCGCGGCGCCAGGGCGGGCGAGATCATAATGGCAGGACGGCCCGAGAAAGATGCCGGAGGAATTGGCGAGCGAGGCGGGCGCCTCGGGCAGCATGGCGCGCAGCCGCTCAAAGGCTAACCGCTGCTGTTCATTGGCGGGATGGTCAGGCTCGTCGGCGCAGGCCAGGTGGCTCATCACATATCTGACGTCGATGCAGTCAAACGCGGTGGCATCACCGGCCATCGCCTCGACTTCGGCTGGTGCCATGCCAAGCCGCGACATGCCGCTGTCGACCTGGATGGCGGCCGGAAGTTTTCGGCCAACGCGATGTGCCGCCGCGCGCCAGGCTTTCAACTGCGCGCCACTGTTGACGACCGCGCAGAGATCGGACGCGACCGCTTCCGGCTCGGAGCCCGGCGGCAGTCCGTTCAGCACGTAGATCTCAGGTCCGGCCCCGATTGCCTTCCGGAGCGCGATGCCTTCGGCCAGCAGCGCGACGAAGAAGACGTCGCAGCCTTCTTCCGCCAGCACCGATGCCACTTGGCTCGCGCCGAGACCGTAGCCGTCGGCCTTGACCACGCCGGCGCAGCGCACGCCGCCCAGCCTTGCCTTCAGCCGCCGGTGGTTTTCGCGGATCGCACTGAGATCGATGGTGAGAATGGCCCCGGCCGCCGCCTCGCTTACGGCAGCGCCATCATCGGGCAGCAATCTTGTGGGGGCGTCGTTCATGGCGACCCTCCTTGTAGCGGATAAGATATCAATAGGACCGCTGGGCCGACACGGCAACAGCGGCCCTCGAACCACGGCCGACGCGCGACATACTAGGGAACCAGATGCCGGAACGCCGCCACCACATCTTCATAGACCTGACGCTTGAACGGCACGATAAGGTCGGGAAGGTCCTGCATCGGCCGCCACGACCACTTGTCGAATTCGGCGGTGTGGCCGCCCGGCGGCGGGTTGATCTGGATCTCGCTGGTATCGCCATGGAAGCGGAAGGCGAACCATTTTTGCGTCTGGCCGCGATACCTGCCCTTGAAGGCGATGCCGACGAGGTGGTCCGGCAGATCGTAGTTGATCCAGTCCGGCGCTTCGGCCAGCATCGAGACGCTGCGCATGCCGGTCTCCTCATAGAGCTCCCGCTCCGCCGCCTGCAGCGGCTCCTCGCCCATGTCGATGCCGCCTTGCGGCATCTGCCAGAGCTGCGTCGTACCGGCGAATTCGCTGTCGGGTTCGGCAATGCGATGCCCGACCCAGACCAGCCCCTCGCCATTGAGGATCATCAACCCGACACAGGGGCGATAGGGCAGCGTTTCGCGGTCGACTTTTTTGGCCATAGGTGAGGTTCCAGCCGTTTTGAGAATTCGCTCTGATGAGGCAGGTGGCGAGTGATTTCGAGAACCGGAGCGGAGCGTACTTAAAGTACGCGAGCACCGGAAGCGCAGAAAGCGCCGCCAGATGCCCGCCGGAGTGGAATTATCAAGACGGCTGTTAGCCTTTTTGTGGATCGACGGCCACCGCTGAAATCGGCACGATCTCGATGCCGCGCTTCTTGGCCTCGGCCACCCATGACGACACCGTGTCGACCGTCAGGTCGAAAGCCGAGCCGATGCCGACGGCCGTGCCCTTGGCACGCGCGGTCGCTTCGAGACTGTCGAGCTTCTTCAGGATGGCGCCGCGATCCTGCACCGCGTCGATCACCGTGTCGCCGGCGACGAAAGGCACGCCATCCTTCAGCGCCACGTCTGGCGCCAGGCTGCGCGCCGACGAGCCATCGTCGATATAGGCGAGGCCCCTTTTGCCGAGCTCGGCCATGAACGGCTGCATCGCCGCCGCGTCGGAGGAAAACCGCGCGCCCATATAGTTCATGACGCCGGTATAGTTCGTCGTCCGCGACAGCGCCCAGTGCAGGTTTTTCAGATTCTCGTCGGGGGTCGCCGCCACCGTCAGCGTGTTGCGGCCGGGGTTGACGTTGGGATAATCGAACGGTTCGAGCGGCACCTGCATGACGATCTCATGGCCGCTCTGCCTCGCTGCCTGCATCCAGCGGCCGATGCTGTTGCCCTGTGGCGCGAAGGCCAGCGTCACTTCCGCCGGCAGCTTGGCAATGGCCGCCTGGGTGCCGGTCTGTGAAACCGCGAGGCCGCCGATGACGATTGCCACACGTGCGCCGCGTGTGCCGGACCATGGCCGCGCATAAACGTCGAACGGCCGCCGGCCATCGGCGGAGCGCATCGGCAAGGGTCCGGTTTCACTGGTTTCTATCAGCGCCCTGTCGGGAATATGCGCGATCTTGAGGTTCTGGCCGACGGTCGACGGATCGCGAATGACGATTGCGGCCTTGGGCGGGCCATCGCCTTCTTCCGTCTGCACATGGATGATCTGCGGACCGCCCGTCTTCGCCGGCGTCTCCACTTTTGGCGTCGCCGCCGGGGCCAATGCGGGAGACGACGCGGTCGGCTCGGCCGCCGCAGTCACTTTCGGCGTCGAAACGGCGACTTCCTGCGGTTTTCGAAACGGCTTTTCCCTGAGCGCGATCGCGGCCGAGACGCCGACCACGGCCAGCACGACCGCGCTCGCCGCGATCACGCCTACGCTGATCTTGCCGGCGGCACGCGGCACCCGGACAGTCTGTCCAAGCGGGCGTTCGATGTCCTTGCCGATATCAGCCAAGCCCTGTCCCCGGTGCACGGTTCCGAAGACGACCTCCTTCGGCAACAGATGCACGCATTCATCAATCCTGGCGCCCGCCTGGAGGCCTGGTCCTGCCCCCCGAATCAAACTGCCGGAACCTTTCGGTCCCGGCAGCATCGCATTGCTTCGTTCAACCGGCCAGACCGGTTGCCGACCTTACTGGTTGAGCACGGCCTTTTCCGGATTGGGCGGGAAGGACGGATCGGTCTTCTGGCCGCGCAGCAGCTGCTCGGCATAGATGAGCTGCAGGTCGTTCTTCGGATCCGGCGGCACATAGGCTGCGGAACCGGAGCCGGTCTTGCTCTCGTCGGCACCCTTGATATGGCCCTTGAGATCGGATTCGCCGCGCGTCAGGTCCCTGCCCTGCAGTTCCGGCGGCAGCGGCTGGTCGACCTTGATGTCGGGCGTGATGCCCTTGCCCTGGATCGATTTGCCCGACGGCGTGTAATAGAGCGCCGTCGTCAGCCTGAGCGCGCCATTCTCGCCGAGCGGGATGATGGTCTGCACCGAGCCCTTGCCGAAGGACTGCGTGCCGACCACCGTGACGCGGCGCAAGTCCTGCAGCGCGCCGGCGACGATTTCCGAAGCGCTGGCCGAGCCGCCATTGACAAGCACGATCATCGGCTTGCCGTTGATGTCGTCGGTCTGCTTCGGCTTGGCGTCGAAGCGGGTGACGTCCTTCGGATCGCGGCCGCGCGTCGAGACGATCTCGCCGCGCTTCAGGAAGGCATCCGACACGCTCACCGCCTGGTCGAGCAGGCCGCCCGGATTGAGGCGCAGGTCGAGCACATAGCCCTTGAGCTTGTCGTCCGGCACCTGCTTCTTGATGGTGTCGATGGCGTTCTCGAGGTCGTCATAGGTCTTTTCGGTGAAGGAGGTGATCTTCATGTAACCGATGTCGTTCTCGACCCGGAACTTGACCGCCTTGACCTTGATGATGTCGCGCACCACCGTCAGTTCGATCGGCTTGTCGGCGCCCTGGCGCAGGATGGTGAGCTTGATCGGCGTGTTGACCAGGCCGCGCATCTTGTCGACCGCGTCGTTGAGCGTCAGGCCGCGAACCTCCTCGCCGTCGATCTTGGCGATATAGTCGCCGGCCAGCACGCCCGCCTTGGCAGCCGGCGTGTCGTCGATCGGCGTGATCACCTTGACCAGGTCGTTCTCCATGGTGACCTCGATGCCGAGGCCGCCGAACTCGCCCTTGGTCTGCACGCGCATGTCCTGCGCCTGCTCGGCGTTCATGTAGGAGGAATGCGGGTCTAGCGAGGAAAGCATGCCGTTGATGGCGTTCTCGACCAGCGACTTGTCGTCGGGCGGGGTCACATACTGGGCCCGCACCCGCTCGAAGATGTCGCCGAAGATCGCCAGTTGCTTGTAGGTCTCCGACCCTGCAGCGTTCGCCGCCGAGCCGGGTGCGCCATAGACAAGGCTCATGGCGGAGGCGCCCATCAGCGCACCGGCAATCAGAAGCGACAGTTTCCGCATCATTTCACGTCCTTCCAGAAAAACGGTCCGCCCACCATGGGGCCGGATCGACGGGTTTTCCATCCTTGCGGAACTCGACATAGAGTTCCGGCGTGGCATTTCCATTCTTCGAAACCGAGGTGCTTGCCACCCGGGCTTCTCCCATCGCACCGACCGGCTCTCCTGCGAGCACTGACTGGCCAGTCGCGACGCTGATTCTGCTCATCCCAGCCAGAACGACATGATAACCGTCGCCGGCATTGAGGATCAAGAGCTGACCATAGGAGCGAAACGGCCCCGCATAAAGCACATTCCCATCCGCCGGCGCCGTAACGATGGCTCCCGATTGTGTCGCAACCATGTCCCCAAGCATCAAGGCGCCGTTACCGTCGTCGGCGCCGAACCGGCGTTTGATGCGGCCGGTGACCGGCAAGGCGATCTGTCCCTGCAGTGCCGAGAAAGGCGTCGCCGCGGTCAGCCTGTTGCCTTCGGGAACCGGCAGCGATGCTGTCTGGTCGCCACCGGGCTCGGCCTTTGCCGCATCGGCTGCCTTCGCGGCATCCGCGGCCTTGCGGTTCTTATCGGCCTGCGCTTCGAGCGAAGCGATCAGATCCTTCAGGCTGCTGGCTTTGGCGGCCAATTGCTCGGAACGCTGCTGTTCGGCCGCCATCTGCGCCTTCGTGTCGGCCTCGATCTTCTGCTTGGCCTCCAGCAGCATGCCGAGCCGCTTCTTCTCCGCCGCCTGGTCGCCGACCGCTGCCGTCAGCCGCGTCCGCTCGGCCTCGATCGAGGCCGTCACCCGGGTCTGCTCCTTGAGGTCGGCCAGCAGACTGTCGGTCTCCAGGCGCAATTCCGGCACCACGGCGCCGAGCAGGATGGCGCTGCGCACCGACGACAGCGCGTCCTCCGGCTTGACCAGGATCGCCGGCGGCGGATTGAGCCCCATGCGCTGCAGGGCGCCCAGCACTTCGGCCAGCACGTCGCGCCGCGCGGCCAGTGAAGCGCGGATCTTCTGTTGCTGGCCCTTCAGTCCTTCCAGCTTGGCGCCGATGTCCTCGATGTCCTGGCCAAGCTTCTGTTCGGTCATCGCCGACTGGATCAGCGCGGCGGTGATCGAGGCGTGGTCCTTCTTGACCGTGGCGATATCGGCGGCGAGCTTCGCCAGCCGTTCCGACGATAGCGTTATTTCCTTGGAGACCTGCTCGTATTCCGCGCGGCTCTGGTCCGGATCGGGCGCCATGTCGAGCGTGTTTTCGGCCCGCGCCGCATGGAGCGACAGAAGCACCGCCGCCGCGATACCGCAGCACGCGCGCCAGGAACTCCCGGTCGATGAGCCCGTCGTCGATTTCCAGCCTTCAGACATTCGCGATCGATTCTATCCGCTGCTTCGTTAACGAATCATCAACCATGTTAGCGCCTGTCGCCCAAGGGGTCGCAATAACGCCCTGCAAAGCAAAGGCAGCCCCAGAATGAATTTTACGCGGCATTGGGGCTAAATTCGGTGCGACCCGGCGGCTTTCAGGATCTGTGATAGGGATGGCCCGACAGGATCGTCGCCACCCTGTAGAGTTGTTCGCCCAGCATCACGCGCACCAGCTGATGCGGCCAGGTGAGCGCCCCGAACGACAGCACCAGCTCGGCTTGGTCACGCAGCGGCGGATCGTGGCCGTCGGCGCCGCCAATGGCGAGCACCAGCGCCTTGCGTCCGCCATCGCGCAACTGTCCGATACGGCCGGCGAAATCCTGCGAGGACAGGCTCTTGCCTTTTTCATCGAGCAGGATCAATGCCGTGCCTGGCTGCAGCTGCGCCTGCAGGCGCGAGCCTTCGTCGCGCTGCCGCTCGCTGGCGCTCTGCGCGCGGCCCTCGGCGATCTCGGTGATGCCGGCGAATTCGAGCCCCACGGCGGGTCCGCTCTTGGCGAAGCGCTCGAAATAGCGGTCGGCCAACTCCCGCTCGGGGCCGGCTTTCATTCGGCCCACGGCATGAACTGAAATCTTCATCCTCGCCTCTATAAGCCGCTAGTGCATGTCACCCAAGGGTGGGAGCCGGTTTTTCGGCATGGCATGCATCAACAAAGGCGGCCTAGTGGAGGGTCTCTTCCTCGAGGTCCGGCGCCTGCCACATCTTTTCGAGATTGTAGAATTCGCGGACTTCGGGGCGGAAGACATGGACGATGATATCGCCAGAATCGATCAGGACCCAGTCGGCGCCGGACAATCCCTCGACGCGCGCAGTGCCGAGGCCGGCATCCTTGAGCGCCTTGAGGAGATGATCGGCGACAGCCGCGACATGACGGTGCGACCGACCCGACGCGACGACCATGTAGTCGCCGAGGCTCGATTTTCCCTGAATGTCGATTGAGACAATATTTTCGGCCTTGGAGTCTTCCAGACTGGCAAGGACTGTCTTGATGGCACGGGACACGGCGTCGTCTACGCTGATCCTGGCCGGCGAAGGCATGATATCGGCCTTCTTCCGCAGTGCTGTTCTCAGTGTATTTCCTTTCGCAGCAAGAACAACCAAATCACCCCTTGAAGCAGGTGACACCTCTTAGATAGGCAGAGTTCCGTTGCAGTTTCAAGACGGAGCCCCAACTCACGCGAACTCGCCGACTGGTATATTGTTCCACGCGAGACGCAGAAACATCGGAACCCAGGCGTTCCGCAGCGGTTATCGGCTGACCGACCAACCGGAATCCCATCATGCCGATCGACCCGCAAAACACCCTTCTCACCGTCCAGGCCGGCCTCGCGCAGCTGAGTACGCTGATCGTTTCCTATTCCTTCTCCGCCATTGGCGCCGTCATCCTCCTGGTGGTCGGCTACATCATTGCCAACCTTGCCGAGCGCTCGATCTCGGCTGGCCTCGGCCATATCCACGGTTTCGACGCGACGCTGCGGCATTTCTTTTCCAAGATCGTTCGCTACGCCATCCTGATCCTCGTCGTAATCATGGTGCTCGGCCAGTTCGGCGTGCAGACCGCATCGATCATCGCCGCGATCGGCGCTATCGGCCTGGCCATCGGTCTCGCGCTGCAAGGCACGCTGCAGAACATCGCCGCCGGCATCATGCTTCTGGCGCTGCGACCGTTCCGAATCGGCGAATCGGTCGAGGTCGGCGCCATTGCCGGTTCGGTCGAGGAAATCGGCCTCTTCGCCACCAAGCTCAGGACCGCCGACGGCGTCTATATACTGGCCCCCAATTCGACGCTGTGGAACCAACCGGTACGCAATTTCACCCGTAATGGCGTGCGTCGCACCGACATCACGCTCAGCATCGGCTCCTGGAACGACATAGACGGCGCGCAGAAGACATTGCTTGGCATTGCCGGCGCCGAGAAGCGCATCCGCCGCGAACCGGCGCCGATCGCCTTCGTGGGCGCACTCGGCGATACGACCGTTTCGCTCACCTTGCGCTATTGGACCGCGGCGGCGGACTATTTCGCCACCCAGATCGATATGACCAAACGCGCCAAGCAGGCCTTCGACAGTGAAGGCATCTCCATCCCGCTGCCACCCCCGGAAGCACCGTCGCCCGAGACCCGCAAGCAGTAATCAACCGCCTCTGCGGCGGGCCTCTTCGTCCGGCGCGAAGGCGAGTTCCACCGGCAACGGTGCTTGCGCCGACATCGGTGCGAAACTACCCGTGGCGGCCGCCGGAACAGGCCGCACCGCGATCACCCGCCACAGCACGAACAGGCAGAATGCCGAGGCGATGACGATGCCGACATAGATGAAGGTTGCCGTGCCGAAGACGGCGGAAAGCGCCGTGACGATGCTTGGCACGATGAAGCCGGCAAGCGACCAGGCAAACAGCATCGAGCTCGACAGGGCAAGCAGTTCATCCTTCCTGGCGCGGTCGGCGGCATGCGCGCTGGAGAGCGCGTAGATCGATTCCGCCGCCCCGTCCCAAATCAGGTAGATCACCAAAAGGGCCATCAGCGCACCGCCGTCGAAGGCTACGGCCAGCACGCTGGCGAAGACCGCGAGCGCCGCGGCGCCGGCAAGCACGTAACGCCGATCGGTGCGGTCGGAAAGCCAGCCAAGCGGTATCTGCAGGATCAGCGTGCCGACCGGCATTGCCGACAACAGCAGCGCCACGTCGGCCTGGCTATAACCCTTGGCCGTGGCATGGATGGGGGCGAAGCCGGAAATGATCATCGACAGGCCGCCGACCGCCAGCATGCCAGCGACCCCGACCGGCGAAATCCGCCAAGCCTGGCGCAGCGCCACCGAAGCAGCCTGCGGCACCGGCGGCTGGGCAAGGCGCGTCATGCCGACAGGCAGGATCGACAGAGCGGTGAAGGTGATGCCGATCAACGGCGCCGCGGCCGTGTGGATGTCGATGACGGCAAGCGTCGCATAGCCGACGCCAAGGCCGGCAACGTAGGCGACGTAGAACACCGCCATCACCCGGCCGCGTATGGCGTTCGGCAGCGCGTCGTTGAGCCAGCTCTGGGCGACGATGAACAGCCCGCATATGGCAAAGCCGTAGAGCGCACGCGCCACGATCCACAGCAGCGGATGCGGTCCGGCGCCGATGGCGACATTGGACAGCGCGATCAATGCCGACAGCACCATGAAGGCGCGTGCGTGGCCGACCCTGCGCACCAGCGGGCCGGTCAGGATACAGCCGGCAAGGCCGCCGGCCGACAGGCCGGTGACGATCAGCCCTGCCCAGACCGGGTCGAACCCCTCCACGCCGAGCCGGACGGGGATATAGGCGAACATCAGTCCGTTGCCGATGGCAATCAGCGCCATCGACACGATGACGCTGGCAATCGCGGTCAGCGGCGTCGGTGCACTGCCCTGTGTCGGATCGATTTGGGGGTGGGTTTTCTTTTGGACCGCCATGGCTGATCAGCATCGCCCATCGGTCAGGCGGACGCCGCTGTAAAAACGACATGGCCGGATGGACGAGATGCTCAACCCTTCGTCATTTTCCGGATCGCGGTCGACGACAACGAGGAACGCGGACCGTGGATGAAGGTCCAGGCCGGCGCCTTCATGCGGGCGAGCAGCGGCGCGTCGCCCTCGTCGATGCGGGCGTAATCGAAGGTCTTGGCAACCACCGACGACAGGAACGACAGCGTGGCGCCCGGACGATCGATGACTGCGATCGGAAAGGTGAGCACAATCTCGCGCCATCGCTGCCAATGATGGAAATCGCGCAAACTATCCGCGCCCATGATCCAGACGAAGTCGACGCCGGGATTGCGCGCCTTGACCAGAGCCAGCGTGTCGGCGGTGTAGCGCACATTGTGTGCCGCCTCGAAGGCCGTGACCTTGATCTTCGGGTTCCTGGCGATCTTCTCCGACAGTTGCAGCCGCTCGGCCAGCGGTGCCAGCTCGCGTGCGCTCTTCAACGGATTGCCCGGGGTTACCATCCACCACAGCTGGTCGAGCGCCAGGCGCCGCAAAGCGATTTCGGCAACCAGCGCATGGCCGGCATGCGGCGGGTTGAACGAGCCGCCGAACAGGCCGACGGCGAGGCCTTTTTCGGCGTGCGGCATCTTGAGGTAGTGGGAAGAGACCGTGGGCTGAGGGGACGAAAGCATGGTGCTAGGCGCCCCCCTCTGCCCTGCCGGGCATCTCCCCCGCAAGGGGGGAGATCAGCAGTTTCAGCGCAGGCGCAGATCTTGCAACGCCCACAATCAGCGACACCGGAAATGTCAGCCGATCTCCCCCCCTGAGGGGGGTGAGGAGTGGTCCGCGAAGCGGACGGAAAGCCAATTGCTTGGCTTTCCGAATAACGAACGCCCGGAGCGACAGCGAAGGGCCGGATCCGGCAGGACGGAGGGGGTTGCGTGGGCGCAAAGTTTCAGGCCTGGTGGGCGAAAGACATCAAGGCCTCACCTGTCCTGATCCGCGAACGCGGTATTTGAACGAGGTCAGCTGCTCCACGCCGACCGGTCCGCGCGCATGCATCTTGCCGGTGGCGATGCCGATCTCGGCGCCCATGCCGAACTCGCCGCCATCGGCGAACTGCGTCGAGGCGTTGTGCAGCAGGATCGCCGAATCGATCTCGTTGAAGAACCGTTCGACCGCCTTGGCGTCCTCGGCGACGATCGCCTCGGTGTGGTGCGAGGAGAATGTCTCGATATGATCGATCGCACCGCCTATGTCGTCGACCAGCTTCACCGCGATAATGGCGTCGAGATATTCCGTCACCCAGTCGGAATCGGTCGCCGGCCTGGCGTCGGAGAAGACTTTCAACACCTCGGCATCGGCATGAATTTCACAGCCGGCGGCGCGCAGCGCGTCGAGGATCGGCACCAGATGGGTGGTGGCGATGGCGCGGTCGACCAGCAGCGTTTCGGCGGCACCGCAGACACCGGTGCGCCGCATCTTGGCGTTGACCGCGATCCGCACCGCCATGTCGAGCTCGGCGGAGCGGTCGATATAGAGATGGCAGATGCCTTCGAGATGGGCAAAGACCGGCACCCGCGCCTCGCTCTGCACCCGCCCGACAAGGCTTTTGCCGCCGCGCGGAATGATGACGTCGAGATCGCCGCCAAGCCCCTTCAGCATTTCGCCGACCGCGGCGCGGTCCGTGGTCGGCACCAGCTGGATGGCATCCTCGGGCAGCCCGGCCGCCTTCAGTCCCTCGACCATGCAGGCATGGATCGCCGAGGAGGAATTGAGCGAATCCGAACCGCCGCGCAAAATCACCGGATTGCTGGCCTTGAGGCAAAGCGCACCGGCATCGGCAGTCACGTTCGGCCGGCTTTCATAGATGACGCCGACGACACCAAGCGGCGTACGCACGCGCTCGATATGCAAGCCGTTCGGCCGCTCCCACGCGGCGATGATATCGCCAATCGGATCCTTGAGCCCGGCAATTTCGCGAATGCCGTCCGCCATGGCGCGGATGCGCGCCGGATCGAGCTTCAGCCGGTCCATGAAGGATGCGGACAATCCCGATTGCTCGCCGTTCAGGACGTCGATGGCATTGGCATCGAGAATGTCCCGTTCCCGGGCGACGATTGCCTCGGCCATGGCGGCAAGCGCGGCGTTCTTGGCGGCGGTGGTGGCGATGGCCAGCGGTCGGGCGGCAGCGCGGGCGCGGCGGCCGATGTCGGCCATCAGCGCCACGGTGTCGTCCCCGGATTTTTCATGCAGCTTCAGCATGGCTCATCCTCCGCTTATGTCGCCTTCAGCCCGCACTTGGTCACTGGCCTGTACTTGGTCACTGGCCCGTACCTGGTCACTGGCCCGCACTTGGTCACTGGAATGACTCACCACAAGATCGTCGCGGTGGATCATCGCCGAACGCGCCTCGTAACCGAGCACCGTCTCGATCTCGACCGTCTTCAGGCCTGCGATCCTTACGGCATCGGCGGCATCATAGGCAACCAGCCCGCGCGCGATCTCGCGGCCCTCGGGCGACAGGATCGCCACCGTGTCGCCGCGCGAGAAATTGCCACTGACCAGTTTGACGCCGGCCGGCAGCAGCGATTTTCCCGAAATGAGCGCGCCGATGGCGCCGGCATCGACCGTCAGCCGCCCGGCCGGCTCGAGCTGGCCGGCGATCCAGGTCTTGTAGCCTTTGACAGGATTGGTGCTCGGCTTGAAGAAGGTGGCGCGCTCGCCGCGTTCGATCGCCATCAGCGGCGACAGCCTAGTGCCCGAGGTGATGATCATCGCGGTGCCGGCGGCGGTGGCGATCTTGCCGGCATCGAGTTTCGTGCGCATGCCGCCGCGCGACAGCTCGGACGCGGCGGCTCCCGCCATCGCCTCGATATCAGGCGTGATGCGGTCGACCACCGGGATGAACTTGGCTTGCGGGTCGCGGGCCGGCGGCGCGGTGTAGAGCCCGTCAATGTCGGACAGCAGCACCAGGAGGTCCGCGCCCATCATCGTCGCCACGCGCGCGGCCAGCCGGTCATTGTCGCCATAGCGGATTTCGGAGGTCGCCACCGTGTCGTTCTCGTTGATGACCGGCACCGCCTTCATCTTGAGCAGCGTCGAGATCGTCGCGCGTGCGTTAAGGTAGCGGCGGCGCTCCTCGGTGTCGCCGAGCGTCAAAAGGATTTGACCCGACTTCAGGCTACCCTTGCCGAGTGCGTCCGACCAGGCGCCGGCCAGCGCGATCTGGCCGACGGCGGCCGCCGCCTGGCTTTCCTCGAGCTTCAAGGCACGCTTGCCGAGGCCAAGTATGGTGCGGCCAAGCGCGATGGCGCCCGACGACACGACCAGGATCTCGGCACCGCCATTGGCAAGCGCGGCGATATCGTCGGCGAGCGAAGCCAGCCAGTCGCGCTTCAGGCCGCTCGCCCGGTCGACGAGCAGCGCGGAGCCGATCTTGACGGTGATGCGCCGGTATTTCCTGAGCGACTGCATGGTCCTACTTTTCCCAGCGCGTCTCGACCGGGGCGGCAATTTGCGCGCGGGCTTCGGCGATCACCGCCATCAGCGCGCGCTGCACCGCCTCGACGCCTTCGCCGGTGACAGCGGACAGCAGCATCGGCGCACGCCCGGCGGCGCGCTTCAAGGAAGCGACCTTCTTCTTGCGCGCGTCGGCGTCGAGCGTGTCGACCTGGCTCAGCGCCAGGATCTCGACCTTGTCGGTCAGGCCGTGGCCATAGGCCTCGAGCTCGGCCCGCACGGTCTTGTAGGCCTTGCCCGGGTTCTCCTCCTGCGCGGAAACCAGGTGGAGCAGCACGCGCGTGCGCTCGACATGGCCGAGGAAGCGGTCGCCGATGCCGACGCCTTCATGCGCGCCTTCGATCAGACCTGGAATGTCGGCGATGACGAATTCGCGCGCATCGATGCGGGCGACGCCGAGACCCGGATGCAGCGTCGTGAACGGATAGTCGGCGATTTTCGGCTTGGCCGCGGTGACGGCGGCGAGGAACGTCGACTTGCCGGCATTGGGCAGCCCGACCAGCCCGGCATCGGCGATCAGCTTCAGCCGCAACCAGATGTTGAGCTCCTCGCCCGGCAGGCCGGGATTGGCGCGGCGCGGCGCCTGGTTGGTCGAGGTCTTGAAATGCTGGTTGCCGAAGCCGCCATTGCCGCCCTTGGCCAAGAGAAACCGCTGCCCGACAACGGTGAGGTCGCAGATCAGCGTCTCATTGTCCTCTTCGAAGACCTGCGTTCCGGCCGGCACCTTCAGCGTGACATCGGCGCCCTTGGCGCCGGTCATGTTGCGGCCCATGCCGTGGACGCCGGTCTTGGCCTTGAAGTGCTGCTGGTAGCGATAGTCGATCAGCGTGTTCAGCCCGTCAACCGCTTCCAGCCAGACATCGCCGCCGCGGCCGCCATCGCCGCCATCCGGCCCACCGAACTCGATGAACTTCTCGCGCCGGAACGACACCGAACCGGCGCCCCCGTCGCCGGAGCGGACATAGACCTTGGCTTGATCGAGAAATTTCATGGGATCGCAGTTTCTTTTATTGGCCTTGCGGCATTGCTCTAAACCTTGGGCCTTGCTCTAAACGAAGGCGCGGCGAAGGGCGAGGCCGTTTTATGACGATGGCCACGCGGGGTTGGCCGGAGAGATTGCGGCATGAAGCTTGTAACCTACAACATCCAATACGGCATCGGTCTCGATGGACGCTACGATGTCGGGCGTATTGCCGATGCCGTACGCGGCGCCGACGTGATCGCCCTGCAGGAGGTCACCCGCAACAACCCCAGGAACGGCAGCCGCGACATGGTCGCCGAGATCGGCGAGGCGCTGCCCGAATATTTCGCCGTCTACGGCAGCAATTTCGAGGCCAATATCGGCTCGCGCATCGAGGATGGCCGCGCCATCACCACCACCTTCCAGCTCGGCAATATGGTCCTGTCGAAAACGCCAATTCATCTGTCGCGCAACCTGCTTTTGCCGCGCAGCCGCAGCTTCGAGATGATGAACTTCCAGCGCGGCGCGCTGGAGGCGCTGATCGAGACGCCGCTTGGTTTCATCCGCTTCTATTCCATCCATCTCGATCACCGCAGTCCGGTCGAACGCGCCAGCCAGATCCAGTTCCTGCGCCGGCGCCTGTTGAACTATGCGCTCGAAGGCGGCGCGCTGTCCGGCGTCGCCGAGATCGGCCTGCCGGAATTGCCGCATCCGGAAGCCTTTGTCGGCATGGGCGATTTCAACATGCTGGCCGGGTCGCCCGAATATGTCGAACTCGCCGGCCGGCCGGACCATGAATTCGGCATGCCGCTGACCGCAGACTTCGCCGTCGATGCCGCCATGCGCCTCGATGTCGCCGGCGACGATCTCGTCTCCTGGGTCGATCCCAAGGAACCCGCCAACGCCAGCCGCCACAAGCGCATCGACTACATCTTCACCAGCGCGTCGCTGGCCCGCTCGCTGAAGCGCCTGTGGGTCGACCGGAGGGCGAGCGGTTCGGACCACCTGCCGGTCTGGGTCGAACTGGGCTGAGGCCAGTCCAGCCCGGCACCCTTGGTATCGACCTGGACCCCGATGTGTGTTGAGATTCAGGTCAGGCCGAGCCGAAAACATTGGTTTTCGAGAACCGGAGCGGAGCGTACTTATCGTACGCGAGCATCGGAAGCGCAGAAAATCAACGTTTGCAGGCCGGCCTCACCTGAATATCAGCACACATCAGAAGTGCACCCAGTTGCGCAGGCTGGTCCAGGTCTTCCTGTCGAGCCGGTAACGCTCGACCGGCACCTGGCCGGCCACGATCGAGTTCAGCATGCCCTGGCCGGCATACTGGAAGCCGCACTTGTGGATCACCCGGCGCGAGGCCGGATTGATGACCCGGGTCGAGGCATGCAGCACCTGGATCGAGGTGCTCTGGAAGGCGAGATCGACCAGCGCGTGGGCTGCTTCGGTCGCATAGCCGCGCTTCCAGTGGGGCTCGCCGATCCAGTAGCCGAGCTCCAGCCCGCGATCGGTGGTGTTCAGCCCGGCGCAGCCGACGAAAGTGTCGGTGCCGGCCAGCGTCAGCGCATAGGCAATGCCGGCGCGGCGTGACTTGGTCATGGCGAGGAAAGCGCGAGCCTCGGCTTCGCCATAGGGGTGCGGCATGCGTGCCAGCATCTCGGCGACGTGACGGTTGTCGGCAAGCTCGACCAGTTGCGCGATATCCCGCTCGTCTGGAGCCCGCATCACCAGCCGCTCGGTGACCAGCACCGGGCAATCTATCGCGTAACTTTCGTCTTCTGAGTCTTCCGCTTCGGCAACCATTTCAAAGTCCTCCAGGCAAAAGAAAAGGGAGATGGAAACCCATCTCCCCTGATCCTTTTCCTGGCTTTGCCAGACACCGGTCCCGAGATGGGCGCCGGTGTTCTAGTGCGGAACCGGCTACTCCGCGGCTTTGGTAATCGGATTGACCGATACGTAGGTTCGGCCGTTGGCTTTTTTGTTGAACGTCACGGCGCCTGTTTCGAGCGCGAAAAGGGTGTGGTCCGTGCCCATGCCGACATTGACGCCGGGATGCCAGGTGGTGCCGCGTTGACGAATGATGATGTTGCCCGGGATGACGGCTTCGCCGCCGAACTTCTTCACGCCCAGACGCTTGGAATGCGAGTCGCGACCGTTGCGCGACGAGCCGCCAGCTTTCTTGTGTGCCATCTAACTAACTCCGTTGCGCCGCGAGGCGCCTAAAAGGCGTTATGAACGCGTTCGCGTTCCGTTTCAAGTCCGATCCGGCTGATGTTTCGCCGGAAAATTACTTCTTCGCCAGTTCCTTGGCCTGTTCGCGCCAGTCCTTGATCTGGTCGGCGCTGAACGGCATGTGCTCGTCGATCTTGGCGACATCCTTGTCGGACAGCTTGGCGAGCTGCGCGAAGGTGATGATGCCCTGCTCGGCGAGATCCTTGGCGGCGACCGGGCCGATGCCCTTGATCACGGTCAGGTCGTCCGGCTCGCCCTTCGGCGCCTTGAACAGCGGCGCGGCCGCGGTCTCGGCTGCCTTGGCCTTGGGCTCCTTCTTCGGCGCGGCTTCCGCCTTCGCTTCGGTGGCTGCCTCTGCCTTGGCTTCCTTCTTCGGCGCCTTGACCGCTGCAGTCTTCGTCGGCTTGGCGCCACCCAGCAGGATCTCGGAGATCCGCACGGTGGTCAAAAGCTGGCGATGGCCGATCTTGCGGCGCGAATTCTGGCGGCGGCGCTTCTTGAAAGCGATGACCGTGCGGTTCTTGCCCTGCTCGACGACTTCGGCGGTGACCAGAGCGCCATCGACGAACGGCGCGCCGAACGTGACATTCTCGCCCTCGCCATGCGCGAGCACGTGGCCGATCTCGACGATGTCGCCGACATTGGCTTCGACTTTTTCGATCTTCAGGAGATCGTTGGCGGCAACGCGATACTGCTTACCGCCCGTTTTAATGACTGCGAACATTTTTTGCCTTTCGCTGTTCGGTCGGCCTTGATGATCCGCCTCTGGCGGTTCGGCCGTCTTTTTGTCAGTCTGCGGGTTCAAAAAACAAGCGGCGCGGAAGAACCCTCCACGCCGATTGCGCGCTGTCCCTAACCGAAGGTTGAGTGGGAGTCAAGGCAAACAGCCATTGCCGAGGCTGTTATTGGCCGCTCGGCGATGCGGCCGCGGCAAGCTTCTGCGGCGACAACGACGGCAAGGCTTACGCCCCGGGAGAACCGGTGACGACAGCGACGACGGCCGAGGCCGCCAATGGCGGACCACCCGATGAGCGGCGGATGCCGCCTTGAACCCGCTGACTGAGCACACTGCTTGTCCGGCAAGCCAAATATCGCTGGATTTGGCCTTGTAACCTGCCCGTTCAGCCGTTATCTAGTGCGCCGCGCCGGCAACGGCCGACCATGACCGCGGAGAGGTGGCAGAGTGGTCGAATGCACCGCACTCGAAATGCGGCATGGGTGCAAGCCCATCGGGGGTTCGAATCCCTCCCTCTCCGCCAGAAGTCTTATAACTATCTGGTTCAATTACGCTTTTCGGGACAAAATTTAGGCAGTTCTCCGACCTGGTACAGAAACCTGGGCCAGAATGGAGGATGGCGTGCCACGATCCACGCCTCGTGTCGTCAGGCGGTCTAACACCTTCTATTTTCGGATGGCGATCCCACGACACTTGACGGCCCGGTTCAGAGCGCGTGAGATCAAGCTCTCGCTACGAACAGCCGACCCTCATTTGGCAAGATTGCGAGGGGCCAGCCTCAGCAGCGCATTGGATCTCTTTCTGCTTGGATTGCCCCGCATGCCGGACCTCACCTCCGAACAGATTTATGTCCTCGTTCGGGGCTACTTTGAGCAGGCCCTCGGCCAATCGATGGAACTCGCTTACATACTGCCTAAAGACAGTCTGTACGATCAGGCCGGGGAAATTGGTTCCCTAAAGAAGCGCATGCAGGAATTGGAAGCGCTATTGGCTCACCGGTCTTGGCCGGCCTCGGTCCAGTCAGAGGCTCATGCGCTTCTGGGCACCATCATCCCGGAAAAGCTTGCACCCGCGTCCGAGAGGTTCCAGCAGCTCTGTCAGGGCATTCTGCGCGCAGACCTCGAAAACGCGCGTATCCTCGCCGCCATGCTGGCCGGCAAATTTCATGAGGTCGCGCCTCAGGATCCGATCTTCGCTGGGATCGTCGTGAATGAACCGCCGCCTGTTCCAGGAGACGGCACGACCGCCCCTGCCGAACAAACGCTCGCGTCCGTTGCAACGCTGTTCCACACCTACAAGGCGAAGCACGACTGGGTGCCGAAAACGGCTGCCGACGCATCTCGCGTTCTGTCTATCGCTAAGTCGATAATAGGCGAAAACAAGCCATTTAAAACGTTGGGCATCGAGGACGTGAAGGCTGTACGTGATGCCATCGCCTCGATCCCGCCCAACTACGTGAAGCTGGCCGCCAACAAGGGGATCAGCCCTAAAGAGGCTATCAAGGCCAACACAGACGGCCACACGCTGTCGCTAAACACCCAGGACAAGTATTTCACGATGTTCCGGCAATTGCTCATCTGGGCGCACCACGAGGGCTATATCGACAAGATACCCGGCGAAGGGGTGAAGCTCGCGGGCTCGGCGAAAGTCGATGCTACAGGAAAGCGGAAACCGTACTCAAAGGAGCAGCTACAGGCGATCTTCGCATCGCCGCTCTACAAGGGTCATAAATCTGAGACCACGCGGCACAAATCTGGTTCGGAGTTAGTCCGCGACGGCAAATATTGGGTGCCCCTGATCGCCATCTTCAGTGGCATGCGAATGGGCGAGATCGTTCAGCTGCTAGTTTCCGATATTAAGACGCAGGACGGCGTCGCTTATTTTGATGTCTCGAAGAGCGAAGGTGAGGACAAAACCCTCAAGACGCAATCGAGCGTGAGGAAGGTGCCGGTCCACAAGGTTCTTCTCGACCTAGGCCTCCTTGACCACGCACACGGATCGGGGCGGATGTTCCCCGATATCAAAAAGGGGCAAGATGGCTATTTCAGCCACAATTTTTCAAAATGGTGGGGGCGATACGCTCGACAGATAAAAGTCAGCACCAAAGACACAGCGTTTCACAGTTTTCGCCACAGTTTCAAGGACGCGCTGCAGTCAGCCGAAGCACCCGAGTACGTTTCAAAAGCCCTAATGGGACACGCCGGCAATGACGTCCATGCAGCCTACGGGAGCGGGCCGTCCTTGTCTCTTTTGAAGAAGATTATCGACACAGTCAGCTACAGTTTCGAGCTGCCTCCGCTATGACGGCTGACCGACTTTCATACCAGTCTCATGAATTATCGTTGCACCTGCTTTCAAGGTATCCGATGCATTCCCATACAGTCATCAGGAGCCCGGAAGATGGACGTACAACCTCCCCCAAAGACATTGCGAACGACCGAAGCCGCTCAATACATCGGCGTCGCCCCATCAACATTGGCCAAATTGCGGATGAATGGCCAAGGCCCGGCGTACTCGAAAGCGGGTAAGCGCCTGGTCGTTTATCGATCCACAGACATTGACGATTGGCTGTCGAAGAGCCGGCGCACCTCCACCGCCCCTACCTAGCCGCATCATTTCGTCGGCGAACTTGCACTGTAGCCGCTGGGATTTTCTTGACGAGCGTGACAGGCAAGCGTGCCCGGCAAAGCCGCGAAATCAAGCCATTTGGGCCGAAACACGAACCTGGATGTCACGGTCATGAGTAAAAAGAAGATGTCGTGTCGCGCAACCAAGAAAATCGGGAAAACCACTAAGCCCGACGTGATAATTGACTGCCACACCCTTTCCAAGATGCAGCTGCGGCAACGCTACAACCACGAAGCCAACACACATCGAAACATGCTCTCGCGGCAAAAAAGCCATGGCGCACTGATCCATCCCGATTTCCGCGAGTTTGCCAGTTTCCTTCGTCAGGTCGGGCCGATCCCAGCGCTTGGTGCAACCATAGACCGGATCGACAATGCAGACCCGGAATACGCTCCAGGTAAGGTACGGTGGGCAGACAAGCGCACGCAGAACAACAACAAATCTGATACGCTGCTTTTCTACTACTCACACACGCGTGAGAGCTATACGGCCTCCCGGCTCGCCAAATTGCAAGGCATTGATCCCGGGTCTATCCGACAGCGCAAGCAGCGCGGCTGGTCCGATGACGAGATTATCGAAGGCAGACGTTTCACCCCGCCACCTCAGCAGGCTCAACACCATTACCAAGAGCCACGTCATCGCGTGTCCAGATCCCGGTCCCCTTCCCAAATTAGCCCTTCACCCTGGGCTCGGGACATCATGTTTCAGCGAATGGCCGAAAGATACAAGGCCATGCGGGAAGACGGCGATCCAGAGGAAGTCATGGCGACATACGAGTTTCTGGTCGAGGAAATTCCCGAGTACTTTTCGTCTGTTACCCGGGAGCAATATGAGCGTCATTTTGCTAAGAGGTGGCCTCAACACCGCCCCCACGTGATTTTCGATAGACTGCCCGTCGTACAGCAAGAGCTGATCAGAAAAATCGATCCTGAATACGTGGCGGCAGTGAGCGCCAAGGAAGGTTTCCAGAGTGCGGTGAAGGATAAGCTTTAGCCTGGCTCAGCATCAATAGGACCGGTATCCGACATGGCTTGTGAAGTTAATTACACTTGGCAGTAAACACACTACGGGTTGCGTTTGTAAGAAGCTTGAAGTCCTCCGCGACATTTTCGGGGACACGACCCGTGATGCCTAACAAGGGGGGGCAGGGAGCCCGATTGGAGCGAAAAGCTGACGTTAATCAGGCACTTACACCAGGGGATGTCGAGCTAAGGAAAATCCCCGTATACGTGGAGAGATTGAACGGCCCCAAGAAAGGCCCTTTCACTCACAGGCTTGTCGCTGAATTTCTTGCCGGAGACATCTTTTGTCCCTGACAGTCATTCGGGGTGAACTCCCCAACCGTAACGCGATCCGATGGCCTCCCGCCAGCCATCAGACAGCTTCACCGGAAAAGTGGCAAGCACCTTGGGATCTGAGTACCAGGCGTCGTGCTCGAAGAATTCGCCGATCAGTGCATCACAATGGAAGCAACCGTTGCTCAGGTAACTGTGCTCGACGGTACGGCTGAACCGATGTTTGATGACGCCGACCTGCTCACCCGGCGGGAGCTTCTGCACGACCTGCTCGACCAGATTATCGGGTAAGTCGTGTATCGTCCGTTGAGCCTTGTACGGGCCGACCGCCACTTCGATGAATGTGATTATTCTCGTCTCTGCACCGCACCGCCAACACCAGATCGTGCCGGATTGAACGGTCACGGTTGCCGATGTTTCTGCGTCAATTCCAAAACGAAATCGTTGGGCGAACACAGCGTCGAGAAACGATGTCAACGGGAGCACTTGCCGCCAGCGCGTCGCATCGTCCATTCCGCGCAAACTCGTCGTATTGGCGTGTGGGACTTTGGCTTCAAATCCGCTGTGTTTGTCGCCCTCGACGCACACTGCGGGCAGCTCTTTCGAGATCGGATAGCCGGGCCTGCGAAACAGCCATAGACAGCGAACACCAGATTGCTGGTACCGTGCTTGCCGTCGCAGTGTTTCATCGCTTGTCTGGGGCGACCACTGAATTTCCAAAGCGACGCGATACTTGCCTTTGGACGCGAGGACATCGGCTGTCCATTCCTCCCCAGTCGGTGAGGTTCCCCGAACTTCGGTCGAGGCATCCCACCCTGCTCTGCGAGCGGCCTCCACGGCCAACTTCTTGAGCGAAAGGTGCTCTTCCGTTTCCGGGGCAGTGGTGCAAATCCCCCGTGACTGGTGAGCGAAAAACTGAAGCCCGTGGGATGACATCTTCATCACCACACGAGCGGTGCAACAGGGCATCCGTAGTTGACGCGATCGAGCGTTCACATTGCGTAGGGTTCCCCATTCCTGATCACTTAGGTCGAAAGCCTGGATACTCTCGCCTTCTGGCCCGAGGCAGCGTAGTGGCATAATGCGTCACGCCGACCTTGTCTTCGATGGTCGCTTCTTTGCGATAATTTCTTTTCGCAGTCGCTGGACCTCGTCAATGGTGTTGGCGATTTTGCTCCAGGTTTCCTGTCCAAGCCCCGAATGCGTTCGGGTGTGAGACAAGCCACCATACGCGCAGTTCATCAAGGCAAGATATTCGTACTGGGTTTCATCCAGCCATTGCCCATCTTTGGGTTCGGGAAACTCGACTTTCTGGATTGGCCGGACGCGGTAGTTGGGGGAAGCACCGCTGCCTTTGAGGCCAACGCGTACGCAGGATGGGCCATACAGCTTTTCACAGTCGCGCATACGGACCCAGACCTGACGAAGGAACTCCTCGGCCCCCTTCAGCCGCCCGCTCTCCCACAAATCCCTCAACGTTGTCTGGTCAGACATCATGACTTAGGTCCACCTAGCGATCTTCGGCTCTTCGCAGAGCGCGTCCGAGCGCTCGCCAGTCGGCTTCTATTTCCACCATTGAGTCGCACGTCTTCGCGCCCTGTAGACGGTTATTAACGCCACGCTGTCCGGGGTGTGCAAGGGCGAAGATTTGCAGGTTTTCGTATCGTACCGGCTTTCGCGCATCGATTTGACTACGCCAGGCGGTTGTGAGCCCCAACCAACTCATGGTCCCGTCGAAGGCACATTCCCCGAGGCACCCAATCGCTTTTAGCCTTGGCATTTTCGAGATCACGAATTCAAACACAGGCTTTGAAGCTGCCACACCCCTAGTCGGTTTCCCATCGGCGTCCTTTAGGAAGAAGCAGGCATTGCCATAGAGGACCCCGCACTCCTCAGATCCTTGCCCTTTCAGATCGACCCGACGACCAATCAGGTTAAGCAACCTGCAGAGATTGGTGTTGGTGATCAAGCCGATGCGACCATAACGCCCATCGCCATCGTTATGACGCCAGGCAGCTTTGACACCATATGTCTGAGCGACGGCGCGGACGTTCGCACAAGGAGCAAAATCCTGGCCAAGCAGTAGCAAATCGCCACTCCAATCTCCGCACAACGTCTCCGGCCCAAAGAGATTTGGACCACGAATTCCGATAGCAAATGGATTTGTGAAACCCGGCGGGGGTTCCAACTTGCGTATAGTTTTCGGAATTACCGGACGACTTGCCATTATGGGTTTCTCCGAGACAGGGAGATCCAAATCTTAAATGAGATACTCCAGTAAAAAAAGAAAAACTTCACGCAAAAAACTTGAAATAGCCCAACAAAATCAATACGTTAAAAGCGGGACCTTTGTTTTCCGGCCCTCCTGAAACCAAGGAGGGAGCCAATGAACGGTCTCGAAACCCTTTCTATTCTGCGACACGAGTTGGTACGGCAACTGCTTCGTCATGAGCCGCCCGTGCCCAGTCCTTTAGATATTTCGCCCTGGTTGGCCATGGCCTTGCTTCAGAAGGCAATCCGGCGCGGACATAGGCAATTCGCATTGCAGGCTGCCGCCACGCTGCTTCGACAGTCACACGAAGGGTTCTGGAGGCGTTGCGCAGTCATTGCATTCGAAGATGTTGGTGTGGCCGATCTCGACACCGTGAGCCTGGTAATCGCATCCCTCGGCGGAAAGACCCTTCGAGCAAAGATCGGCGGCGAATGGTTGGTCGCAAGTCTTCTCGTCGAGAGGTTGGTGAGCGCTCGAAAATGCCGGAGCGCCGACGATCTGCTCATGATCGCCGACCGCCATCCCGCCTATGAGCGAGCCAGGCTGGCCCTCACCTACGGCACGATCCCAGAACTGCTCGCTTTCGTCAGGAGTGATGCTCCGCTGCCGAAGCGTGCACTGGCCTTGTGGTATGGTGTGGGAACGGATCGTTGCCCGTCACCGCAACTACGGACGCGCAAGGGCCTGCCTCAAATCGTCTTCGATGATTTATGCGAAGCAGGTCATCCCCACACCCTGGTGGAGGTTGCGCGGGAAGGATTTCGAAGAACCGGACAGGTCCTTTGCCCGCTCGTGGTTCTGCTCGCGTCGCTGAAGCCCGAGCAGCCGATGTTGATCGAGGACGACGATTTTCCTCCCGAAACCACGTGCGGTGCCCTGCCGGGTTGGGCGTTGGACGTCTATTCCCGCGAAGGGCAGCACGCGCTGAGACGGCTTCTGGGACGGGACTGCAAGACAACGCATTGGGTTCGGCAACACGTCCCGTCCGCGCAGCGGATCAAATTCCTCGGTAACATCCTATTCGCAGTCGAAGGCGGATTGTTGCGGAACCACTATCGCTGGCCGGTAGCGGACGAACTGCGGCGATCCTGGGAGATCGAATGCCAAGGCCCCCATTGCAACGACGCCACAGAAATTATCGGATTGCTCCGAAGGGACATCCCGCTGCTGAACGAGGAGCGCCAACATGTCTAACACCGGTCTAACTCGTGATAATCCCCCATTATCACGACCCACATTAGGGCCTTTGGCAGACCTGTCAGAGACGACCGGAGCCGCTACGGGCGCTACCACGCCGCGTAGTGAAATTAACTTCACAAGTGAGTTGCCCGGCGATGTAGCCGGGTACGTGGAAAAGAGCCTGTCGGAAAATACCCGCAGGGCATATGCCGCCGATCTCGCTCACTTCCGGGCCTGGGGCGGCAGCATCCCAGCGACCGATATGACCATTGCCAAATATCTTGCGGAGCATGCGGACACTTTAAGCGTCGCCACGCTCGGTCGGCGTCTGTCAACGATCTCCAAGGCGCACACCGCAAAGGGTTTGACCAGTCCGACGGGGTCAGAGCTGGTGAGGTCCACAATTCGCGGCGTCAAACGCAGTCGCGGAACCGCTCAAGTTGAAGCAAAGCCCCTCCTACGCGATGATTTGTTCACAGTGCTGGAGCGCATGGGCGACGACACTAAGAGCATTAGGGATCGAGCATTGCTTCTGATCGGCTTCGCGGCCGGATTTCGGCGATCAGAATTGGTCGGCCTCAACGTCAACGATATCGAGCATGTCCGACAAGGCATCGTCGTCTTATTGCGCCGATCCAAGACGGATCAAGAAGGCAACGGGCGTAAGATTGCTATCCCATTCGGACGAACGCGCTGGTGCCCCGTCGTCGCTCTCGATCATTGGTTGTCTAGAGCTACAATAGATGCCGGACCAATATTCCGGGGTGTCAGCCGTCACGGCCATATCAGCGAACAGCGTCTGTCTGCAGAGGCCGTAGCTCTGGTCTTGAAGGAAAGACTGCTGGCCGCCGACATCAGCCCAAATGGCTTTTCAGCTCACTCGTTGCGAGCCGGGCTGGTCACATCGGCAGCCGTGGCCGGGGCGTCCACCTGGAAAATCCGACAACAAACCGGGCACGCCAGCGATGCCATGGTCGGTCGCTACATTCGGGACGGCGACCTGTTCAACAGCAATGCAGCAGGCACAATTTTATGAGGGAACCCCTGGCCAGACTGCCGGCGAAGTAAGACCGCTCAGCGGCAAGTTCTCACCCAAAGATCGGCAGCCCAGGCCATGTAGCCCGGGGCGATGTCGGTGGCTATCCCACCTCCATCTTGCGACCCGACGTCTATGTCGAGCTTCACACCGTCTCCCCTGTCCAGCCTCTCCAGCAGATACATCGAATGGGAGGCATAGCTGCAGTAGACCTTAGCGCCCTTGGAAACGTTGCCGTCATGCCGGTAGGAGACGATGAAACCCTTCTGATTTCCTGCGCTCCAAGGTCTCTTGCTCAGAATGGAAAGGTCGTCGGCGAATGCGACGCCGATTGTCGACGCCAAAACCATTCCGCTTGCGACAGCCAGGGCAGCTACTCTCATGTCCCCCGATCTCCTATATATTTGGCGATGCATCCTCACATCCGGCTGACGATGCATCAAGCTTAGCGCGCTATCGAGCCACCCCTAGCCTGTCCACGAGCTTTTCGACTGATCGCCTGAGTTCAGAAAGTCTCGTGTGGCCACCGCGGCGTCGTTCTTGTGCATTTCCGGTCATCCGTTGCTTAGGACGGGATACGGCGGAGCGCCGACGGTCGTTTTATGGGCGAGGTGGGCCGCTTCATGTCCTCGATGACGCAGCAACTGAGTTCATGCTATGAGCGATTTGGGCAAAGATGGAGGCGGGGCTATTGGCAAATCTATGGAGCACATCTCGGCGGGGCGATAGGGACAAAGGCAAAAAGGCCGTCGATACCACCGGGCCGTCGGATGTTCGGACCCCCTTTGAGCACGACTATGACCGCCTTATGTTTTCCACCCCGGTCAGACGTATGGCTGACAAAACCCAGGTATTCCCGTTGGAGAAAAATGACGGCGTCAGAACGCGGCTGACCCATTCCTACGAAGTCGCCAATTTAGCTCGTTCCATTGGTAACCGGCTCGTAAGGACGAAGCCTGGAATATTCGGCTCACCGGAAGGTGATCTTCATGGCCCAACGGTGCTAGCAACCGTGGGGCTGGCTCACGACTTGGGAAATCCTCCGTTCGGGCATCAAGGCGAGAATGAAATCCGCCGCTGGTTCGAGGCGAAGTCAGCGGCGGAGATTTTCATGCCAAAAGGAATGGAGGGCGTGCTAGCGCCCCTCCAACATGACTTTTTGAAATTCGAAGGCAATGCCCAGACCTTGCGGCTTTTGTCATGTCTGCAAGTGTCATCCGGTGGATATGGATTGGATTTAACAGCCACGACTTTGGCTGCGGTTATGAAGTACACCGCGCCAGCGGCAAAAGCAGGAAAGGGTGCAAACGCGAGCCTGAAGAAGCCGGGCTTTATGAGATCGGAAGCTGAGGTGGTCGAGTGGGTTCGAAATGAAACTGGGTTGCAGGAAGGCCAGCGACACCCACTCACCTGGCTGATGGAAGCCTGTGATGACATTGCTTATTCCGTGCTCGACGTAGAAGACGCCATCAAGAAATCCATTGTCTCAGCCGAGGATGTGCTCGCTTACCTTCACAGGGAAGCAAATAAAAATGAATGCATGCTGGGTGTTGCAAAGCAACTCACCAAAGATTTCGAGAAGGCTGATGCTCACGCCAGCCCCACTCAGGCGAAAGAGATCAAAGCATCGTACCTCCGTACCCGTTTGATTGAAGCGCTCGTGGTGACAGCTACCAGCGCTTTCATTGAGCACCAAAAGGGGATCTTTGACTTTTCACATCAGGTGGCGCTGCTGGACGAAAGAACTCCAGGCGGAGAGCTTTATGAGAAGCTGAAGGGCTTTGCGAAGTCCCATGCCTACAATCATCCAACGGTTCTTCGGACCGAGCATCTCGGAGCCGTAGCCCTGTCGAAGCTGCTGGATTGGTTCTGGGAGGGTATCACGGATCGACAAAAGCCTGAGGACCCGCTCTCTCGAAGGAGAACGGCATTTGGATCGTACGTATATGCGCTTATTAGCGATAACTACCGGCACGAATTTGAGGTGAGGGCTGGAGCCAAAAAGCTGCCTCTCCGTTACACTGAAATGCAGTTGCTAACGGATATGGTCTCGGGAATGACCGACGGCTTCGCAATGGAGCTTTTCGCTGACTTGGAGCACTTGCGAAATGCCTAGCTTGGCGGGCGACTACTCGGTCTTGCGTAAGAGGCTTAGGCGCTTGTTGTTCCACAACAAGCGGCCCGACCGACCAGAACTGCACAGCGTAATCCTACCCATGCTGTCTGAGGTAGGAAGTCTGGCGCTTATCGGTGGCGCAATTAGGGACGTCGCTCTTCGAGGCGGTGAAAATTTCCGCTCTGACTTAGATTTCGTAATGTTTGACGGCGACCTTGCAGCGTTCCACGCACTCATGGTTTCGCTCAACGCTACTCCCAACAGGTTCGGAGGGTACGGCCTCAGGTTTGCGCGATGGAAGGTGGATATCTGGGCTTTGGAAAATACCTGGGCGCATACAGCCGGGCATAAGCGGGTCGAAACGATCTCCGATCTCCTAGATTGCACGTTCTTTAATTGGGATGCGGCAATCTTCAACCTGACGGACTGCACTCTACATACTCGAAAACATTATCTTTCAACGCTACGAAAGCGTGTTCTGGAGGTCAATCTGCTCGCCAATCCCAATCCGAAAGGATCGCTGGTGAGGGCCTTGCGCAGAGGACGACTGTGGAACACGTATTTTGGAGAGAGGCTAACGGAATTTACGAGGGAGGAAATAAGACGCCATTCTTGGGATGAATTGCTCAAGATCGAGACAACTGCTTTCCGGCATTCATCCCTCGCTACTTTCGACTACCATCAGTTGCTCGAGAACTTGAACCGCCCATGCTGGGTAGACGGGCAATTAGTTACCAAGCCATTTGGGGCTGACCCACGGCAGCTAGAGCTTGATCTCAGGTAGGCTGCGTTCCATCCAAAAATGCTCAAAATCGCAGCAAGGTCGTTATCCCAAAGGACCTAGATTGACTGCCGAACCACGCGTTGTTAACCTTTTGGCAACGATTTTTTTTACCTGCAGTTAATTGCTGTTGGCGCAATCTGTAGTCAGGGCCGTATCGAGCCGGAGCGTGTGACGTCTCGATCATAGGTGCCGCTCGGTCGGAGGGAACGACCGAGAAAAAACGACATGCCGTCACCAGCTCCACAAGTGCAATCGCTTGCCAATTTTGTTTGGCAGATCGCCGAAATTCTGCGCGGCGACTTCAAGCAGTCGGAGTACGGCAAGGTCATTCTGCCCTTTGTCGTTTTGCGACGGCTCGATTGCATTCTTGAACCTTCGAGGGCTGCCGTTCGGGCCGCTTTCGCTTCATTGCCGGAGGGCATTGACGAGCAGACCCGCGAAATGATGCTCTACGGGGCTGTGGGCAGCGGCATTCGTGTCTACAACACCAGCAAACTGACATTCTCGGTATTGAGAGGGCAGAACGCCTCCGATCTGCACGGCAACCTTGTAACCTACATCACCAGCTTTTCTCCGTCCGTGAAGGATGTCTTCCTCGACAAGTTCCTTTTCACGGACCAGTTGAAACGCCTAAATGAAGCGGCGATCCTCTGGAAAGTGTTCGAGCGGTTCGCTGCGCTCGACCTTAGGCCCCAGTCCATTTCGACGCTCGACATGGGCTACCTGTTTGAAGACTTAATCCGCCGTTTTTCGGAAATCTCGAACGAGACTGCGGGCGAGCACTTCACTCCCCGTGAGGTCATCCGCCTCATAGTCGATCTGCTTCTCGTCAATGACGCCCCCGCCCTCGTCGGCGACGGCATCATCCGGCAGGTTTATGACCCGGCCTGTGGAACAGGCGGCATGCTTGCTCTGACCGAAGAGGGCATGAAGGCGTTCAATGAGAAAATCCGGGTCGAACTATTCGGTCAGGAACTCAATGGAGAGAGCTTCGGCATCTGCAAATCGGACATGCTTGTCACCGGGCACGACCCGGAACAGATCGCTTTCGGCAACACGCTGACGCACGACGCCCACAAGGGGAGACGTTTCCACTACATGCTGTCGAACCCGCCTTATGGCGTGGACTGGAAAAAATACGCCGATCCGATCAAAGACGAGCACGAACGGCTCGGTAAGAATGGCAGGTTCGGAGCGGGTCTGCCACGCATTTCGGACGGGCAGCTTCTATTCCTTCAGCACATGATTTCCAAGATGCGTGACGATGAAGCGGGATCGCGCGTCGGCATCGTCATGAACGGGTCGCCGCTATTCACCGGCGGAGCCGGATCGGGCGAGAGCGAAATTCGCCGCTGGATGCTGGAGAAGGACTGGATCGAGGCCATCGTCGCGCTCCCCACCGACCTTTTCTACAACACCGGCATACAAACTTACGTTTGGCTTTTGACGAACCGCAAGGAGCCGAAGCGTCGAGGCAAGGTCCAGTTGATCGATGCGTCGGGTGAGCGGTTCTGGAAGCCCATGCGCAAAAGCCTCGGTTCGAAGCGCCGGGAAATTCGCGACGACGCTCGCGAGACAATCGTCCATATTTTCCATGAGATGGCGAATGGCGGTGGCGAGTGGGCCGACGTATCGAGGATCTTCGACACGACAGATTTCGGCTATCGCGAGATCAAGATCGAGCAGCCTCTCCGCTTGAATTTCCAAGCGAACCCGGAACGTATCGAGAGGCTGACGCTCACCAAGCCCTTCCTGAAACTCGACCCATCGGAACAGGAGGACGTGCTTAACGTGGTCACTGATCGGCTACCCAATTCGCTGTTCAAGGATCGGCCTTCATTTGAGGCTGCCTTGGCCAAGGCGCTAAAAGGAGCCGGTGTGAAGGTCGCCACTCCGGTCAAAAAGGCGATCCTTTCGGCGCTTTCAGAGCGGGACGAGACTGCTGCGATCTGCCTCGACAGCAACGGCGGTCCTGAACCAGACGCGGAGCTTCGTGATTACGAACTCGTGCCGTTGAAGGAAGATTGGCAGGAATACGTAACCCGCGAAGTAACGCAGTTCGTTCCCGAAGCATGGGTGGACGAAACGTACAGGGATGACGCCGACAAGGGCGTTGGTCGGGTCGGTTATGAAATCAACTTCAGCCGCTATTTCTACCGCTACGTCCCGCCACGTCCGCTCGCTGAGATCGACGCCGAACTGAAGACGCTGGAAGCGGAAATCGCTGGCCTCCTGAATGAGGTCGCAGGATGAGCGACCAGCTTGAAGCGGCGCGTCTTGCTCGGGCCGAGACGTCTTGGCCGGTAAAGCGCCTTCGGCATATCTCTCGCTTGGTCGGCGGCGGAACACCGTCAAAGGGGGAAGCTGCGTTTTGGACGGGCGGCGCAGTGCCGTGGGCTTCTCCAAAAGACATGAAGACCCGCATCGTTTCGGAGACAGAGGACTACATCACAGAGGAAGCTGTCGATGGCAGCGCAACAACCTACGTGGAACCCGGATCGCCGTTGATTGTCGTTCGCTCGGGCATTCTACGCCACACCCTGCCGGTAGCAATCGCAGGACGACGCCTAACGCTCAATCAAGATATGAAGGCGTTTCGGCTGTCGAAGGAGGTCGATGGTAGCTTTCTGACATGGTGGATTGAAGGTCAGAGTTCCGAACTGCTTTTGGAGTGGAGGCAATTCGGTGCAACGGTTGAAAGTATCGATACACGCCGCATGATGGGCGCGCGGATTGCACTCCCTACCTACGACATCCAAAAGGCTATCGCCGCCTATCTTGACCACGAAATCGCCCGCACTGACCGATTGATTGAGAGGCGGTCACGCTTCATCGTGCTGCTGAAAGAAATGCGGCTGGCGGTAGTCGCCCATGCGGTGACACGAGGCATAGACACAGATGTAGAACTCAAGGAAACGGGCGTTGACTGGCTCGGCAAGATACCTGCCCACTGGCAGGTAGTTCGGCCAACCGCACTTTTTACCGAAAGCAAAGAGCGCGCCCGCGATGGCGACCAGTTGCTATCCGCCACTCAGAAGTACGGGGTGATCCCTCTCTCGGAGTTTGAGGAGATCGAAAAAAGGCAGGTCACGCTAGCCGTTGTCAACTTGGAAATGCGCAAGCATGTTGAGATCGGAGATTTCGTGATCAGCATGCGCAGCATGGATGGCGGGCTTGAGCGTGCGCACGCGAAGGGCTGTGTACGGTCCTCGTATTCGGTACTGAAGCCGGGACCAAATGTCGAAGGTCGTTTTTACGGGGCACTTCTGAAATCAAGCCTCTATATCCAGGCGCTTAGGCTGACTTCGAACTTCATCAGAGACGGCCAAGACCTGAATTTCGGCCATTTCCGAAAAGTGCGACTGCCGAAACTGGATGTTCAAGAGCAAGCCGCAATCGCCGATCACATTGAGAACGAAACTGCGCGTATCAACTCGCTCCTCACACTGACCGAACGGAGCATCAGCCTTCTACGCGCACGCCGCGCCGCCCTGGCTACTGCCGCCGTTACAGGCCAGCTCGACGTCCGGGCGAAGCTGCCCGCCATGACAACAAAGCCCCACCGCAGCAAATTCCGCCTGTTGGTCGGTGCGGAGATCACTCACCGACATCAGGGCAATGCGAAATTCGGTCGGGTGAAGCTGCAAAAGGAACTCTTTTTGGCCGAAACTCATGTCGGCATAAGCGAGCTACAGGGCAACTATCTTCGTGAAGCCGCAGGTCCGTTTGACCGTGCTTTGATCGATGAGACGGAGCGGTTGTTGGAATTGGAGGGGTTCTATCGCGTCAAGCAGTCAGATGGGGTCGGCGGGGCTGTCATCTACATGCCGCTCACCAGGGCGGGCCAGCATGCCGACGACCTCAAGACCTTGCTTGGCCGCCAGCGCGTTGGTGCACTCCGAAACCTGATCATCCTCTTGAGTGACCTGGATCGCCGACAAGTCGAAGCCGTCGCCACGCTCTACGCTGTCTGGAATGATATGTTGATGGATGGGCAACAGCCGGATGATGCAGCGATCATCAGCGGCGTCCTCACCGAATGGCACATGGAAAAGGGCGAGAAATTCAAGGACGCCGATTTGCGCCATTGGCTTGACTGGATGAAGCGCAACGGCCTTGTCCCTAAGGGCAAAGGCCCCCGCACTGCCCACACGATGACGCCGGACATGTTCGCATGACGATGTCGTTGGAAGACATCTTCACCGAAGAGGCAATGACGCGCCCGCTCTTTGAAGAGCTTGCCGAACATCATGCACGGGAGAACGGCTGGTCTGGACCTCATGGTTTTGCCCTCGGCGGTATGATGCAGGCAAACAACGCCTCGCTCGCAGAGGAATATTTTGCTGCGGCAAATGAATTGATCGAAGCGATCAAGGACCAACGTGTTGAAGACTATCGGGTCGGCAATGCGGCTTTGTTTCTTTACCGACATGCGTGCGAATTGATCCTTAAGGCAGCATTGCCAGGCCAAAAACGCATCCATGACCTTATCGCTCTCACGGACAGTTTCGTGGAGATGGTCAGGACGCGGTACAAACAAGACGTGCCCGAATGGATCGTTCGACGTATGCGAGAACTGGCGGCGATAGACCCGCAATCGACTGGCTTCCGATATGGCGACTACGGCACGCCAATAGATGGCAACGATCTTCCGGTCGGGTTCGAAGCCTATATCAGTGTACCGCACCTCCAAGCCGCCATGCTGGCCTTGAATACCGCGCTCGTCCGCGTTGTGGACGAGATCAAGATGGCGAGGGGTTGGCGACCATGAACTATGAAGAGCCGCCGATTTCGCATCCTTACGCCAAGGGCTTTTCCGAAGGGACCGTTCACCGCGAAGAGGTTCTGGAAGTCCATCTCTGCAAGGCTCTGGTCGAGCAACAAGGTTACCGTCCCCGTTTACCCGAGGACTTTGACCGCGCATCCGCCCTCGATAAGGTGCTTGTTCTCGACTTCATAAAGGCTACTCAGGCTAACGAATGGGGAAAGCTCGAAAGCCAATATGGAGCTTCGTCCGAGGCCGAATTTTTCAAGCAGCTTGAACAGGGTCTGAAGCAGCGTGGCACTCTCGATGTGCTTCGCAACGGCGTGAAACTGGTCCCGAACCTCAAGTTCTTTCTCGCTGCTTTCAAGCCCGCGTCGAACGTCAACCCGGCCCTCGTCCGCCTGTTTGAAGCGAACTCACTTAGCGTCGTCCGGCAATTGCGGTACAGCGCGAAGAACGAGAACGCCATCGACGTGGTGCTCTTCGTCAACGGCCTGCCGGTCGCCACCTTGGAAGTGAAAAACACTCTCACGGGACAGACATTCCGCCATGCCGAACGGCAATATCGCTATGATCGAGCGCCAGCGAACGAACCGCTATTGACCTTCAAGCGCGGAGCCCTGGTTCACTTCGCCCTGGATCAGGACAATGTATCCATGACCACGCGCCTTCAGAACGGCAAGACGCGCTTCCTGCCGTTCAACCGAGGGAGCAATGGGGGAGCGGGTAACCCCGAAATCACGGATGAGTTTCGTATTGCCTATCTCTGGGCGGATCAGCCAGAGGGACGGGCGATCTTGTCGCGAGACATCCTGCTCGACATCATCGGACGCTTCGTCCATCTCGACACAGGTGACGGCAGGGAGGCGCTAATCTTCCCGCGCTTCCATCAGATCGACGCCGTTCTAAAAATGATCGCCGATGCACGCGCCAACGGTGGCGGCAGGAACTATCTCGTCCAACACTCGGCAGGATCGGGGAAGTCCAACACCATCGCTTGGACAGCGCATCGGCTGGTAACCCTCCATGACGAGGCGGATAAGCCGGTTTTCGATACCGCGATTGTCGTCACGGATCGCGTAGTGCTCGACCGCCAGCTCCAGGGCACAATTGCGCAGTTCGAGCAAACGCCCGGCGTCGTCCGCAAGATCGACGGTACGTCGCGCCAGTTGAAGACCGCAATCGAGGGCCAAGCGAAGATTATCATCACGACGATCCAGAAGTTCTCGACCGAGCATCTGCGGGTAATCACCGGCCAAGGCACACGCCGTTTTGCCGTCTTGATCGACGAGGCGCACGGATCGCAATCCGGCAAGAGTGCGCAGGCTTTGAACGACGCGCTTAGCCGTGAAGACGAGGCGACCACTTCGGACGAGATCGAAGAACTCATTGCGGAATATCAGCGCCAACGGGGGCCGCAGTCGAACATTAGCTACTTCGCCTTTACCGCTACGCCTAGAAACGTCACCCTCGAACGGTTTGGAACGATGGGCTCGGGTGGCCTTCCACACCCGTTCCATCTCTATTCAATGCGACAAGCCATCGAGGAGGGGTTCATCCTCGACGTGCTGCAGAACTATATGACCTACAAGGCATATTATGCTTTGGAGAAGACTATCGCCGATGACCCGGAACTGGACACGCGCCGAGCGCAACGGAAGGTGGCTCGTTTCGCTGCTCTTCATCCCACGGCGCTCAATCAAAAGATCGAGGTCATCATCGAGCATTTCCGTCGCCACGTCCGAACCGAACTTGACGGTCAGGCAAAGGCCATGATCGTCACCGCCAGCCGCGAAAGCGCACTCCGGTACTTCTTCGCACTAAGAGCATACATCGAGGACAAGGGTTATCGCGACTTGAAAGCGCTCGTCGCGTTCTCTGGTGAACTCCATATTGATGGCAACACATACACCGAAGCGGAGTTGAACACCTTTAGTGAGACGGAACTTCCGCGCCGTTTTGACACGCCCGAGTACCAAGTGCTGATCGTCGCTGAGAAGTACCAGACTGGGTTCGATCAGCCGAAGCTCTGCGGCATGTATATCGACAAGAAGCTCGCCGGTTTACAGGCCGTGCAAACCCTTTCCCGGCTGAACCGAACCTACCCCGGCAAGGAACGCACCTTCATCCTCGATTTTCAAAATACGATGGATGACATCAAGGAGGCCTTCCGCCCGTTTTTCGAGATTTCGAGCATCGAAGCGGTATCCGACAAGAACCAAATCTACCAGTTGGAAACACGCATCCGCACTTTCGGTTATCTCGATAGCGGGGAGATCGAGCGTTTCGCTGCTACCTTCTTCAAGGGTGCGCTTTCTACCCAGGATCGCGTGACATTGGAGGCATTGGTCCGCAACGCCGTGGCCCGGTTCGAGGCAGAAGCCGACGACGGACGACAAGAGGAGTTTCGCCAACTGCTTCGCAGCTACAAGCGGTTCTACAGCTTTGTCGCCCAGATAGTTCGGCTCGGTGATACAAACCTCGAAAAGCTGTTCGCCTACGTCGATTGGCTCGACCGGGTGCTTCCAAATCGCGAGCAGCCGCCGGAAGTCGAAATCACCGATGAAATGCTCAGGCTAAGGGCATTCCGGGTGCAGCAGAAAGAGACCGGTTCGGCTTCGCTGAATGCGGCAGATACAAAGCCGCTGACGGCAATAAGCGAATTTGGCGCGAAGCCGTATACCGAGGATGAGGCGAAGGCCCTTTCAGAGATCGTCAAGTCATTTAATGAGAGGCACGGAACGCAGTTCACCGACGAGGATTTCATCCGGCTAGAGCAAGTGAAACGAAAAGCGCTTGACGAGGATATGGCAGCGGTATTGCGGAACAACCCGCCTGATGTTTCCCGCCCCACGTTCGTGCGTCGCCTGCTTGAGGAAACCATCAAGCAGTATCAGCGCGACAGCAGCCTGCAAAACATCATCATGACTAACGCCGAAGATCGAGATCGCATTTTCGAGCACCTTTTCAGCCGTGCACTGCGCGAGGCTCGCGAGGGTGTGTCGTCATGAACTTTTCCCAGCGATTTCCCGATGTCCATTCCTGATTATCAGTCGCTCATGTTGCCCGTCCTGCGCCTTTCCGCCGAAGGTGAAAAACGCGTTGCTGACGTGGAAAACCGGATCGCCGACGAGTTTAATCTGACCCAAGAAGAGCGCGAGGAACTGCTGCCCAGCGGACGGCAACGCATTCTGCACAATCGCATTCATTGGGCAAAGTTCTACATGTCGAAGGCTGGCTTGATCGCTTCGCCTGCTCGCGGACGTTTCGTCGCAACTGAGGCTGGGCGGGCGTTGTTAGCGACAAAGCCTGCCCGTATCGACGTGGACCTCCTATTGAATAGCCCGAACTTCCGAGAATTCTACAAGGTGGGAGCCGAGGCTGCCGAAAAAACAGGAACATCCAACTCAGCCGATATCACGCTGACAGATGCTGCCTCGCCATCTACACCAGAGGAGCAAATCGAAGCGGCGTTCCGATCCGTCCAGTTGGCTTTACGGGCGGAACTGCTAGAGCGGATTGTCCAGAACAGCCCCGGCTTCTTTGAGCATTTGATTGTCGATCTACTTGTTGCCATGGGCTATGGCGGATCGCACAAAAATGCCGCTGCCCAACTCGGGCGCTCTGGTGACGGCGGTGTCGATGGCGTGGTCAACGAGGACCCTCTCGGCCTTGATCGCGTTTATGTGCAAGCCAAGCGATATGCCGAAACCAACACTGTGGGCCGTCCCGACGTGCAAGCCTTTGTGGGAAGCCTCGTAGGGCTGGGGGCGACTAAGGGCGTGTTCGTCACGACCTCAATCTTCAGCTCGCAGGCACGCGATTTCGTTAAACACCTCACTCAGCGCGTCATCTTAATCGATGGTCAGCGCCTCGCCGATCTTATGATTGAGCACGGCGTCGGGGTTCGGCTAAGCCGCGCTCTCGAATTTAAGCGCTTGGATGAAGACTTCTTTGCCGAGGAATAGGCAGTACCGAACAGAGACTAGACACACGCGGGTGTAGCCGCGACGAGCAGACCACGGGCCGAGCGGGGGGCTGCACCGTTCGGGCCGTACCGACCTCTAGTCTCGCGTCTCTAGGTTTCGCACATTTCGCCTTCTGTTTGACACTGGCTCCGTTTGATCCTGCCACCGTCGCATTCAACCCCACGCCAATGGACGCCAAAGGCACGCCAATCGCCGATTTTGCCCAGCACCCAATCCATCAGCCCACCTTGACCAAGGCCGCCCAGGACGAAATCGGCTCGCCTGTATGCGATTTTTGGGCGATTGGTCTTTTGACGGCCCGATATACCGGCGCGCCAGGCTTCCAGCGAACAAACTGAATGTCTAGCTGTCTGCGGCGATAACACAAAAACGATTGGCTTGGCCGCCCGAACCGCTTCCGACGGGCTCTTGCTGCGTGAACTCGCGCGGTGGCAAACCCATGTGAAGTTAATTTCACTTCGTCCGATTGATCTCGCCTGTTCCTTCGCCGAACTGGGCTCTAATCGGGCGAAGCACACAGGTGCCTGGATAGCCTTGTCAGCTTTTGTTTCTTAGCGCCGCCTCTACAACGCCATTTATCCACCGAAGCTTATCATCAGACAGCCCAGCCAACCGGGTAGTCAATTCGAGCAATAGACCTCGCCGCAATGCCCCAGAGGGAACTTCAGGGCTGAATAGCTCGGCAGCATCTACCTCAAGGGCCGCTGCAATCCTCTCGATCATAGGGAAGCGTGCCCCGGTCGCGCCGATCTCGATTTTTGAAACCGTATCGATGCTGATGCCCGCGCGCTCGGCAAGTTGCTCTTGGGTGTAGCCGGCGCGCTTGCGGTGCGTCATCACCAATCGACCGAACCG
Organism: Mesorhizobium sp. B2-3-13; assembly: GCF_006442195.1. NCBI lineage: Bacteria > Pseudomonadati > Pseudomonadota > Alphaproteobacteria > Hyphomicrobiales > Phyllobacteriaceae > Mesorhizobium > Mesorhizobium sp. B2-3-13. The sequence continues at coordinate 62,146 of NZ_VFVQ01000027.1, forward strand.
CTTCCGCAGGTCTTCCATTCGCTTCTCCACACCATGAGGTGTAGAGGCGGGTCAGCGCCGGCTTTAGGGATCGGAAATCGGAGTTTTTTGAAAATATGCAATCTATTTGCAGAAAATTGCAACTCAGCTACAATTTCACTGCGTTTCGGTATCCCTGTGGAGCGTCTCTCAGTGGGTTTCCCGAAACGTGGCGATGGGGGCGTACGCTGAGATGGGAATTTCGAGACATAGCTCGTGGTCGGGCAACCAGATCCTGCGGCTTGCTCTTTTGGCGGGCCTGATAGCCGTCGTCGGACCGCTTTCATTTGCTGCTACGAACTTCGCGATACGCTGGATGAGCGCGAAGCCAAGCGCGGATCTTTCTACTCGGAACGATCTAAGCGCGAGTGATGCTGACGTTGCGAGCAAGGTCTCAGAGGACACGCCTATCGGTTCGCCGGCGTCTGATTGGTCTGACGCCTACACACGCCTTAACTTCAAACTCGGCATGACGGTTGATGAGTTTAGAAGCAGCCGCCTTTCCGGCGAAAGCGATGCATATCCTGTTTGCTCCAATGACCCGATCAGCCAGGAAGAGCATAAAAAGATGGCGTTCGAGTTTAAGCAACCCTTCCGCGATGTCGGTGGCATTACCTGCGTGATTGTCTACAAAGGGCACAACGGTGATATTTTCCAAGTCGATATGGATTTCGGCAGTACGTCCACGCGACACAACTATTTTTACTTTTATAAATTCGGAAGCGGCGGTAGTTACGTGCTGTTTCTGATCGAGGTGTGGACGCCAACGGTGGAAAAATTCGGCGAAATATCTGAGGCTTACGTCAAACGATTTGGCAAGCCGACGAGTGCTGATGTCGAGGACGTGCAGAACGGGTTTGGAGCGGTATTCCACAATGAGATTGTGACCTTCGCGAACAACTCATCGGTCATTCGCCTCACTAAGTACGATGGCTCCCTTGATCACTTTACGGCAATGTATTGGCTGAAGCAGGTAGCCAGTGAAATTAATTACATTCGGGCTGCCGCCGACAAATCAGCTCAAAAACTCTAGTCCTCTCGACTGCCTCCAAAATCGCTGCCTTTCCGTAATAAAGGGGCGCACAAAGCCTTGAGCCGCGCGCGCTCCCAGGCTCTCCGAGAAAGTCGAACGCGGCTGTTTGGCCGCTAAAATGGCTACAAAGGTCTTCCCTGAATTTCGGGCTCATGACGAAATCTGCGGAGGACAAAGCAGCTCTATCGCCTGGAAATTGGTGGAACATTTTGATGGAAATAATGGCAAGTCGGCGCAATTCCACTGGCTCTGGTACAGACTTCTGGTACATTTTCGTGAGCTTCCAGGTCTGCGATCCGGCCTAAGTCTTTGAAAGCGTTCATGAGGGAATTTCCGGGATCTTCTCCCTCCCTCTCCGCCAGGGCCTTCGGGTCCGTTCCGGACACATAGGTTACGGTTTATACCGGAGACATGGGTAACACTTTTGGCCCGAAGGGGTTTTG
>NZ_VFVQ01000028.1:0-61803 GCF_006442195.1 Mesorhizobium sp. B2-3-13
GGTGAAAAGCAGATAGACGGGAAACTGGACCTTCAGCGTCTCGTGCAATTCGCGCAGGCGGCTTCTTATCTCGGTGATATGCGGCTCGATCTGCTGGTCGTCGAGGCTGATAAGATCGGCGAGGCTGATGGCGAGGATCACGCCGTTGATCGGTTGCTTGACGCGGCTTTTCTTGAGTAGTCGCAGGAATGCAAGCCAGCTTGCCTTGTCGCGCTCGCGGTCCGATTCCTGCGTCGTGTAGCGGCCGGCCGTGTCGATCAGCACCGCTTCGTCGGTAAACCACCAGTCGCATAACCGTGTGCCGCCGACGCCGGCCACCGGCTGGGCATTGCCGAAGCCCGCAAGCGGAAACTTCAGCCCGGAATTGACCAGCGCCGTCGTCTTGCCGGCGCCTGGCGGCCCGATGATGATGTACCAGGGAATATCATAAAGGAAGTTGCGCTTACGGCTCGTCCGCCTCAGCGTTGCGATGGCTTCACTCATGCGTGCTTCGAGCACCTGTGAGTCGTCGCTCCGCTCGTCGCTGCGCACGATGGCCGTTTCGAGTGCCTTTTGCGCCTTGCGCCTTTGCCAGAAGCGAATGCCGTAGAACAGTGCAAGCGCCGCCATGGTCGCACCGATGATCACCGCCCTGAGCCACACGGACCCAAGCGGGCGGGTATCGGCGAAGCGGATCAGGGGTCCGGCATACCAGATGGCGGCCGAGTAGCCGGCCAAGGCAAGCACGCTGAAGATCGGCAGCACCCAGCCGACCAGCCGCTCCTGGCCGCGCCCGCTCACAACGCGTCCTCCTTTGGGATTATCACGTCGACGCGGCGGTTCTTGGCGCGCCCTTCAGCCGTCGCATTGTCGGCGATGGGTTCGTCTTCGCCCTTGCCATCGACGCTCAGGCGCGATGTGTCCTTCAACTGCTTGGCCATCAGGGCCTGCAGCGCTTTTGCGCGCGCCACGGAAAGATCGAAATTCGACTTGAACGGGCTCGACTTCTTTGGCTTCACATTGTCGGTATGGCCGACGATCTTGATCGGTCCGGGTTCGGCATCGAGCGCCGTGGCAATGTCCGCCGCGATGGGCTGGAATTGTGCCGTCGACTCGGCCTGGCCTGATACGAACAAAAGCTGGTTGCTGATCTCGACAACGATGAAGTCGCCCTTCGTGCCGACGCTCAGTCCGCCGCCGGCGACCTCCTTGGCGAGTGCCTTTCGGATGCGGTCGATCTGCGTGGTGTTCGCAGGAGGTGGTGGCGGGTTGGCTTGCACCGGTTCGCTGGGTGCCGCCACGCTGGCGCGTTCAATGGTAACCGGGGTGGAAGGATTGAGCGCCAGCAACTCGCCGGCCGTTACATCGCCTTCATTGGTGATCAATATCCTTAGCCAGAAAAAGGCCGCCGTCACCAGGGTCGCCGCGGCGGCTGCGATAGCCCACAGCGGCAGCCGCACTCCTGGCCTGGCCAGCGCCGCCGCCATGCCTTGCCACCGCGGCGAAATGTCTTCGGCGGCACGCGGCCGGAAATAGCGCAATGTGTCGTAGACGTCGTGCCGGACGCGCTCCAGCGCGTTGCGTTCACGCGGCAACCCCCGATACTGGCCCTGGAATCCCAGGGACAGGCAGGCATGCATCAATTCGAGCAGGTCGCAATGCGCTTCAGGCTTGGTGAGGATATTGTTCAGCGCTTCGTAAAAGCCCGCACCTGTGGACTGCGTGTGGAAGAACCTCACCACCATACTGTGCTGAGCCCAGCTTTGCTTTTCCGGCCAGGGTAGGTTGCCGATGAGATCGTCGGCAGTTTCGCAAAGTGCAAACTTTGCGATCCGCGCGTCTTCTTCCCCAATTCCGGCTTTGGCGGTGGTACGCTCGAACCTCTCGATAACGTCTGCGGTATGCTCCGCCAGAGCGGCCGCTTGCCATTCGACCGGTATCAACCGCAACTGGCCGAAAAGCATGAGCAAGGGGGCTGCGGCGGCAAGGATAGGATTGGCCGCGGCATACTTCACGCCGACGGTGGCGTTGAGCAAGACATCCTGCTGCAACGCCGGTGCCCTTGCAGGCACCGCTTCGTCGTCCTGAATGACCACGGTTCGGGACGACCAGCCGGGGGGCGTCTGCCGGCCGACGCCGGGGTCGAACACCGTCGATTCCCTGGCGGGTGATGGAAGAGGGGGCACGCTTGGCGCACCGGAACGACCGGGGGCCAAAAGCCGCTTTTGCCTTGGCCGTGGCGCGCGGATGACGGTTTTGTCCGGAGGCTCGGAGGAATCGTCCTTCGAGCTCATCGGCGCACCACCGTCGAGGTGCAACGAACATCTTTCACGGGAGGGGAAAGCGGCGCGCAAGGGTCAGGATCAGCAGCGAGCCGCGTGGAAAGCCTGATCTTGCCGAAACATGACATTCCTGCACACGCCCCAAGCCGCGCCGCTCTGCCAGCCTTGGCAAGCGCCCGTGTGTATTCTAGTCGCACAGGCAGCCGATTGAAATCGGAAAGCGGGCTGATCAAGCAAGCGGCCTCTTCTATGGGGCTCGTAATAGAGCCCGTAAGAGCGGTGCTAACGAGATTTGGCGAGTACGGCTATTTCTGCTTACAGGCCCTGGCATAGGCTTCAGCGAAATAGGCGAGGAAGACATCCAGCATGCCGTTTTCATGCTTGTCCTCCATCGTGCGCCACGTAGCGACGAGCGCATCCCAGGCTTGGCTTTTCCTGGATGAAAAGGAGGCAGGCGGGATCTTTTTGGCAATCGCCTCCGGCGACAGGTCGTCGAGCAGCCTCGCGAGTGCGGCCTGCATGGCGGCGTAGGTTGCGATTTCGTGGGTCTTCAGGTCGCCGAACGCGTCCTCGATGCTACGTTTGGCATCGAGATAGCCTGCCCGGCGCTTGGCAAACATGATCTCCAGCATGTCGTCGGTCCCCGGCACGAATTTCAGCGGGTTGTTGTCCTCGGCGCCGATCATCGTGCGGTGCGCGCTCTTGGCGAGCACCTTGGCCGCCGCGCGCGCCTTGAGCAGGAGGGACAGTTGCTCGACCGTGGTTCGCAAGACCCCGCCGATCTCGGTCGCGACGTCATGCGGGTCGCGTGACGACAACAGCTCCGGCGACAGACCGGCCGCCAAGGCGATGTCGCGAAGTATTCCGACCGCATCCGCCGGCTGCTTGGCTGGGACAGCCGGGCTGGGCAGCGGCGCCGAAGGCGTCGAGATGGGCGCTGCCTCGCCCGGTCGCTGCTGCCCCGGATTGAGGAATGGTGTACTGCCGAGTTCAACCGGCCTTCCCCTCGAGCGCGACAACTCGCGTTGCGTCGAACCGGTCCTTGCTTGCGCATGACCGGTGGCGCCGCGCTCTTCATCGATCGAAACGGTGATGACATAGCGGCCGATCAGCAGCCGGTCGCCTCGGGTCAGTCGATGCGGCGCATTGATGCGCTGGCTGGAGCCGTTGACGAAAGTGCCGTTGCGCGAGAGGTCATAAAGCCAGAACGAGCCCGTCTGATAGCGGACTTCGCAATGCCGGCCCGAGATGATTTTGTCGGGGTCCGAGAGTGTCCAGTCGCAACTTTCGCGCCCGATTTCAAAGCTGCGGTCGCGCGCGGCATAGCTCGTCGCGACCCCTGGCGGCAGCCTGTCGACATTGCTGATCTGGAGCGAAATGAACATTCGAGGCCACTGTCAACGCTGAAATCCAAGGTATTCTAGCAGCTTGCCAGCGCGGTGGGAGAGGTGCGTTTAACATGAATGCACTCTACGGTTAGCCATTGCTTTTGTTTGGCCGCCAGAAAACATATGCTAGGCTTGCAATGGTCCGGTGCGGTGAATTCGAAAACTTCCCGAACGTGATGCAGTTTGCAGGGCGGGGGCTTCAATCCATCACACTGAGGGCGGCGTCCAGGAGGGGCACGACCCATGCCGAACGAACGTGCCACGGTTGTGCAGACGCCGGTTGGCGCCGATGTGCTGACCTTTACCCATCTTGTCGGTCGTGACGAGATCAGCCGATCTTTCGCCTATACTGTCGGGTTCGTCAGCAAGAGCCGTGACATCGATCCGCTGAGGATGCTGGGCGGCCTCGTTTCGGTCGAAGGCGAATCGGATCCAAAGCGCTGGTTCAGCGGCCTGGTCTCGGATTTCAAGCTAACCCGCATCGAGGACCGGCTGGCGTTCTACGAGGCAACCGTCAGGCCGTGGCTCTGGTTCCTCGGCGATACCACGGACTGCCGCATTTTCCAGAACATGACCGCGGTCGAGATCATCGAAAAGATATTCTCCAAATACAGCATCGCCAAATTCGAAAAGCGGCTGCAGGGGTCTTATCCCTCGCGCGAATATTGCGTGCAGTATGATGAGAGCGATCTCGATTTCGTGCAGCGGCTGCTCGAGCACGAAGGCATCTTCTATTTCTTCGAGCATGACGAGGGCAAGCACACGCTGGTCCTGTGCGATGCGATGAGCAAGCTGAAGCCGGCGCCAGGCTATGAAAAGGTGCTCTATAATTTCGAAGGGCACGGCTCGCGGCGCGATGTCGAATACATTACCGAATGGATCCCGGGCAGTGCGGTGCGGCCAGGCGCCTATGCCCATACCGACTATGATTTCGAGAAGCCAGGCGCCGATCTGATGGCGAAATCCGCCCAGCCGTTCAGCCACAAGGAAGCCTCGGGCGAAAACTATCGCCAGCCCGGCGCGCATCTCGATGTCGGGCGGGGCGATAAGATTGCGGGTATCCGCCGCGAGGAACTTCAGGCGGTGCACCAGCACAGTACGGCGGTGGGCACCGTGCGCGGCCTCTTTTCAGGCTGCAAATTCACGCTCGAAAGCTTTCCGCGCGACGACCAAAATGCTGAATATCTGGTTACAAGCGCCGAATACCGGCTCTTCGATCCAGGCTATCGGACCCAGAACGAGGCCCACAACGAGAATTTCAAGGTGGTGCTTGGCGTGGCGCCCACCAAATTGCCCTACCGGCCGCCGCGCATCACGCCGCGTCCGATCATGCGCGGCCCGCAGACAGCGACCGTCGTCGGCCCGTCGGGCGAGGAAATCTTCACCGACAAATACGCGCGTGTGAAGGTACAATTCCATTGGGACCGCCTCGGCAAGAAGGACCAGAACTCGTCCTGTTTCGTGCGCGTGTCGCAGACCTGGGCCGGTAGCGGCTGGGGGTTCATCCAGATCCCACGTATCGGCCAGGAGGTCATCGTTGATTTCATCGAGGGCGATCCGGACCTGCCGATCATCACCGGCCGGGTCTACAATGCCGCCGAGATGCCGCCTTACGGGCTGCCGGGCAACGCGACGCAATCGGGCTGGAAGTCGAATTCGTCAAAAGGTGGCGGTGGCTACAACGAGTTGATGTTCGACGATAAGGCCGGTTCCGAGCTGGTCAACTTCCAGGCGCAGAAAGATCACCATTTGCTGATCAAGCATGATCGCAACAAGACCGTGCAGCACGACCAGTCCGACCGCATCGACCACGACGCCAAGCACTCCGTCGGCCACAACCTCGACGAAGACGTCGGGAATAACAAGACAGTCAAGATTGGCGTCAATCAAACGACCAATATCGGCAGCAACGACACCGAGACGGTAGGCGCGAATCGCTCGCTGATCGTCGGCGCCAACGAGACGATCCACGTCATAGCCAACTCGACGGAGAACATCGACGCCAGTCATTCTCAGGCGGTCGGACTGGTGCAGACGGTGACCGTGGGGGCGGCGCGCATCGACACGGTGGGCGCCACCGAGACACGCAGCGTCGGCGCGGCACAGACGAACACTATTGGGGCTTCGCGGTCGGTCACGGTTGGCACCACGCAGAGCCACGACATCGGGGCTTCCGATAGTTGGAATATTGGTGCCAGCCAGAGCGTCCAGGTGGGAGCGGACCAAAGCTTCGCGATCGCCAGCAGCCAGGCTTCTCAAATAGGCAAGGACCGCAACACCAAGATCGCCAACAATGACGTAACCGAGATTGGCGCGGCTCACGAAATCAAGATCGCTAAAGGCAGCATGACCCGCGTCGGCGAGGATACGACCGTAAATGTGGGCAAAACGTTTCTGCTTGAGGCCGGCGATTCGATAGCGCTTAAATGCGGGTCCGCGACAATCACGATGAAGAAAGACGGGACTATCACCATCGAAGGCAAGGACATCTCCATCAAGGGGTCCGGCAAGATCAACGTGAAAGCCTCGAGCGACATTACAATGAAGGGCTCGGAGATAAAGCAGAACTGAGGGCGCGCCATGGCGGTGACAAAAGAACGGATCGATGGCGTTGTGATCGGTATTTTCTTGGGTTTCGGCGAGGAATTACCTCTTGTGGTTTTTCCCGGCAATCCAATGGAAACTGCCGTTTCAGCGCGAAGCCTCACGGAATTGACTTCAGGCATGATCGGCGCCGAAGTGGCACTGCTCTTTCAGGACGGCGACCCAGGTCGGCCACTGATTGTCGGGCGCATCGTTGACCCGGCGCACAAGTCCAATGCACCGCACGTCGTTCGAGACGGAGAATGTGTGCGGATCAATGCGAACGAGCGAATTGAATTTCGCTGCGGCAAGGCCACAATCATCATGGAAAAGGACGGACGCATCACGATCCGCGGCACTTACGTGACGAGCCATGCCAGCGCTACGAACCGTATTCGTGGGGCATCGGTGAACTTGAACTGATGCCCAACGTTATCCTGCGCGAGATTGTGCGGCAGCACGCGGAAATGGCGGCGTTTCTTTGGACGGTCTATGACCATCATTTGCTGAATCCCGACGAGAATCCCGATATGGACGAGGAGCGGCTCGAGCGCCTCGTTGAAAGGCTGGATGCTCATCTCGATGGCCTTCGGGTCGCCGGCGACGCGGGACGGGAAATTGCGGAGGCCCTCTACGCCGAGTATCCCGAACCCGGAGAAATGTTCGTCTTGCGCATGTTGATCGACGGCGCGCCGAAACGCATTGCCGAACTCGACCTTGCCAAGGTTCGGGCATATCTGTCGCAGAACAGCCGTTCATGACCACAACACCTTCCGAACTTGTCGGTGGATGGGGCGAGCGACCAACTGAGTACTGTCAGATAAGTCGAAGGCCGTCATCATAGACGAGTGTAAGCGTCTTCCATCTTCGGCCATCAAACCGCCACGCGGTGTCGATGCCGGCGACGTACAGGAACTCGCCATCAGTGCGGAGATCTGAAGCAATGCCGGTGTCCTCGAACGGCTGAAGCGCGTCGGCCGTTTCGATATTGAGCCCGGCCTCATCGCCCCAGTAGGCTCTGCCATTGAAGCTTCGCACGGAGAGATATGTCATGTCGGCGGCGGCGGACATCTCGGTCACTTCATCATTTGCAATTCGAAGGCAGACGCTGTCATCGCCGGCAACCCTGATCTTGCCGTCCGGCGCGACGTCGATACCACGCAGCCGATCGTGCCGATGCGTTTCCAGGGACTGCCAGCCTGTTCCAATCAGACGGTGAAGAGTGCCCATCTCACCGCAGGCATAGATGCCCTGCTTAGGATGCCCATGAATATCCAGGTATTCATTAGTTTGGAGGGGCGTGATTGACTGCCACTGCGAGCCAACCAAGCGATAAGCCACCCCGTCCGATCCAACCGTAATCGGCCCTCCGTTATCCTCTGCCCAGACCTGCCTGAGGCTTTTGTCGCTGGCCTTATCACGCGTCCAAGTCGTACCGCCGTATCTCCAGATCCAGGTGGTGGCTTCAAGCGCGAACAACTCGCCTGAAGGCGCGGCTGAGAGCGCCATGAGCCATTCAGAAGTCACAAGGACCCCACGAGCTTTCTTAGGGTCGAAATTTTCGACGACAAAGATCACTGAGACAGTGGTGACGTAGTCGGCGTCGCTGAGCAGAAACAGGATCGCCACTTTGCCGCCGCTCAACGGTGCAATCTGCAGGCACTCGATGTCAGTATCCGGATCGGTTGCGAATCCCTCGAGGTCTTCCTTGTCCATCTTCATCCGCTTCATCCTCTTGCGTTTTTGTCGGCTAACAAGAAACCTTGGAGGGAGCGACATCTGCGGCTGTCACGACGATGGGCTCTCCTCCCGCTGCTTTTCTCAAGCGTTTTTTTGCGACTTGCACGAGTCGAGCCTGATCCTTCGCTTTGGGACATGTCGCGTGGCAGGCCTTCTTGTCCTTCACCTCCTTCTCGGATTTGTTCATGGCTTTCTTCATGTATTCCATATTGGCTGTCTTGAGGCACTCTGTGGCAGCGGCCTGCACGGCAAGCGGAATTTTCGGATCATCCAAATTCTTGACCGTGCTGTTCACGCAGGTGTCTGTAAAATCGCCGAGCTTGCCGGAGGAATTGTTGCTCAGCCAGTTACGGGCATCCGCCGACTTTAGGTTGTGCGGAGTTTTACGCTTCTTACCAACTACCTTTTTGCCGGGCGCGCCTGCCGCCTTTGCCTTGGCGGCTTCGCCTGCCAGCCATTTCGCCTTCATGCAAATACATGGCGCCTCCTTGTCGTCGTAGTCCTTGCAGCAGTCCAAGGTGAGGTCGCGCACGCCTTCGGCGGTGAAGAACTGGACCTCGACGGTATGCTCCTTTTCGTAGCCTTCCGGGCATTCCAGTTCCTTATACGGCTTTACCTCGAGATCGGAGCATTTGAAGGTTGCCGGCGTGGCAGTGGCCACTTTGGGCATTGGAGGTCCGCCCGCTGTAGGGGAGGCGTGATCGTTCGATGAAATGTCAGTGAAACGACTGATTGGCTCGCCATCCATCTTGACATCGCCGGACCAGGCGTGGGCGTATTCCTTGCCTGTATTTACCGAGGTGATGATGTTCTTCTTGGGCGCGCAGCCAGCCTCGTTGCCACTACATCTGGTGTAGTAGGATTTGTTTTTCTGCGTGACAGTCTTTCCACCAATCTTGACTGTGCCGGTTCCGTTGTCTGTGTCACTGTCCATTCCAAACGTTGGATAGGGAACCGGAACTCCGGGCGGTGTTGCCGGAGTTTGTGGCGGCGTGAAGCAGACGTAAGGAAAGGCCGCGATGACTTGGTTGGCCTGCGCTTTGCACGCAACCTCAAGGCCATTGGCGTAGACGGTCATGCCCTCGTTCCGTAACCAAACACAGCGGCGCCGCACGCACCTGCGTCGGAGGACGCCTCGATGAGAACCGGATTGCCAGCGGCATATCCTTTGCCGACTGCGGTCCACGCCATGCCGACCATAATTGGAACGGCTGCGGCGCCAATGTTGCCCAGAGACTCCGCGGGCGACCATAGGTCCTGGAACTCATGGCGCCCTCGCAACAGGCGGATCGAAGCAAGCGCGGTCTGCTTGAACCAGTATTGCTCGCCAATCAGGTCGGCGATGCGATAACCGAGCCGGTTCATGTCAATCCCGGTTTCGCGGAACGCTGCATCGTAAGCAGCCGCCATGCCATCGGCGCGCAATGGTAAATCCTGGTCGTTGTAAATAGAAGCCTCCTCGCGCGAAAGACCGAGACCGAAGAGTCTGAAACCGTTACCTTGCGCTCGGGTGCAGAGAATGGCCGCAGCAGCTTCGCCTGGAATGAAGCCGTTGGAATTATCCGCCGTCAGCAACCGTCCCTTGCCGAGGTAGTGAGAAATCGTTGGTCCGGTCAGATAGCTGTCGACACCTACAATCATGACATAGGGAGCTTCGCCAGATCCAATTAGTCTGCGCGCCTGATCGAACGCCACATGTCCGGAAGGACGACCATAAGACACGATACGAGAGCGCAGATGAGGTTCGATTTCAACGATCTTGCTGATCAGGCGGAGCAGCGCGAGATTGTCCCTAACCGGGCGGCCAGGCCTATCCTCCTCTGGCAGGCAGAGGATGAGCGCCGTCTGCCCTCGCACTTGCGGATGATTTTCGAAGGCTTCCGATATCGCTCCGGCTGCCAGATGAGCCATTCGTTTCTCGCCGATCCAGTTTCGTGGCAGCGGTACCGGCGCACCCGTAAGCCAACCCGCAGGTGAGCCAACGAAACGGGTCTCCTGGAAGCCATCGAGCCTAGCGCGTATTGCTGCGCAAGCTGAGGGCGCGTCGAGGCCAACGGCCGTGACCATACCAACCGCAACGATCTCGACCGGCGAGGTCATGCTTCCTCCTCCTCCGGCGCGGTGCCGTTGGCGCGGATATAGGTGCGGCCTGTCGCGCGTGCCCTCAGCATTGCCGGCGTCGGCGGACCGACCCAGCACTCGGAGAAATCGAGGATGGTCCGCTGGATCCGCTGTGAGGCGCGCCAGACTAATGAGAAGCGGCGCCTCTCGGGGTCAAGGAGGAGGGTGTCTGGAAAAATATCGGCTTCGTAGGCCTTTTGCCTACCTTTGAACAAGGTGATTGGCAATGCGGTTGCCGGCAGCCGAAAGCTTATAGGCCCATCGGGCGTGAGGTTTACCAGAGCCACCTCCTCGCCGCCTTTTGGATGGTCGATCTGCTGGTCCTCAGGCGCCATCTGGAAATAACGTTCGTCGAAGTCCGGCGGCAGGAACGGAAAGATGTTCTTCGTCCAGTTGTCGTCATAGGTGCCGCCAAACTCGATGCGGCCAGGCCAGCCGCGGCCCATCGGCCCGAAGCTCATCGGCTTGTAGTCGCCGAAGGGTGAGCGGATTTCTTCCCCGACGGCTTGGGTGTTTGGCAGTCGCAAGCCTGGGATGAGGCGCTGGTTCCTGGTGCGCGACCAGCCGGTGCCGACGGGGTTGTATTTGTGGCTGGCGGGGAGCTTGTCTTCAGGGTCCAGCCGGTCGACACCGCCCCACGCAACGTCATAGGAGATTGGTAGTTTCAGGAAGGGCTGCGGCGCCGTCGAGCTGAACACCGGGCCGATCGAACGCCATTCGCGGTGCCCAACAACTTCAAACAGTTTTGACCAGTTGCCGACCTTGACGCCGACCCGCACGCGTTCTGCCGGCCGTCCCCCGGGTGCATAGGCAAAGCCATTGGCGACCACATCGCAGCGGGGTTTGCGGAAAGCAAAATCGGTCTCCCAGAGCGTTGCTGAATAGCCGGGCACACCGGTCTGCGTGTCGGCCATGGCTAGCGGAACCTGCTCTGCCGATCTTTGAACTAGGTCACCAGGCTTCGCCGGAAAATCGAACGTGCCCTTTACCACAACGACGATCCATTCGTGGCCGGCCTTATCCATCCCCATGGTAAACTGATGCGGATAGCCCATCTGGTTCCAGATCTGCATCAACTGGTCTCCCAGCTTGCGGCGAAGATCTGCTCCAAGGTCGGCTGCGGCGCCTGCGGATCGACATCGAAAATATCCGAACGCGCGGTCCAGGCGACCAGGTCGTCAACGGCATCTTCATCGGGTTCGACACTCGGCACCGGCAGGGCGGACAACGCGGCATCCAGTTCGTCCGGCGCCAGCTCACCCCGCTGTGCGGCGAACGCGGCAGTTTCGACGCCATCGAACCATGCATCGGCATAAGCAAGCGTGAGAGGTGCCTCTGACAGGCGCGCGACAACGCTGAGCGGGAACTGCCTTCCGACCCGGTCGGCGCTCTGCACAATGACGCCCATCGATGGGCCGAAGGAGATCGGGCCAGCGAGGAAACGCAACGCCATGCCCTGGGACCAGGTTTCCATCCCGAACAGCGGCACGATGTGCTGCGCCAGCCAGCGGTCCCATGCGCGCACGAAATCCGCCGGCAGCCGCCGCGTCACGAAATCGCCGGTGGCGGGCATCTTGCCGTAGAAGCCGGGCTGGATCAGATCTGCGGCGGACATGTGAATTTCTTGAACATCTCGAGCGTATATGGGTTCTCGACGCTGGCGGCCTTGAGCTCGAAATCGGCCCACATCCCCTTGGTGCCGAGCCTCAGGCTGTAGACGTCGGTGAGCTTGTTCGCGGCAAAGCGGCCGCCGCGCAGCATTCTGAGCCAGGCCCAGCTGCCGGTCTCGTTGAGCATCACTTCGGGCGAGCCGTCGACCGGCTGAAAGGCGAGCGAGATCACGCCGGTGCCATCCTTGCCGGGCCACGTCATCGGCTGCGGCCTCGTCGCGTTGTTGTAGTAGACAAGATTCTGGCCATCAAGGTTGAGCGTGACCCGCGCCACGTTGGGTGAGAGGTCCTTGGGTTCCAGCGTGAAGTTCATCACCGGGCCAGTGCCGCCTGGAAACAGGTCGTCGCGGATATGCCTGGCCTGCTCGAACGCTGCGAGCGCCGCCGGGTCGAGGCCGAAATCGGCCCGCCATTTCCATGGTTCGCTGGCGGTGTCGACATAGTTGATCAGGTGGTCGTTGATGAACGCATCGATCATGCCAGTGGGTCCGAACAGACGCTGAAAGTCGCGCACATTGACGTCGACCGCGCTGTCGGCGCTGAATGGATAGCGGTTGTTGAGCGCCGCCTGGCAGAAGGGGAGTATGTCGGCCCGCCAGATGGCGTTGAGCTCGTTGGTCACGGCCTTCTGCGACAGGCCGCTGGTGTCGCCGGCAATGCCGCCGAGCCAGTCGTTGATCGGCGAGGGCAGGATCTGCGCCTGCCTGGCGACCGCGCCTGTCAGTTCGGCAAGGCCGCCCTGCTTCTTAATCGCATCCTGCGGGTTCGGATTGGCGGTGACCGTTTGCAGCACATTCGACAGCGCCGTCAGCGCCACTATCGCCGCGTCGAGCGCTGGCGGCTGGCCGTCGACCTGGGCGATGGTGCCTTTGAGCGGCTTGAAATGCTCGGCAACGAGGCTGCCGGTCATGTCCACGTGGCTGGCGGATCCGGCGCGCGGCAGGAGCTTCGCGCCTGTGGTCACGACCTTGCCCAGCTTGCCGAGCTTGCTGAAGAGCTTCGAGCCGGTGCTGGCGGCAGCGCCACTTTTGTCGCCGGCCGGCGCATCGTCGGAGCGGGTGAGGTCGGTCTCCTGCACGACTGCCGTCAACAGGCGCTTCAGCGCGGAGTCGGCGCTTGAAAGATCCTTGAGGTTCTCACTGGCGATGTTGAGATCGGTAAGCGGCGCAAGCCGCATGTCACGCAGGAAAGAGTCCCACTGCGCGATATAGTCGTCATAGTAGAGCTTCAAGATGTCCTGCGAGAGTGCTGAAACCGATGTCTCGGAATTCTCCGCGCAGCCGCCGGCAAACACCGCGCGATCGAGGGCCGCCTGTCCCGCGACATCCTCGACCCGATCGAGGATCGCGTCGTGGAAGCCGGCATAGGTATAGGGCCCGGGAACACCAACGCGCAACGTCTTGTCGGAGCGGCGCGCGAACACTTTGGCGCCGTTCGGCCCGGCGAAATTGGCCGGCACCCATTCCTTGACGGCTGCTACTTCCGGGTCGGCCAGGAGCTGCCTGTAGGCGCGCTCGGGCAGGGAGATCGTGCACACGGTCTTCAGCGCCTCGCCGACCAGTTGCTTGTCCGCGGCGATGTAGCTGTCGTCGATGGCCATGCGGCGGATCGCAGCGAGCTGGTGCTGTTCGGCGTCGGCGGTGGGGAAGGGCGGAGCCGGCGCGAATTGCGGCAGACTGTTCACCCACCAGTTTTGGACGAAATCGGTGTCCATCTGCGACAGGCCGGTCATCATCCGGTAGGTCTTCAGCGCGCCGAGCATGAAGTCCGGATCGCGGATCTGCCGCCACATCGTGGCTTCGAGCAGGGCGACCATGTGCGGCTCGAGCACGTTGCGCAGCGCATGGTCGTAGGTATCGGTCTGCGCGCGCGCCAACTCCGCCGAAGCAGTCGGCCCGAGCAGGTTATGGACAGCGTCCGGCGGGGCGGTGCGCGCCGTCGCCACGGCGTCCATGGCAGCTAGCGCACCGTCCATGGTCGGCTGCTCGACCTCGGCCGGCATGGCTGCGACCTCGGTGAGCGGCCCCTGCAGGGCTTCGAACTGGCTGGCCTGTTCGACGATCGCATTGCGGTTGTCGAGGTAAGACCAGGTGAACAGGCCGCCGGCCAGCAAAGCCGCGAGCGCACAGGCGACGGCAGCCCCGCGCCAGATCCAGGCGCGGCGACGCTGCGCCAGCGGATCGAACGTACCAAGGCCGGCCTCCTTGAAGATCACTTCGGTGAGAAGGTTCCTGAGGAAAAAGCTGCGCTTCTCGACACGCGACGCCGGCATGGCGCGGCGCGGTGGCAGCCCGAAGGAGGATGATAGCGCCGCGGTCAGCCGGTCAATGGGAGCGCCTTCCTGTGTCGCCGACGTCAGATAAAGGCCACGCAACCAGGCGGCTTCCTCGTAGCGGCTTTCGCCGAACATCGCCTCGATCAATGTCTTGATCGGCTCGCCAAGGCTCGCCAGCTGCGCCGGAAAGCGGAAGATCTCGGCGCGCTGGCCGAGCTTGTCTTCGTCTTCCAGGCGTGGCACCAGCCGCCGCTCAAGCTCCGCGGCAAGCCTGGCTAGCTCCGCTTGGATCGTGCCGGCGTTGACGCGGGCGTCGAGGGGAAAAGTCGTTCCCCACACCTGCTCGCGCGCCGTCGTCGACAAGCCGCCGAAGAAGGCTTCGAAGCCTTTGATCAGGTCTGCCTTGGTCAGCATCATGTAGACAGGCAGACGGATCTCCAGTCGTTCGTTCAGCTCCGCCAGTCGACGGCGGATCTTGCGGCCGTGCGCCTTGATCGCTTCGTCGCCCTCCGACAACGCATCGATCGACAGCGCGACAATGACGCCGTTGAGCGCGCGGCGGCCGCGGTGCTTTTTCAAAAGGTCAAGGAAACCCAGCCATTCCGCAGCGTCGACATCCGGCTGGCTCTCCTGCTGGACGTAGCGGCCCGCAGTGTCGATCAGCACCGCGTTTTCGGAGAAGAACCAGTCACAATTGCGCGTGCCGCCGACGCCCTGCAAATCATCGGTGAGGTCGATCGGGAAATTGAGGCCCGATTGGCGCAATGCCGTGGTCTTGCCGGTGGCTGGCGGCCCAACGATTACATACCACGGCATCTCGCGCAGGAATTTTCTGCCGCCGAGCTTGCGCCGCTTGAGCTCGGCCATCACCTCGCGGAACTTGGCGCCGACGGCCGCGACGCTCTCCTCGCCGGGGGTGAGTTGTTTTTCGGCCACGGGTGCTGCGATCTCCGCGACGAACATGCGGTTAGCGCGGATGGCACGCCGCTGCGCGACGATCAGCCAGATCAGCCACAGGATGATCAGCCCCGCGATCATGGCGATGCGCACATTCTCGGATTCGAATGGCGCGTAAGGACCGACCTTTACGATCGGGCCGAACACCCAGATCAAGAGCGAAAGCAGCGCGATGCCAATCAGCGTCCACAGGAATCGCGAGGTGATGACGGCCCAGAGGAAGCGCAGGATGAACATCTCAGAGTCTCTTCTCGACCAGGACCTCAACGCGCCGGTTGAGCGCACGGCCCTCGCGCGTCGCGTTGTCGGCCACAGGATCGGTCTCGGCGCGCCCTTCGGAATGGATGTGCTCCTGTGGCACGCCAGCCTGAACCAGGAGGTCCGCTATGGTCTGGGCGCGCGCCTCCGAGAGCCGCTGGTTGCTCGCGAGCGGGTTGGACCGTTGCAGGCGCACATTGTCGGTATGGCCGATGATCGTGATGTTTCCGATCAGCTCCTGATTGGCGAGGATCACTTTGGCGATCGAGGCGATCAGCGGCTCGTACCCTTGCGACAGCGTCGGCCGCGAGGACTGGAACAGCTCGGGGTTGGAAGACTGGATGATCAGCTTGGCCAGCGAGACGCTCTCGGTGCCGCTGAGCGCGCCCTTGAGGCTGGCTGGCGCTTCGGCCTTGAACGCGGGCAACAGCGCGAAATCGACCGGCTGCGGTGCCTCGGGTTCAGGAGCATCTTGCTTGGGCGCGGCGCGAGCGACGTCGCCGCGGGAGGCCGGCGGCAGCGTGCGCACGAGCGCGGAGAGTTCAATCGCCTGGCTGCTCAAGCTCACCGATAGACCGATGTAAGCGGCGGCGGCGGCGACAATTGCGGCAAGTGCCATCACCCAGATCGGGACGATGAAGCGCTGCGGCTCGTCGGACGCGATCACGCCTTTCCAGTTCGGCGACAGCGGTGCGTTCTCGGCGTCCGCATCGCGCAGGAAGCGCGCGGCTGCCACACGCACGGCATTGAGCGAGCGGTCGCCGGCGCGGCCGGGCACCCGATACTTGCCGCGGAAGCCGAGCGCCAGACAGTAATACTGAAGCTCCAGCATTTCGCGGTCGCGGTTGGGATGGCGCTCCAGCTCGTCAAGGCGGGTGAAAAACTGGGTCCCGGCATCAACGTCGCCGCGTAGCATGACCACGAGCGGCTGGCGCGGCCAGGCGCTGGCGCCGCCCCATGGCGTGTTGAGTGCCAGGTCGTCGAGCAACGCCGCCACGGCCCATGCTGCCTGGTCGGCGCGTTCCAGCGAGGAGCCCGCTGCCATCGCGGCGTCGCGCGCCTGAACCAACTCGTCGAGCAGGCGCGTGCGCATTGCTTCCGGGTTCTCCGGCGCCAGTGCGCTTTCGAGCTCGGGCGCGAATTCGAGCAATGGCGCGAAGATGTTGATGAGCGGGTTGGGATGAGCGCGCGCCCGTTTGACCGGCGCGCCCGGCGCCAACGGCGCCATCGGCCGGGGTGCAGCGCCGGTCAGCCGGATGCGTGTGCGCTCGCGATCCTCCGACAGTCCGAAAGGATCATCCCGGCTCATGGCCTCACCTGTTCACCGAATAGCAGTCGACCTGCGGCTCGCTCTCCAGGACACCGGAAACGCCGATGACGAATCCCGGGGCGTCGAGCAAGGAGGCCCAATGCTCGCTCTTCTGGTCGAGCTCCAGGCACAGCCGGTCACCATCATAGGGAATCTCGCGTGGTTGCGAATGAAGCGGTTTCAGCGGAATTCCGGGCAGGCGCGACTTCCAAAGTCCTTCGAACTCGTCTGCGGCGCCGACTGTCGCCTGGTTGACGAAGATCTTGCGCAGCGCGTCGTCCGAGAGTTCCGATCCAACACGGATGACGATGCGGCTGGCGATGAGGAGCTTAGGGTTGTCGATGCGCACCTTCCAGACATTGGTCGCGTGCCGCATGACCGGCAGCGCGCGCGATTTCGGTTCGATGTAACGCAGGCTGAGGATGAGCGAACGCAAGGCGTCGGCCAGTGCCATATAGGCGGGGCCGGGGGCCATGTGGTCGTAGGCCGGCAATTCGCCGAGCCGCCGCGAGCTCGAGCCGTAGGTTGTCATCTCGCCGGCCAGTCCGGCAAGTTCGAGATAGAGTTCGGCAGGATGAAAGACATCCTGCGCAAGCATATGGGCAAGCCGGGGGCGAGCGGCATTGGCCAGGTGCAGCATCAAGAGGTCTTCGACGCTGCGGCCGGCGCCGCCCATCACCATCTTGCCATGCGCTTCGGCGATCTGGTCGAGGCCGGTGACGACCTCCTGCAGCAATTGCCGGTACCAATGGACCGCGCCGGTGACCAGCGTCGGCGGCAGGAACGTCTCGTCGAGCGAGACGCCGCCGTCGGCGCGCAGACCTTTTATGTGGGCGATCGGCAAGGCGGTATAACCGCCCGCCGATTTGCCGGGCGCAAGCAGGGCCGCATGCGGCCGGGCGATCTCGATCTCTTCGGGATCGGCGCCGCCCTGGACGGCGTCGCGCACTGAAACGATTTTGCCGTGGTAACGCGCGCCCGTCGATGCGGCATGCGCCGGATCGTATCCGACGCCACCGGGCGGCTCGAGCGGCAGTGCAAGCAGCACCGGCCCGGCGCCGGTGTCGGCCGTGACCGGCAGCGGCTTCGGCGCGTCCATCAGGTCCGGGATGGAGAAGGGCGTGCCGTCCGGGAGGATGCCCCGGGCGGATACGATCGAGACCTGACCGGCGTCGAGCAGCGACTGGTCGAGGGTCAGGTGCTGGAAGCCGAAAGTATGAAGCTGGCCGGCCTGCAATGCGCCGCGCACCATGCCTTCGAAGAACCGATCCTGCTGCTGGAAGTGCTGGGTCCTGAGAAACAGGCCCTCCGACCACAGCACCCTGTTTGCATCGCTCATACCGTTACTTTCTGCACGCACCCGTCTGCCTTGTCGCTAGGCGGAAATGCCGCCCTTGCCGAGGCTGACGTTGATGGTGAATTTCGACCCTGGCGACACCGACTTGGTGGTGCGCCAGTTGCGTCCACCCGGCTCGCGGATGAGCGCCACGAAGCCGAGCGCCGTCGCGTTTGGCTCGACCGTGATGGTCTTGGCCGCCGTCTTGCCAGGCGCAACCGAGATCGCGTCGGAGCCGATGAGGTCGGCACCGAGGGCCGAGCCCGCGTCGCCCTGAAGCGCGAAATAGTCGGCGGAGTTAAACTTGCCGGTGCTGGCAAGTCGCACCACCAATACGGTCACCGGCCGGTCGCCGCCGCCCGGTCCTGGATTCATGCCCGCACCGCCGGTGACGTTGACCGAGATAACCGATGGTTTCGGCGGGCCGCTCTGGCAAGCCGCCAGCAGCCCCGTAGCGCCAAGGGCAACGACGAATTCGCGTCGGTCGATCATGTCCTACTCCTCTTCATATGCGTCCCTGAAGTCTGCGCCGATCTCGCCCAGGAAACTCGATTCCGCGCTCTGGGCGATGTCGCGATGGCGTTTCTGGTAGAGCTCCCACAGCTTGGCGTTACGCCCGCCGGAGAGCAGATTGCCGATGGCGGAGTTCGATTTGAGCTCCTCTTCGATCGCGGCAGGATCAAAACGGTCGATCATGCGCCGAAGTGCTGCCTGGACGCCCCGCCAGGCGCGTACGTGATGCTGTGCAAGATCCTTCACCGCGTCGCCGATTGCCGCCTCGCCGGAGAGAAAGCCCGGACTGCGTTCCGAGATGATGGTGACGACGACATCCTCGACCGTCGGCAGGAATTTAAGCGGATTGACCTCGGAAGCGCCGACCATCGTCTGGGCGACACGCGCGCTTCCCTTCTCCTCAGCGCGTTTGCGCAGGAGCTGCATCAGGCCCTCCAGCATCAGCCTGTATTCACGACCGAATTTTTCCATTTCGGCGATCGCATCGCGGCCGGGAAAATCGGCGTCCTCGACACCCAGGCCGCGCAAGAATGCGGCGCGAAGCGCCATATCGCTTGCTGCTGGCTGCGCCGGGCGCGCCAGCTTCGCCGCTGCAACGGCTCGGCGCGGTGCCTGCGATGCGGCTGCCTGCGGCATATCCCAAGGATTGCCGGCGCGGGGCTTTTCAGCCTGATGCTGGGCACGTCCTGCGGGATCGGCGCCGTTGCTGAGAGGTGGCGTAGCGGCCGGCCCAAGGCTGAAATCGTCATCGAAGCTGGCCGGCTTTGCTGTGTGCCAGGACGCATCGCTGGGCGAAGACATTTCGCCCAACCCGAAGGGATCCGGCTGGCCCGCGGCAGCGGCGTCGCTGGCTTGCGGCGTTGCCACCGGGTCGAGGCTGAACGGGTCATCAAAGGCAGGCGAACTGCGTTGGTTCGATGCGCGATCATAAGCCCCCGGCGCGGGCTGCTCGAACGGGTTGGGCAAATCCGCTGGACGGGGCGTGCGCGGTTCTTCCTCGATCCTGGCCGAGAAGAAGTCGTCGCTGCCGATGCTGGCCGGCGTTCGCGCTCGCAACGATGACCACGCCGGCGTGGTATGGCTGGCGACCGGGGCCGGGCGGGCTGACGTCTGGCTCGCTTTGGACTGAATCTCGACATGGAACACGTAATCGCCCATGCGCAGCCGCATGCCGCTTTGCAGCCGCATCAACCTGCCAGGTCCTACGGGGCTGTCGGAATCGTCGACGAACAATCCGCTGCTCGACGTGTCGGTAACGAAATAGCCGTCCTGGTTGCCGCTGATCTTGCAATGCGCGCGCGAGACGAACATGTCCGGGTCGTCGATCTGCCAGCCAGCATCGGCATTGCGCCCGATCACCAATTCGCCCTCGTCCAGGCGGGTCTGCCGGACCACTTGCGACCGAGGGCCTTGTTCCAGGGTCAGCAGCAGGGTCATGCGGCCGCCTCCGCCATTTCGGGCCGCCAGCCGACGATGGTGTGCAATCTGAGATCGTCGGCATCCCCCCTATCTGCGGGCCGTTCGAGCCAGACCGTCCGGCCAAGCTGGACAGTCCCGACCCGTGGCGGGGGCACGTCATCGCGCGCCAGCACGATGCGCAAATCGACATCGAGCGCTTCGCCGATCATGTCGCGCACAGCTTTCTTGAACAGGCCTAGGCGCCGTTCGCCGGGCAGGAAAGACTTGAACTCGTCGAGGCTCAGCGGACCGACGCGCAATTCGATCCTGCTCTGGCGGCTGAACACCCGCGGCCCGATCGTCGCCCCGCGTCCGAGCCCGGCATAGGCCTTGCCGAGACGCGTCTGCAGTGGCGTGGGTATGGTGATCCAAGCGGCAACGAACTCCTTGATCCGCAGCGGCACCTTGAAGGCCGTGGTGAGAAACAGTGTCAGCCGCTCCACGCCGTCGACCTGGTTGGCCAGCGATCCAGCCTGTCGTAGGCGCACTGTCTCGAGTTCGGGGTCCTGCGTCCCGGGGAGGCCGATCCCCGACATTGCCTCCAGCATGGCTCGAACGTGCCCACCGACGGAACGCTCGACCTGCACCGCTGGATGCGCATCGGCCCAGGCGCGGTAGTAAAGCGCTATCATCCGATGCTGCAGGATGTTGACGAAATCGACGAAGGTCGTGTCGCTGGTCTGCTCGGCATCGGCCCCTGTAAACCAGCGCTGCGACAGCCGGTCGAGCACCCAGCGCGTCAGATGCAATGGCATCGGTCCTTCCGGTCCAAGCAGCCCGAAATTGGCGACGGTCACTCGCGCCCGGGCCTTGTCCCCGGCGTCCTCGACCTTGACGACGTCCCGGGCCGAAAAGCTCAGACCCACATGCTGGCCGAGTCTCGCCGGCTCGCGGTCAGCCGTTCCGGAATGGCCGAACAATCCGCCGCGCTGCTCCAGGCGTCGCAGCAACTCGAAAAAGTCGAAGCTTTCCGACAACGCTTCGGCCGCGACCATTGCGTGCTGCGCTAGATCAGGTAGCGATTGCCGGGCGTCATCGGCCATGGCACATCCTCCTGCTTCTGCAGCAATCGCGTACGGGTCCGCACAAATCCGTTTATGCCCGCATGGCGGGCGAACAGCCGCGAAAGCAGGGCCGAAAGCAGCAATAAGCTTTGACCGGCCAGCACGGATTGGTCGATATGCAGTGTGACCTCGGTGCCGCGTCCGAAGCACATTGGCCCATCGATCCGGAGCCTCTCGATCACCGGGCGCGAATCGATGCGCACGATCGAGTGCACGTTGCGGGCAAGACCCGGATCGCCCCGATCGGCATAGAGGTCGAGCAAAGCATGCAGCGGATCGACACCACGGCCTTCCTTGGCAAGGCTGAGGAAGTTGAGCGAGAGCTGCGCCACCAGCCGCCAGGCAAGGTTGTCGGCGCGCGATTCACCTTCAGCCCCGGCCGGCAGAGATGCCGGGATGGCCGGCTGCGGCGGCCGCAGTGCCCCAAGCAAGCGCACCGCTTCGACCGGATCGGCCGTCTCCAGCGTAAGCGTCGGCGTGTCGTCCAGGATCGGCAGGTCGCGATTGGTGCAAAGCGCCACGATGCCGAGGCGCTTGAGCAGCCGGTTTGGCGTGCTTCCTGGCGGGCGCGAGACGGCGATAAAGACATCATCGCCCGTGTAGGAGGTGCGGGTCAGGCCGTCGCGCCGCTCGTCCTCGGTGGCCCGGCGCGGACGTCGCTCAGTCGAATAGACCCAGCCGCTGCCGCGGTTTTGCCCCAGGCTGAACAGTTCGGGAATTGTCGCCTCGCCGCTCTCCGCGTCGGCATCCTCGACCCGGGTGACCCGGAATATCTCAAAATCCCGCGCCCGGGTGCGGTCGGCGTGCAGCACCTGGCGCGTTTTGCGCGGATCGATCTCAATGTCGTTGCATTCGCGTTCGAAGAGATTGATGACCGGCGTCACGAAGAGCTCGAATTCGGCAGCCGTCACATCGGCGAGTTCAGGCACCGCACGCCGGAACAGGAAGATGATCTCCATCCCCGCCTCGCACGCGCGCACCACCGGCTGGAGGCCGGCAACCCGTACATAATGGAAGCGCTCCGGGATCATGAAATATTCGCGCAGCAGCCGATATCCCTCGAAGGTGGGACGGGTGCGCGGCATCAGCGCTTCGTCGTCGTGAATACCTATCATTTCGGGTTCGGGCAGCGCCGATAGCGCATTGGTCTTGCCTTGCGCCCGCGCGCCGACGGCCGAGCAGGCGCCGAAGATCGCATCGAAAATCACCGGCGCCTTGGCACGGCCGGCGAAATAGAGGTCGAGACGATCGAGCGACAGGTCGCTGAGCTTGCCTTTTCCTGTCCGGGCGAAGGTGACGCGCAAGGCCGCTTCGCCACGCATGTCGCCGACCGGCGCGATTCCGGCGGCGGCGAGCGCGCTACGATCCTGGAAATAGCTGACCGAGGTGATGGCGATCGGCCACAGCGTGACCTCTTGCGCGGTGGTGAAGGTGGAGCGTGTCGAAAGCCCTGGATGCAGGGTGGAGACCAGTCGCGTGCCGCGCGCGATGGCGTGGCCAGCGATCATCGAGTGCACTTGCTGGCCGGGTTTCAGCACAGCCATCCCCGTCGCCGGCGCCGGCGCCACCAGATCGGGGTAAAGCACATCGAGCACGGCGCGCGAGAAGCGCGAGCGCTCCGCGTCGACCTTCAGACGGGTGCGCGCGGCGAGGAAGGCAACGCCGTCAAGCAGCCGTTCCACATAAGGATCGGGACACGGGACCGTGTCGAGGGAAAGATTACGAGCAACCGCCGGATGCATGTCTGCGAATTCCGCGGCCAGCGCCCGGATATGGGTCAGTTCTTCTTCGTAATATTCGACAAAGACCCGATCCATCTCAGGTCTCCCGGAATTCGGTTCGTGCCAGGCCGTTGTCGAGATTGATTGTGGTGCGCAGCCGCATGCGCTCCGGTGTCGGGGCCATGATCAGCACCGCGTCGATCTCGATCTTGAGGCCGACGTTTTTGTCACCAAGCGTGACGTTGATGATCGTGGCGCTCTCCTTCAGGCGCGGCTCGAAGGTGGCAAGCACCGCGCGGATTTCGCGTGCCAGCCCATCGCGGTCGAAATCCCGCGACGAGCGGCCGGAAAAAGACGGCACGCCAAAATTGACCACGCTGCGGCGCACCTGCGGAAAGTCAGCGAGCGAGGGCAGTTCCTCCAGGGGCTGTTCGTGTTCGGCGTCCGAGAGCATCGGTACGGATTCGAAACGCTCGGTGTTGAACAGGGCCTCGATGTCGCGCCGCACGGCCTCTCTCAACACGCGTGCCGAAACGACCACGCCGCGGCCTTCGATCTCGGCGCGATGCTGGGCCTGGAAGACCAGGCGGTGCAGGCGCCGTTTCTGCTCGGATGTGAGTTCGGCGTCGGCATCGATGGCGCGCGCATTGCCGGCAAGAAGAGCCTCGACGCGCTCGGCGCCGAGCTCTTCCTCCAAGAGACGGCGCAGCCCATCGATCTCCGACGTCAGTCCTGGCAAGTCGTTGACGAGGCGGTCCCACAGGGACGGCTGAACCGCTTCGCGCCTTGCGCGCGAACTGCCGCCAAGCTGCGCCCTCGCGCCAGGCCGCTTGGTCTCACTTGCCGACATAGACGTCCATTTCGATCTCGTCGTCCTTGTCGTAGACGAACTTGATCTTTTTGTAGGCGAAGCTGACTTCTTCCTCGATAAGGTCCGCCTCATCGGCGGCCTGCCGCATATCGTACTCCATGATCGAGGCGTCGGTGAGCGTCACGACCAGATAGTCGCTGGTCTCGCCGTCAATGGTGCGGCGTGCCGAAAACACCACCTCGTCGAGCGCCTTGTTCTCGAATAGCGCCTTCTTCAAATAGGGCGACGACTTGTCGTAGTGCTTGAAGAATTTGATCATTCCCATCGACACGCGGCCGCGTCGCGAAAGCGAGTTGGGATCATAGGGCGCCATGATCTTGTAATCGACGCCATGCACTTCGATCTCATCTTCGTGGCCGTCGCGCTTGCTCGGGCCCTTGATGTCGGGAACCTTCAAAAAACCATCGATCTTCATGGAAGGAGCGTCACTTCTTTCTGTGGTCGGCATTGTCTTTCTCCACCGCTTTCAAACCAAACAAGATGACTTCGCTGCGTTTCAGCCCTTCACCGACGGCAGTTCCGACACCAACCGCAGGGAGGCGTTGATGCCTTCCAACTGGTAATGCGGACGCAGATAGAAACGGGCGTTGTAGTAACCGGGTCTGCCTTCGACGCTGTCGACCTGAACCTCGGCCGCGGCGAGCGGCCGCTTGGCCCGCGCCTTGTCGTCGGCGAAAGCTGGATTGGCCAGCACGTATCGGTTGATCCATTCGGTCAACCATGTCTCCATATCGGTGCGTTCCTTGAACGAGCCGATCTTGTCGCGCGCGATCGCCTTGAGGTAATGCGCGAAGCGCGAGACCGGGAAGAGGTAGGGCAGGTTGGCGCTCAGCCGTTCGTTTGCCTGGGCGTCGGGGTCGACCAGACGCCCAGCCCGCGTCTCGTCGTCCTGAAGTGAGTGCGCGCCTATGAAGGCTGCGAGGTCGGTGTTCTTGCGGTGCAAGATCGGCATCAGACCGAGCTTGGCCAGTTCCGCCTCGCGCCGGTCATCGATGGCGACCTCGGTCGGGCATTTCATCGCGATTGACCCGTCATCGGTCGGGAAAGCATGCACCGGCAGATTGAGCACCGTGCCACCATTCTCGACGCCGCGGATCTGCGTTCCCCAGCCATACAGCTTGTGGCTGCGGTTGATGTTGACGCCCATCGGGAAAGCGGCGTTCATCCAGACATATTTGTTATGGTCGCCGCCCACCTCTTCCTCGAAGGTGAAGCCCTTCACCGGAACGGTTTCCGAGCCGTAGGGCAGGCGTGCCAGCACCCGCGGCATGGTGAGCCCAATATAGCGGGCGTCCTCGCTCTCACGCAGCGACTGCCATGAGGCATAGGCCGGGTTGTTGACGATCATCTGCAGGTCTTGGGGGTTTGGCAGCTCCTGCCAACTGTCCATGCGAAACAGCCGCGGCGAGGCGGCCGCGATGAACGGCGTGTGCGCCGAGGCACAGACACCCGAGATGTTGCGTAGCAGTCCGACATCGCGCGGGTGGTTGGAGAACTCGTAGGCGCCGATGATGCAGCCGATCGGCTCGCCGCCCAGCATCGAATACTCGTCGGTATAGACTTTCTTGAAGATCGGGCTCTGGTCCCACATCTGGCCTTCATAGTCTTCCAGCGTGTCGGCCAACTGCTCCTTGGAGATGTTCATCACCCGGATCTTGAGCTTGGTATCCGTCTCGGTGTTGTTGATGAGGTACCAAAGGCCTCGCCAGGTGCCTTCCATCTCCCGCACTTCGGGGGCGTGCAGGATCTCGTTAACCTGCGTCGTCAGCATCTTGTCGATGCCCGCAATCAGCGATTTGATCGACTTGATCGCGTTGGATGATATGGTCGTCGTCTCGGATCGCGACTGTGCGGCCAGCGCCAAGTTGCGCACCAACTGCTGGAGCTTCTCGGTGTCGTCCTTCCTGACCTTGAAATCCTTTTCAAGGAGCCCGCTGAATTCGCCCAGATCGATAGCTTCCGCCTCGGCGGTTGCGGCTGCGGTCTTTTGCTGTTCGGCCATGACTTATTCCTCGCCCTTGCCGTCAGAGATCGCCTGGCCGGCGATCTTGCTCAGCAGCGGCTCGTTGTTGAGAAGCTGCGCAATGCGCTTTTCAGCGTCGACGCGGCCATCCATGAAGCCCAGCAGTTCCTCGAGTTGGCGCCGCATCTTGAGGATCTCGGCCAGTTGCGGCACCTGCTCGGCGATCTTGTCGGGCGCGAAATCTCCCATTTTGGAGAAGGTGAGATCGATCGCCAATTCCTCGTCCCGCTCGGCCCCTTCCACTTGCGGCAACGTGTTCTTCACGCGCGCTTTTACGCGCGGCCCCATCGCCTCCATGAATTTCGGGAAGCGATTGGCGTCGGTTTCGACGAAGTTGCGATCCAGGACCGACTTTGACGCTTCCTTGGTCTGCGAGGCGCCGGAAAGGTCGGCCATGACAGCCATGACGAACGGCAACTCGATCGTCGTCGGGCTGCCGTAGGTTTCGACGTCGTAGGCGATCTGCACTCGCGGCGCGCGGTTTCTTTCGATGACCTTGGCTTTGCTCTCTGCTGGCATGGTTGTTACCTTTCATCCTTCTGGACCGGCTTCTTGGGATCGGAAACACCGGCAAGCAGCCGGAATTCCTTCAGCCCCGACGGGGCGAGATCTTCCATCAGTTCCACGAAATCCATGTGCACCATCCGCCGCACGCGCCGGGCGAGGTGCGGGATCGGGCTGGACGGCTCGGTGCGGTCGTAGAATTCAACCACGAGATCGAGGCATTTGACGACCTCGTCACGCGAGTAGATCCGGTCAGGCAGGCCGGTGCTGGTTTGCGCAGAGCTTGCCACACTTGCCATCGTCTCGGCTCCATGTCCGTTTCGAGGGGGCGCCGATGCCGGTTGGGACGGCTGCGGGGCAGGCATTGCCGCACCGTTGGCCACGGCGGCAGCGCTGGAATTCCACTCCAGCGTCGTCAGTAAGCGCTGCAGGAACTTCTTCAAATCCGGAACGGCCGCGCCATTGCCGTCGATGTGGGCGTTGAGCGCGGTATCGACCGCATCCAGCGCCGAAATCGCAGCGCGCGCATCGCTCAAAAGGGTGGTGATGGCGTCCACGGCCTGATCGATCTGCGCCGCGCATGCGGTGCGCACCCGGTTCAGCATCTGGTTATGCGCGGCCGTTAGCGCCGCCTTTTCGGCGTTCCCCAGGCCGGAGGCAGCTTCCTGGAGCATGACGCGCTCGTCGAGCGCTGCCTGTTCCAGGTCTCGCCCGCTGATCGGCCCGATCGTGCGCGGTGAGAAGAAGACGGTCTGCCTCAGGTTCGCCAGCAGGCCTTCTTGCCCGTTCTGGAGGTCAAGCAGCGCGTTGATGCGTCGCAGCGCCGCGTCGCGAGGCGCGCCAGCCGGCCGTAAAGCCGGATGCATTGAATCCCAATACTGGTCGAGAGTCTTTGCGATCAGGGTCAGGCCCTGGGCGAGGCCGGCAAGCCTCTCTTCATTGGCCAGCGCGCGCGTGACGATGACCAGAAGGCGCAAATCCCGACCGCGTGAGCGCAATTCTTCCGCTTTTTGGAGGATGGCGGCCCAGTCGACCGAGCTGGCTGACTGCGAAGGCTTGCTGCCGCCGTCGTGCACGACCTTGAGCTGGGCTTCCGTCAGCCGCTCCAGCTCGTGAAAAGCCGGGTCGTTGCGCAAATCCGCTCCCGACGGATTCGCACCGTCCAGAGGATTCAGCCAGAGTGCGAGATCAATCACACGTACCCCCAGCGAGCGGCTCCGCGCCTCATATGTGACGCAACGTTATCATCGGTCCCATGCCACGACAATTGAGCACATGCTCGAAAACCAACAGAAGCTGAATGCTCGGTTATCTTTCAACGAAACCCATGCGGCGATCGGCGGACCGGGTATGTGCAATGGCTCGCGTATTTCGGATTGCAGTTCGGGTTCTTTGCAGGAGTTTGCTAGGCTTGTGTAACCACAAGGTGCCGCGCGGACAGGTCAGAAGGACCGTCTCCTCACACGGCTTTGTCAAGCAGCTGCTTCTGTGGCAGGGTAGGGTCAGCAGATTTCGGGGGCAGGTTCAAATGGAACAGCGCCGGTCGTCGCAGAGTTTCAAGCGCAAGGAACTTGTTGCGAAGCTCAATCCCACGGGGGTGCGCGCCTTCAAGGCCGCCGCGGACACGGCCAAGTTGCGCGGCAACCCGTATGTCGAGCTCGTCCATTTCGTCCAGCAATTGGTGCTGTCCGAGCGCTCGGATGTACAGATGATCGTCGCTGATGCCGGGCTGGATGTCAGTCGGCTGACGGCGGATATGACCCGTGCCGTCGACAAGCTGCCCTACGGCGCGACCTCGGTGGAGGAATTCTCCGATCACATCTTCCACGCCATACAGGAAGGCTGGAACCTGGCCACACTGGAATTCGGGGTCGAGGAGGTGCGCAGCGCGCATATTCTTCTCGCCTGCCTGAAGACACCGGTGCTGGAGGGGCTGATTTCGAAGATCAGCGCCGAATTCGACAAGATCAATGCTGATGGGGCCATTGCGCGGTTCGCCGAGGTCATTGAAGGCTCGCTCGAATCCGGCTCACCGCCCGCGACAGCTGCCGCCGAAACACCGATGAAACGCGGCCCGGGCCGTGACTCGGCGCTCGCCAAATACGCCACCGACCTCACTCAGCGCGCCCGTGATGGCAAGATCGATCCGGTCGTCGGCCGCGATGCGGAGATCCGTCAGATCGTCGACATCTTGATGCGGCGCCGGCAGAACAACCCGATCCTGACAGGCGAGGCGGGTGTCGGCAAGACGGCGGTCGTCGAGGGCTTTGCCTTGCGCATTGCCCAGGGCGACGTGCCGCCGCCGCTTCAGAATGTCAGCGTGCGCATGCTCGATGTCGGCCTGATGCAGGCGGGCGCCAGCGTCAAGGGCGAGTTCGAAAAGCGGCTGAAGGCTGTCATCGACGAGGTCCAGGTCTCAGAGACACCGATCATCCTGTTCATCGACGAGGCGCATACACTGATCGGCGCGGGTGGCGCGGCGGGAACCGGCGATGCAGCCAATCTCTTGAAGCCTGCTCTCGCGCGCGGCGAGCTCCGCACCATCGCCGCCACGACGTGGGCCGAATACAAGCAGCACATCGAGAAGGATCCGGCGCTGACCCGTCGGTTCCAGGTGGTCAAGATCGACGAACCTTCCGAATCGGTGGCCGTGCTGATGTTGCGTGGTGTCGCCGGCGTTCTTGAGCAGCACCATCAGGTGCAAATCCTGGACGAGGCGATCGAGGCCTCGGTTTCCCTTTCGCACCGCTACATCCCGGCCAGGCAGCTGCCCGACAAGGCGGTCAGCCTGCTCGACACCGCCTGCGCCCGCGTTGCCATCTCTCAGCACGCGACGCCTGCCGAGGTCGAGGACATCCTGCGCCGTCGCCAGGCACTCGAAGTCGAGAAAGGCATCATTTGCCGCGAGGCGGCGATCGGCATCGAAGTGACGGACCGACAGGCTCGCGTGGAGGCCGGGTTGGCGGAAACCGAGACCACGCTTGCGGCAGCGCAAGCACGCTGGGATCGCGAAAAGGCGCTTGTGGCCGCGATTCTTGACCTTCGTGCCAAACTCCGTGGCAAGGGTATGCCCCTTGACCCGGAGGAGGGGGAGGAAGCCACGGCCGAAGCTCTCGAGGTCCCAGGTGGCGAGGCGCGCAAGACAAAGGCGCTTGCCGCCCAGGAGCCTGCTCCAGCGCGCGATTCCGCAGCTGATCTGGCACGATTGCGCGAACTGACGGCCGAACTTGCCGCCGCGCAGGGCGAGACGCCGTTGATGCTGCCGTCGGTCGACCGCAATGCCGTGGCCGCCGTCGTCCAGGACTGGACCGGCATTCCGACCGGACGCATGCTATCCAGCCAGACTGAGAAGGCGCTCAAGCTGGCCGCCACTTTATCCGAGCGCGTCGTGGGTCAGGACCATGCGATGGAAATGATTGCGCGACGCGTGCAGACCAGCCGCGCCGGCCTTGGCGCGCCGGAAAAGCCGGTCGGCGTGTTCCTGCTTTGCGGCCCCTCCGGCGTCGGCAAGACCGAAACAGCCTTGGCGCTGGCCGAGACGCTCTATGGCGGAGAGCAGAACCTGATTTCGATCAACATGTCCGAATTCCAGGAGGCGCACACGGTCTCGACGCTGAAGGGCGCGCCACCCGGTTATGTTGGCTTTGGCAAGGGCGGCATCCTGACCGAAGCCGTGCGGCGCAAGCCCTATTCGGTGATCCTGCTCGATGAGGTCGAGAAGGCGCATCCGGACGTGCACGAGATCTTCTTCCAGGTCTTCGACAAGGGCATGATGGACGATAGCGAGGGCCGCCGGATCGACTTCAAGAACACGCTGATCCTGCTCACCTCGAATGTCGGGTCCGAGGTCATCATGGATCGCACGAGGAACGGCACCTTGCGTATCGGCCTCGACGATCTGGACACCGGCTTGCGCGGTCCTCTGCTGGAAGTATTTCCTGCCGCTTTTCTCGGGCGCGTGGTGACAATCCCCTACTACCCGCTCTCGGACAAAATGATCGAGGCGATCGCAACACACCAGTTCGCCAAGATCGCGCGGCGTCTCAAAGCAACCAACGAAGCCGAGTTGGTGATCGGCGAGGGTGTCTTGGATATGATCAAAGCGCGCTGCACCGAGATCGAATCCGGCGGGCGCATGATCGACGGCATCCTCACCAACACGCTGCTGCCGGAACTCAGCCGCGGCGTGCTCAATCGCGCGCTCGAGGGCAAGAAGATGACGAAAGTCATCGTCGGGGCCTCGGCGAAAGGATTTACCTACTCTTTCGAATAGAGCCCGATCAGGATTCGCCGTCACGCGTTCGCGCCCACGATCTGGGTCACACGTGCAGCTGGCTGCCCCGTCGTTTCATCGATGCTGACGCGATCCATCCGCTTGTTCGGCCGCGAGGAGGCGACAGGGATTACCAGCCTGATCGCCGGCGTAGCGATGGCATATGAGAGTGACGAGCAGCGAACCGCGCAGGGCGCTCCTGTCGTCGATGGCCTGTGGTCAGAGTGCCGCCGGCGCGAGAGCGCAAATGCGACACGCGTTTCGCCGCCGTCTTCACTCCTGCCTTTGGCAAATCCAGGGATTTGCAGGACGACTGGAGCCCCATAGCGCCTGGACAGCGCCAACATCATGGCCACTTTCCCTGGCAGCACGAACAGAATTCCGGCCGCCCTTGGGTCATATAGATCGCCATTGCTGAGTCTCTGGACGGGCAGCAGGGTGAAGCAGTTGAGCGTAACAGGAACCATGTCTCGCCGATCCAGCGGAGCCACGAGCCGCCAATGAAGGCGGCGTTCACGACAGCAGCTTTGCGGCTTCCCTGGAAAGTAGCTTCACAGCCGTTCTATCGAACGACACAAAGGTCTCGCCGCCCAACCAAGTGCCTTCATAGGCCATGATACCATTCGCGAAATCGCCCCCTGCGTCCAGCAACGCAAGCCCGGCCTCAACAGCGGGTCGATTCATGACGACGTTTCCGGTATCGAGCAATGCGCGGATTGCGGTCGCGCAGACCGGATGTTCGAAGCCATAGACCCGGCGCAGCACCCACACCAATTCGCACAGGCACGGCAGGCAAACGGCGATCAGCGACGCCTCTTCAGCACCTTGTCTGCTGCGGCGGCTTGCTTTAGATCGTCGCGGACGACGCTCCGGACCAGCACGTTGGTGTCGACGGTGACTTTCACTCCTCGCCCGCCCAACCGGCGGCGGCGGCCTCGTTCATGTCCTCGATCGTGGCGACGTTTTTCGTCTTGCCGGCGAGCAGTCCAAGGAAGCTGTCAATCGTGCCGGTCGGCCGCGCCGCCCGCACCCGCAATTCGCCGCCGGGAAGCTTCTCAAAATCGACCCGTTCTCCCGGCTTGATGCCGAGATGTTGCAGCAAGTCCCGCTTGAGCGTGACTTGGCCCTGAGTGGGCAATTTCCAGAACCCGGACTTGACAGGCAAGCACCCCAGATACGTGCCGCCAAGAGGCGAGGAGTAAAGACAGATGAGGGGGACCTGAGGATGGCGAAATCGTGCCGTCGCCGCGGCAAGGGCCGCGCTGGCCAGATTGATACGACCCTGACGCAGCCCTGGAGCGAGATCCTGCAGAAGGGTCGCGGGACACAATCGAGCGCGAACTCGACTGGACAGAGGTCAGGGATGGCTCCGATTGGGCAGAGCGCTCCCGAAGATGTCTGCAAAGACAGGTAGCGGAAGCGGCGGAGTTGCCCAAGCGAGGCTCGCCCTGACGGGTTTCCAGAACCTGGCCTAGGCAGGAAACACGTCGCGCGATCCTGATGGACCTCGCACGCGGCCATCCGGCTCGCGTCGCCTGGCGCCGCGACCTGTTCAGGCGGCCCCGGCTGCTGAAGTACGACCCGCGCGGGCCGCTTGCCGGGCGGCGGCGAGGCCGCCCGGGAAGCCGGTGCGATCGCTGTAATCGCGCGGTTTGACGTGGCCGCGAGAATGGCGTGTGGTTACGCCTTGCGCGCCGACGAGGTCGAGCAATGCCACGCCGGCGACTATGGCAAGTGCAAGGCCCACATTGCCGCGCTTCGGATTTTCATGCCGAAACGCGGGCAATAGCGTTGCGATGTCCAGTACATCACCCGCTACCCGGCTCCACATCCCCGCCGGCTTGTCCACCGAAAGCGAGAGTATGCCGCTGCTGATTTCGCGAGTCCCATAAGCCCGGATCAGGCTTTCCTTCCCACTCATACCGAGCGCGCCGGCAACCCTGTCTGCCGCTACGAGTTCGAAGACGCCCAGCGCTATACTGAGCCAGCCTAGCTTGCGCGCGAGGCTGTCGGCCGCGCCGATCACGCTCGGGCCGATCTTCAGCACTTTGGGATCGCCAGGCGATCTGCTGATGTTGGTGAGTTTTGCAACCAAGTTCATGACGTTTTTCCTACGGTTTCAGTACCACCTTGATGCAACTGTCCTGCTTGTTGCGGAACACCCGGTACATGTCGGGCCCCTGGTCGAGCCCCACGGTGTGGGTAATGACGAAAGACGGGTCGATTTGACCCTCCTCGATGCGGCGCAGCAGATCGTCCGTCCAGCGGTTCACATGCGTCTGTCCCATGCGGAAGGTGAGCCCCTTGTTCATTGCCTGCCCCATCGGGATTTTGTCCAGCAGACCGCTATAGACACCCGGGATCGAGATCACGCCGGCCGGCCGGCAGACGTAGATCATTTCGCGCAGAACGTGCGGCCGGTCGTTTTCACTCAGCACCATCTGCTTTGCGCGGTCGCAAACGGTGTCCGGCTGGGCGAGCGAAACGTGGCTTTCCATGCCGATGCAGTCGATGCACTTCTCCGGACCCTTGCCGCTGGTGAGCTCGTTCAGCCGTTCGACGACACTCTCCTCAGCGAAGTTGACGGGTATGGCGCCGCCTGCCGCGGCCATCGAAAGCCGTTCCGGCAGGTAATCTATGGCTACGACCTGCCCCGCACCGAGCAGTAGCGCGCTGCGGATCGCCATCTGCCCGACAGGGCCGCAGCCCCACACGGCAACCGTATCGGTGGGCTCTATGTCGCACTGGGCAGCTGCCTGCCATCCCGTGGGGAGGATATCCCCGAGGAAAAGCGCCTGCTCGTCGGTCAGAGTGTCGGGCACCTTGATGTGCGTCATGTCGGCAAAGGGCACCCGCACATACTCGGCCTGTCCGCCGGGATAGCCGCCGGTCAGATGGGTGTAGCCGAACAATCCCGCCGTCGCGTGCCCGAACACCTTCTCGGCAAGGTTCTTCTTGCGATTCGTGCGTTCGCAAACGGAAAAATTCTGCCGCTTGCACTGGTCGCACTGACCGCAAATGATGGTGAAGGGTACGACGATGCGGTCCCCCTTTTTGAGAGCGCCGTTGACCCCCGAGCCTATCTCGACGACTTCTCCCATCATCTCGTGACCCATGATGTCGCCGGGCAGCATGGCCGGCACAAAGTTGTGGTACAGATGGAGATCGGAGCCGCAGATCGCACAACTCGTCACCTTGACGATCGCGTCGCGTTCATCCTCAATCTCGGGATCGGAAACCTCGTCGCAGCGTATGTCTTCCTTGCCGTGCCAGACCAACGCTCGCATAGGTCGCTCCTCTATTCGCCAGGTCCTTATGGCGGGCTCACGCCTCTCCGAAGCGAGCCGCTGCAGTTCGGTTGGTCGACTGTGCCCGCTGCCGTCCAACCTCGACGGTCGTTCTATGTTCCGGGACAAGGACGAATCTTTCGCTTGTGCCGGCCGGAGACCGGCGCCTGCGCCAAATCATCGCCTAATGTTCCCGTTGGGCCGCTTGCAGTCAGCTGGCAGGCTCATGGCGGCTTTAGACTGCGGTGGCGAAGCCTGGGATAATAATCTGGATTTCCATCGGGGAGCCCAGCTTCGGCCCGACCATGATCGATTCAATTGTCCAGAAGCAGCTTCAGGGTGTGATCCTGCGGGAGTGGAGGGTTTAAAGTTCAACAAAAGCGTTCCCGGCACACCTGACCTCCCGACGCCAAGGATGCCTAAAGTCGCGCGTTAACGGTCCCGTTTTCGAATAGGGAGGCTCGGGGGCTGGCCTGAAACAAAAGTATGGCCGTTACTCTATTTCATTAAGCCGGCAGCGCGAAGAGCGTCTTCGATAATCTGACCAGGGCCGGCGTCCGAGCCGCTCGGCGGCTGGAACGGCGGGTGCGCGACCGCCAAAGGGGAGTGTCGCGCCGATCTCGTCGATGGATGGGCGTCTGGCGACTGGCCCTCAGTGCCGGCTAGTCCCCAAAACCGGGAGATAAGCGAAGTGGATGATATGCCGGTGTCGATCATAAAAGATCCGCCGTCACTCAAGCCGTCTGCCGAGTCCACAGGTGTCCCGTGCGCCATACCTG
This sequence comes from Mesorhizobium sp. B2-3-13, assembly GCF_006442195.1. Classification (NCBI taxonomy): domain Bacteria; kingdom Pseudomonadati; phylum Pseudomonadota; class Alphaproteobacteria; order Hyphomicrobiales; family Phyllobacteriaceae; genus Mesorhizobium; species Mesorhizobium sp. B2-3-13. The sequence continues at coordinate 34,392 of NZ_VFVQ01000028.1, forward strand.
GGATGAGGTAGGATTCGACGACTTCCTGATTCGTAGCATCCCTCCAAACGTCGCGGCGATAGCCCTGCCGCTCCGCGGTGTCGGCTTGAGCTTCACTTTGTCCATGAAGTGCAAGCCATTGCCGGACGAGTTGGTCGGAATTGACGGGACTGACCGTCGTGTCGGCGCTTCCATGCCAGACGGAGAGCTTCGGCCACGGTCCGGAGTGACCGGACGCCTGCTTGACTGCCGACGCCAACTGCTTCGCGGTTGGGCCGCCATGACCTCGCATACGGTCGAATGCCTGCGGCAAGGTAGTGGCGCTGCCATAGGGTAGACCAGCTATGATGGCCCCGCCCGCAAAGACTTCCGGATAAGTGGCCAGCATCGCGGCGGCCATTGCCCCGCCAGCGGAAAGTCCGGTGACGAAGATCCCAGTCCGGTCCACATCAAAGTGCCTCACCCGAGCCTCTTCGGGTGTCGTCTGGGGCGAACCAGTTGAAACAAAGATTGGCATTGTTGCTACGCTGCTGTTCTGGATAGAGCACGGCAAAGCCCTTGCGATCTGCCATCCTCGACCAGCCCGTGCCGCGGTCATAGGACACAGCCGACTGCGTGCAGCCATGGAGAGCAACGACCAGAGGTGCATCCGCTGCGAGGTCCTTGGGGCGGTATGTCCAGCCCCGCAACCGTCCTGGGTTGGACCCGAACGCCTGAAGTTCGGAAAATCGATCCCTTCCGACGTCACCGGCCACGACCGAGTTGCTTTGCTTTCGCCGAGCAGCCAAGCGTGCGACGATATCGGCGAGACTTCTCATGTCGGCATCCTTTTGCGTGAAATCCAAAGCAGATCAAATACCGGAACGCCGCCTTTCCAAGTTGGTTGCTGCGCTGCAGCATAAATACCTGCCTATGCGAACAGGTTTTCTCCTGCGCATCCATTCTGGCGAACACACCTCGCCTTGGGGCCGGAGCGGGCGCGGTAATGACGGCACATTCAGGTCATGTGCAACCATCCTCGGCTCGCCGCATGCGAAGAGAGCGGTCCGGGCGGCCGGTGACCTTGTCCTCTGAGGTCCTGCGAACGGATCGCGGCTACTACTCTGCCAACGAGAAGATGCATCCCTATCCGGCGAGGCAGCGCGACTATCGGATTTCCTCGCGCTTCGACCAGTCGCTGCCGGTCCTGGTGTCGGCCCGGGCGCCATCCCAATCGAGGATCAGCTGGGTGCGGAACCCGTCATACTTGATCGCGTGGATCCAGTCGTCGCCCGATCAAGAGCACGGCGGAACAAACGACAATCGGCCCTCGCCGGCATGCTGAGAGCCGCTTCCGTTCCGTTAGCGCGCGCTGAAATACTTCGGGAACCTTCCGCACGGTCCGCTGTTCGTCGGCAAGGAGGTCCATGAAGTGCGAAACCTGACGGCAGAGCAGTCGCGAGCAGCAAGAGCGCTATTGAACTGGTCGCGAGTGCGGCTTGGCGCCAAGTGCAATCTTAGCGAAGCGACGATCAGCGAATTTGAAAACGGGGTAAGGAAACCGCATCCCCGCACTGTCGCCGCCTTGCTCCTGGCTTTCGAAGGAGCGGGAATTGTCTTTCCCGCCGAAGGGGGCCCATTACTAGCGCGCTCTGAAGGGCAGACTAGTCGCCGGACCGGCAATAGAACGTGGCGCCGCCGGCAGACAAATCGCGCGGCGGAATGAAGAAAACTCCACATATCGATGAGGGAAAAGTGAGGGTGAACCTTGGCATTTCCTAAAGGAAGGGACCGCCACGGAAGCGCTCATGCCGTCCGACAAACGTAAGCGAAGGTTCGCTTTTCGCCCTTGGTCTCCGTGACACGCACCCAGCTTTCCTCCTGGCGCCTGACAGGCTGGCCGATGTGTGCCCCTGCCGCTTTGAAGAGAAGCTGTGCGATGACCATGCTCGAAGACACAGCCGATCCGGCGGCCATGATCTCACCCGATACTGCGGCACCTCGCGCCCCCTTGCCACCAACCGCCAGTCAATTAGCTGTAGCTAAAAGAGTTCCGGAACTGCATACTGCATGCGCGACGCAACAAAGCTACCACTTTGCAACCTCATCGGAATGCGGCGACGATGACGAAGTATCAGGTCGAAGAAATCTACAGCAATACAGTCGTGTCATCTGGCACTGTCGTGGAGAGCGATCCTATGAAAGCAGCCGAGGCCGCCGCCGGACAACAAAGAGTGTCGCCAAGAGCACTGCAGGATCATTGGTTCCGGGTGGTCGATGAAGAGAAAGCCACCGCGTATGAGTACAGCTTGGTCGGACCTGACGAACGTCCAGACCTCTTGGAATGGAGTGAGCACTCCGACTTCGGTCCTCCGATTCATGGCAAGGTGCACGGACTTGAGCTCACCAACGAGGGCGATCACTTCTACAACTGTCCCGCATGCGGTCAGCCCGTCGATCAGCGCGATTTGGGCCAAGTCTTCTGGCATGAAATGCCCGGCCATGAGCCGCTGGAGCGAAGCCCGAGGCGAAGGTGATCCAGTTTCCTAAACGGAAATGAGACGCCGCCGGCCGGGCCAGCCGCGAGCGCCAATCACCGGACGCTTCGCGGACCCGCATCTTGCCCCAACGCAATTGGCCCGCGCCCTGGCAGAAAGGCGCGGGCCGGCCAAACCTACCCGCTTGGCCAGCAGCAAAGGGACTCGGCTGCGTTCGCCCGAACTTGTCGCCCGTCCGGCTGTTCCCGTCCGGAAAGATAAAAGCTTTCCGCAGCAGCCACGCGCATCATGCACCGCACTGGCGGGCCGAATTCTCCTTTAAGTATTCTACTTCTTTCCATGCACCCATGTAAGTCGAATGCTTGCTGCGACCGATACTGCGAGTGGTACGGTGGTGTCGAATTGGAGGCCTTGTAAATGTCGACCCAGAACACGAACCGCTACGAAAAGAACTCGACCAGGGCCTTGTATCGGAATCTCAAGCGCGCCGGGACTTTTCTTAAGAGGGCGGGGCGTTTCGCTGCGCTCTCGCCGCTGGCTGTAACTCTCCTGCTCGGCACAAGCTTGAATTCCAAGGCGATTGCCAAATCAGGCGGATCACGTCCTGGCAAGGGATGAGGGGACAAGGACCACACCCACTCTGGCCCTCCCGGTTGACTCCACATTCAAGCCCAACGGCGGGTCTCACGGGATCGAGGTCAGGCGATCCCAAGTAGGCCCCCCTGCTGCCAACCCCTAGTCAATCATCAGCTTTAGCTAAAATAGTTCCGGAACTCTTACCATGGCGGGATGTTGCTTGCCCCATGGCAAAGCCTTCACACCTTGGGCCGCCCATCAAGTGCAAGCCGCACGAGCCCTACGAGGGCGACCATTTCTACAGTGCAAGATCTGCGGACAGCCGGTCGACATCACGATTCGCATCAGGCGATGTGGCACGAGCAGCCGAGGCATGAGCGGCTGAAGCCCGAAGTAGTCAAAGACCCATGAACCGAAAAGCGCAGTGTACGGCTACTCAGTCAAACCGGGACCAAAACGCACTATAGCATCGAAGATCGTGCGGTAGACGCTGTCGACATCCTCATCGATCTCTACCCGCTTGATACCGATCGCCTTGGCATCGGCGATCAGCTTGTGTGTGAGTTCATCAATCGAGATGACGTCCGCCGTAGCGCTCTCAGGGACGTTGTTCGCGATCCATTGTTTTAGGAACTTGATGCCGCGCGTGCTCATTCCGACACAAGTCGCGCGGGGATATTAGGTTCCGCTGGTGCCCCGCGCGCGCCGGCGGTCTTCGGGTCCCGTGCTATCGTTGCCGGCTCGCTTGTCGATCGCCGCCTGCAAACGTGCCGCGGCCACAAGGATGCTATCCGATGTTGGTTGAACGGGATCATGCTGGATCGTAGCCGGACTAACATTGTTAGTCCGAAATGTCCCCGCTCGCCGGCGACCGGAATCAAAGCGGGATATTTACGATCTCCACTGGTTGGATCGCGCATTGCGACTGCTTTCCAACCTCATCTCCCCCAAATTGTTCGCGCTGTAACAGTTGTCGTGACCTTACGGCTGCCACGCTGGTCTAATGGAACCGTTTCGGGCGGATGCGCATTGATGGTCCAGTTCAACGGAGGGCAGCGCAGTGTCCATCATCGGCAGCATCACCGGCATTTTCTCCTCGAACGAGGAGGCCACGAAAAAGGCGCCTGCTAAGAAGGCAGCGACGAAGAAAGCAGCGACTGCGAAGGCGAGCACGGCCAAGAAGACTGGAGCTGCCCCAGCTATGGCAGCCCACTCAAAGGACTCCGCGGCCAGGGGTAGATCTGGTCAGCCCAAATCGGCCACCAAGAAAAAAGCGGCTGCCCATTGAGTTCAAAGGAACCCCGCTCGGCGGGGTTTCTTGTGATGGCTTGGGAGCTGAATGGAAAAGACATTCGCAAGGATCGCTAACGCTGTCGCTCGCGGGGCAGGTCGTCCGATCACCTTCATCCTTTGCATGGCTTTGATCGCGGTCTGGGGCTTTTCGGGACCTTTCCTCGGTTTTTCGGAAACCTGGCAGCTCATCATCAACACCTCGACGACGATCATCACCTTCCTGATGGTTTTCCTTATCCAGAATACGCAGAATCGAGATGGGGCAGCGGTACAGGCAAAGCTTGACGAACTGGTGCGCGTGAGCGCGGGCAAGAACAGCTTCATCGGGATAGATCATTTAACGGCGGCCGAGGTCGAAGAGATCCGGTCTACCTGCGAGGCCGCAGTTGCCCGCTCCCAATCCTCGGAACCGGCAGGCAAGAGGGACAAGGAAGAGAAATGTCGCCAACCGCAAGCTCAAAACACCTGAGGGGCACCGAAGAGAAACGGCACTAGAGCCGCTCCCCATTCACGGGTTGAATAAATTCCTGCTGGCGAGCCCGATATCTTTTGCAGATCGAGGCGGGCGAACTTGAGCTCGCAGAACATATTCAGGCCGTTCTCCGATCGACAACGTGGACTGGATGATCACCGGCAGGCTGAGGTCAGCTACTGAATGGCTGGTATGCGCCCCTCATCTCAGCCGCACAGATCGGCTTTGCCACTCCTTGGCAGCAGACATCGCCACCGAATACCGGACGCCCTGAAGTCCGGCCAAAATTTTGATGCGGACTCAGGCACTCAAACGCCGTTCCCGGAGCACCTAGCCACACAGCTTTGGGTCTGCCCTTCTTGGAACTCACGCCTGGAATTCAGCTGAAATCGCATGCGTGACCAGCTTTCGGTCAATTCGGCAATCACCCGTTCAGATCTCAACCGAAGTCAAAGATCGAGTAAAACTGAGCCTTGAGCGCGGCTGCAACAGGCCAGGACAAAGCCCGCTGACTTTTCTTCGGACGTAAGTCCGCCAAGATCCTGCATCGCAACTTCGCCCGAGAGCTTGGCAATCCGGCACGCACCGCAAATTCCCTGCTGACAGCCGGTCGGAACATAGACACCACAGTTGCGCGCCGCCTCCAGCAGGGTCTCTCCGGGTGCGCAACGATGCTCCAATCCGGAACGGGCGAAATGGACCGAGGACGAAACCGCAGAGGCCACATCCGGAGCAGCACCGCCCAGGGCGCCCCCGAAGCTCTCCTCATGATAACCCCGGGGGTCAACGCCTGCCTGGCCAAGACCGTCTCGCAGCGCCTTCATGTACTGTTCGGGGCCGCAGGCGTAGACCGTGCGCTCGCGAAGATCGGGGACTAGGCGCAGGAGCAAGGGGCCGTCCATGCGGCCCGTCGGTCCTGCCCAGGAGGGATCTGCCCTGGAACAGACGCATGTCACGCTCAGGTTGCGGAATCGGGCAGCGAGCGCATCGAGTTCCGACCTGAAAATGAGATCTCGCGGCGACCGGGCACTGTAAATGAGGCACAGGTCCAGATCGGAAGCTCTGTCCGTCAGGGTTCGCAGCATAGACATAAGAGGCGTGATCCCGCTGCCGCCCGCAAGAAAGAGAGGCTTTTCGCCTGGCAAGCCGTCAAGTTTGAACGAGCCCCGCGGGCCTTCAATCTTGATTTCGTCGCCCGCCCGCAGATTCTCGTGGATCCAATTGGAAACGAGCCCGCCTGGTGTCCGCTTGACCGTAATGTGCAGGTCGAGCGGACGTGTTGGTGGCGACGAAACGGAATAGGACCGGGCCACCACAACGCCATCGATCGCGAGGTGAAGGACCACGTATTGCCCCGCATTGAAGCAGAACATGCAATCTGAGGCGGCCGAGAACACAAAGGTCTTTACGTCGTGCGTCTCGTCGATGACCGCACGGCAGAGCATTGCCTGTGGCGATGCGTCGGCCCATTGCCGCTGCCGCATCGGTGCGAAAAAATCGGAAGCCGGAAACGAAGTATGTGCGTTCATGTTTGGCTCTCAATGACGCGCCAAACATGGCAGCCGCAGGCTGTCCGGAACAGTGGGTTGAGCCCAGCTTTTTAATCGGGAATTTCGATCTACGTCTCGAGCGACATCACCGCCAGCTGCAGCGCACGAAGCCCTTTGCGGATGATCGGCTCATGCTTGCGCCGGGCGAGCATGGCCGTATGGACGGGCTGGTAGAGCGTCGGTGCGCCGTCGACCAGGAAGGACGGGCACTCGGCGGTAAACCTGCGGGCATCGTCGTTGCGCATGTAACAACTCCCCCCGGTTCGCCGCAGCATGGCTTCGGCCAGGCTCTCGGATCCCATGGAAAGGCGGGAAATTGCCAACGAAGGGATCAGCTCGGAATGGGTTTTCTCAAGGACGACGGTGTAGCCCGGCCGAATGTAGCTGTCGGGATCGACCTCCGACATCGTCCTGGCAAAGGTCGAGACCATCACATACTCCTCGACCATAAGGTGCTCATAAGCAATTTCGGGAAGATAGCGGGGGGCGTAGAGCACGGCTATGTCCAGATTTCCCATGCTGAGATCGGTCACCATCTGGTTGGAGTAGTCGGATTCCACATGGATCGAGGCTTTGGGAAGGGCTTGACAGAGCGCCTCCACCCACCCAGGCAGCACTGAGCGTGTCATGCCAACCTGCGCGGCCACGCGAAGGGTTCCTTCGAACCGGTTGAACGCGCGCACGTCGTGACGCGCCTGCGACCAGGTCGACAGCATCGCCCGCGCGTAGGCTTCGAAACGTCGTCCCGCCGCGGTCGGTTCAGCGCCGGCGCGACCACGATGGAAGAGCTCCGATCCTACCGCGCTTTCGAGGCTCTTGATCCGGCTGCTTACCGTCGACTGCGTAATGTTGAGCCGGTCGGCAGTCCGGTTGAAGTTCCGGGACTCGATGATGTCCAGGAACGTCTCAATGTGGTCCAGCTGCACGGACAAACCCCCAATCGAAAAACCCGATCATTACCCAGAGATCATTGGCTTGATCCGGCAATTGTCAAGGCGGAAGCTAGGCGAGCTAAACGGCAAGTAAAGCCGCGGTCTGGAGAGGGAGCGAAAGCTAAAGTGTTTATCGTCGACTGCGATTGTCACAACTACTGGTCCAGCGCCACGGTATTGGAACCGTATCTTTCCGGGATCTGGAAGGACATGTTCATCGAGGGCGAGAAGACCGGCCCCAGGGGGTCCTTCCCGCATGGCCATCGCCCCTGGTTCCATCCGCAGGATTTCTCCCGGAAGGATGTGCGACCCGAGACCGAAGCCGACAACTACCGGATCATGAAGGAAAAACACCTCGACAAATACAATGTCGGCGTGGCGATCCTCACCGGGGACGAGCCTATAGAAGCCTCGACTCTCGCAAACCCCTATTACGCCAGTGCGCTGGTCAGTGCCTACAATGACTATCAGATCGCCGAGTGGTTGCCGAAAGACAACCGCTTCATGGGTTCCATCATCATTGCGCCTCAGGATCCGAAGCTGGCGGCCGCCGAGATCCGTCGGCTCGGCACTCACCCCCGCATGGTCCAGGTTCTAGCCTCCCAAGGCTCCGTGAAGCCGTATGGTGATCCCTTCTACCACCCGATCTACGAAGCCTGTGCGGAGATGGGATTGCCGTTTGCCATTCACCTGGGCGGCCACGGTGGTGTCAACTGGAACGCCGTCGCGCCTGCCCCCACGACCTTCTTCTGGGAAACGCACGCCATCCTGCACATGTCGGCGATCAGTCACGTCGCCAGCATGATCGCTCACGGGGTGTTCGAGAAATGGCCAGAACTCTACTTCGTCGTAGTCGAATGCGGCGTCGCCTGGGTGCCGACGGTGCTGTGGCGCCTCGACGCCGACTACAAGGCGCTGCGCAAGGAAACACCATGGCTGAAGATGCTGCCATCGGAGTACTGCCGCCGTAACATACGCTTCTCCACACAGCCGCTGGAGCAGCCGGCCAACGTGCAGCATCTCTGGTCCATCCTGGAAGCCATGGACGGCGAGAACACGCTGATGTTTGCGTCGGACTATCCGCATTGGGACTATGACGACGCCAACACGCTGCACATCCCGCCAGCCTGGAGAACGAAGGTGATGGGTCAGAATGCGCTGGACGTCTACAAGCGCATTCCTGCCATCCTAACCGCGAATGCTGCCTGACGGAGCAGAACATGGCCGAGAAAACCTACATATGCCGCGTCGACGAGATCAAGGCCGGGACACCCGTCATTGCCAAGGTCAGGAGCCTTTCGGTGGGCGTGTTCCGCATCGGAGAGAGCTTCCATGCGCTGCTCAACATCTGTCCGCATCGCGGCGCGCCGCTCTGTGAGGGGCCGCAATGCGGGACGACCGCGCCTGTCGAGGAAGCCCGCTTCATCTATCATCGAGAAAACGAGATCGTGCGCTGCGCCTGGCATGGCTGGGAGTTCGACATCAAGACGGGTTCGGCGCTGGTCGATCCCACTGTGCGTGCGCGGACGTTTCCCGTCATGGTGGAGGACGGCAACATCTATGTGACCGCCTGATCTGGCAGACGGGAGGCAAATCGACGAAGGACCAGAACGGCGGAGAAGGAGCACTTACGCATCGCGTGCTTGACGACGGTTGAAAAAAGAACGCGGAAAATCCGCAATGGGAGAACGGCAATGTCGGAATCAGAGTACAAACTGCGCATCGCGAAAGGTCTTATCGGGAGCGGCAAGGTTTCGCGGCGTGACTTCATCCATCTAGGATTGGCGGCAGGCCTGACCGTCGTCGCCGCAGATCAGCTCTTTGTCACTGCGGCACGAGCAGAACCGCAGCAAGGCGGTTTCGCAAAGCTCGGCATGGCGCATGGAGCGACGACAGATTCTATTGATCCGGCTGGGTATCCCGACACTTTCTCCCAAACCGCCTTTTCAGGCGCTATGTCTAACAGCCTGACCGAGGTGGATGCGAAGGGCGGCATACAGCCGGACCTGGCAGAAAGCTTCGAATCTTCCAATGGCGCCAAGACGTGGGTCTTCAAGCTACGCAAGGGCGCGACCTTCCACAATGGCAAGAGCGTGACGGCAGACGACGTCGTGACCTCTATGCGGTATCACATGGGCGCCGACACCAAGTCTGCGGCGAAGCCTCTGCTTGCGTCTGTGAAGGACATTAAGGCGGACGGGCCAGAAACGGTTGTATTCACACTCGACAGCGGCAACGCCGATTTCCCCTACATTATGAGCGATTATCATCTCGTGATCATGCCGAGCGTTGACGGGAAAGCGGATTGGGCATCAGGGGCCCGAACCGGCGCATTCGTGCTCGAGAATTTTCAGCCTGGCGTCTCGGCCAAGCTCAAGCGCAATCCGAATTATTTCAAGAACGGCAAGCCTTACCTGGATGAGGTGGAGTTCGTCGCCATTACGGATTTGGCCGCACGCATGGCTGCGCTCTCGACCGGGGAAGTGGATTACATTGGCCGCGCCGACCTGAAAACACTCGGCATGTTGAAGCGCAATCCCAAAATCGACATCATCGAGATCACCGGCTACGGGCATTATACTTTGCCGATGAATGTCACCATGGCGCCTTTCGACAATCCGGATGTGCGCATGGCAATGAAATGGGCGATCAACCGACAAGAGATCGCCGACAAGATCTTCCTTGGACATGCTACCGTAGCCAATGACGATCCAATCGCGCCGGCCATCAAGTTTTACAAGAACCCGGAGCCGCAGCACAGTTTCGATCCCGACAAGGCGCGCCATTATCTGAAGAAGGCGGGGCTGGATAAGCTGAAGGTCGAGCTCTCGGTCGCAGATGCGGCTTTCGCAGGTGCAGTAGACGCGGCCGCACTCATTCGCGAGACGGCCGCACAGTGCGGCATCGAGGTCAATGTCGTGCGCGAAGCGGAGGACGCCTATTGGGACAACGTCTGGCTCAAGAAGCCCTGGTGCGCTTCCTATTGGAGCGGTCGCGCCACCGCCGACTGGATGTTCACGCAAGCCTTCGCAGCCGAATCCAGCTGGAACGAGTCGTTCTGGAAGAATCCACGCTTCAACGAATTGCTTGTCCAAGCCCGAGCCGAGACGGATGACGCCAAGCGCGCCGCCATGTATGCCGAAATGCAGCAGCTGACCCATGATGATGGCGGTACTATCGTGCTGGTGTTCAACAACTTTGTCAGCGCCAAATCCAAGAAACTCGCCCATGGCGATGTGGCGCCAAATTGGGAAAATGACGGACTGAAGATGGCCGAGCGCTGGTGGATGGCTGTGGCATAGGGTGTTTGCCAAGCGCGCCGCCCGCACCGCGGACGGCGCGCTCTTGGGACTGCGCGCATGCGTGTGAATCCGGTCGCAAAAACGGTTATGCAACGGTTAGGCCTCGGCCTGATCACGTTGTTCGTCGTTTCCATCATCATCTTTTCGGCGATCGCAATGCTGCCTGGCGACTTCGCCAAGGCGACGCTCGGTCAAGCCGCTACCCCCGAAACAGTCGCGGCCCTTCAACACGAGATCGGCCTCGATCGCCCGCCAATCGAGCGCTACTTCAGCTGGATTGGTAAGATGGCACAGGGTGATTTTGGTTCCTCCTTCGCCAGCCGGACCGGCTACCGGCGAACGGTCGCGGAGATCATCGCACCACGTCTCTACAACACCATGTTCCTGGCGGTAATGACCGCGCTGGTCGCGGTGCCGCTGGCGTTGGGGTTGGGTATTCTTGCGGCCCTCTACCGCAACAGCTGGTTCGATCGGCTTGTAAACACGGTGACACTTACGACAATTTCGTTCCCTGAATTCTTCGTCGCCTACATGCTCGCCTTCCTGATCATCTCGCGCGACACGTTCGCCGGCACCGATCTCGCACAGTCTTTACCCGTCTGGCTCGCAGCTTCGATCGACTGGACCTTGAACGTCGTACCTAAGTTCCCGACCCTGGCGAATATCAGCGACCAGACTCCGTTTTGGGAGCATGTCTGGCGTGCGGCTCTGCCGTCCATCACGCTTACACTCGTCATCGTCGCTCACATGATGCGAATGACGCGCGCGGCGATCATCAACATGCTTTCAAGCCCCTATATCGACATGGCTCGGTTGAAGGGAATGACGCCAATGGTGGTCGTGCTCCGGCACGCTTTGCCAAACGCCTGGGCCCCGATCGTGACGGTTGTCGCCTTCAATCTTGCCTACCTCATCGTCGGCGTCGTGGTCGTAGAGGTAGTGTTCGTCTACCCCGGCGTCGGCCAACTGATGGTCGATGCCGTGAAATCGAGGGACGTACCAGTCGTGCAAGCCTGCGCCCTTGTCTTCGCCGCCACCTACATCCTGCTCAATCTGATCGCCGATATCATTTCGATCGCCACCAATCCGAGGCTTTTGCACCCAAGATGACAAGTGCGGAGCCCCTCATCCAGACCACGAGAGCGCCCAGGGTAAGGCGCACACGCCGATCTCGGATGAGGATAGCGCTGAAGAAGGCGCCGCTCAGTGCCTGGTTCGGCATGGTTGTAACCCTCTGCTACGTTCTGGTCGCTCTATTTGCGCCTCTCATCGCTCCTTATCGAGAGACGCAGGTCTTTAGCGAGGCATTCGCCCCGTGGAGCCACGAGTTTATGTTCGGGACTGACCAGCTCGGTCGCGACATGCTCACTCGACTCATCTACGGGGCTCGCAACACGATCGGCATCGCCGTCACCACAACTATCATATCCTTTGCAGCGGGTGTGACGCTCGGCCTGCTGGCGGCAATGTACCGGGGGTGGCCAGACCAGATATTGTCACGTGCGGTGGACGTGTTGATGTCGATCCCAAGCCTGATTTTTGCGCTGATGCTGCTTTCGATATTCGGCTCTTCGATAACCAGTCTCGTCTTGATCATCGCATTGCTGGATTCCACACGCGTGTTTCGTCTGGCGCGCGCCGTTGGCCTGAACGTAGTGGTTATGGAGTATGTCGAGGTCGCGCAATTGCGCGGCGAAGGTCCCGCATGGATTCTCCGCAAGGAAATCCTGCCCAACATCCTGCCGCCGCTCATCGCGGAATTTGGCCTGCGATTCTGCTTTGTGTTTCTGACCATCGCGGCATTGTCGTTCCTGGGCGTCGGCATACAGCCGCCATCGGCTGACTGGGGGTCGATGGTGCGGGAAAACGCAACACTGATCACCTATGGCGATGTCACGCCGCTGCTGCCGGCCGGCGCCATTGCCCTCCTGACGGTAGCGGTGAACTTCGTCGTGGACTGGTTTCTACATTCAACCAGCGGACTTCGTGATGAAAAGTAGCAGTGCCACGGCGCGCGAAAAGGGAACAGATCTTCTCAAGGTCCGGGACCTCCACGTTGAAGGCTTCTCGGACGAGCGCTGGCACCCGATTGTTCGGGGCGTCGATCTCTCGCTTAAACGCGGAGAAGTGCTTGGCCTGATCGGCGAATCCGGCGCCGGGAAGTCGACCATCGGCCTTGCGGCAATGGGTTATGCCAAGCCGGGGTGCCGTATTAGCCAGGGCTCGGTGCTGTTCGACGGTGCCGATCTTTTGTCAATGAGCGAAGCCCGCCGTCGGCGGCTCCGGGGCTCCCGCATCGCCTATGTGGCGCAAAGCGCAGCCGCCTGGTTCAACCCGGCTCACCGGCTCCTCGATCAAACCGTGGAAACGGCAGTTGCGCACGGGATCGCCAGCAGAGACAAGGCCAATCGCGACGCTATTGAGCTTTATCGACGCCTCCAGCTTCCAGAACCTGAGACCATCGGCTTCCGGTATCCGCATCAGGTGTCCGGTGGTCAGTTGCAGCGAGCCATGACGGCCATGGCCATGGCTTGCCGGCCCGACCTGATCGTGTTCGATGAGCCGACCACTGCGCTCGATGTGACGACGCAAGTGGAGGTCCTGGCCTCGATCCGCAGGATTGTCGAGGAATTCAACACAGCAGCGATCTATGTGACGCACGATCTGGCGGTGGTGGCGCAGATGGCGGACCGGATTATGGTCTTGCAACACGGACAGACTGTTGAGGAAGCCGATACGCGACAGATGCTTACGGCTCCTACCCAAGAATACACTCGGACCCTCTGGGCCGTGCGCAAGCTTGCGAAGCCGGAGATTCGGACCCAGGATCATCTACTGACCATCGACAACGTCACCGCGGCCTACTCTGGAAGGGTTAAGGTGCTCCTTGATGTGTCCATCAAGGTTCCGCGCGGCCGGACGGTAGCAGTCGTGGGCGAATCAGGGTCGGGGAAATCGACGCTCGCGCGCGTCGTTACCGGTTTGCTGCCTGCGATGTCCGGATCGATGTCATTTGATGGCAAGCCGCTTGCCCTCTTCTTGAAAGGACGTTCGAAAGACCTGCTGCGCCGCATCCAAATGGTCTATCAGTCGCCGGACAGCGCCCTTAACCCTCGCCAGACTGTGGAGGAGATAATTTCGCGTCCGCTCGAGTTCTACTTAGGCTTGAAGGGGCAGCAGCGCGACGAGCGGGTCGGCGAGCTCATGCACATGATCGAGATGGACGAAAGCTTCCTCGACAGACTGCCCGGTGAATTGTCCGGTGGCCAGAAGCAGCGGATCTGCATAGCCCGCGCGCTCGCTGCCAATCCGGAGCTCATCATTTGTGACGAGGTCACCTCGGCACTGGATCAAATTGTGCAGGAAGAAATCTTGAAGCTCCTGATGCGCCTGCAGCACGAACTCGGCATCAGCTATATCTTCATTACCCACGATATCGCGACGGTAAGAGCGATTGCTGACGAGGTCGTGGTTATGCACAAAGGGCAGGTGGTGGAGCAGGGTTTGAAAACCGAGATACTGACGCCACCCCACGCAGCCTACACCGAACTGCTTCTCTCCTCGGTGCCGCAGATGGATCCGGACTGGCTCACGGGCCTGCTTGCTCGACGGGACCCAATTTTCAAATAGCAATAGAAGCGGTACCGGCATTCGCCGACTATCTTCCGGTTCTCTGTTAGCCGAAACTCAGGGGCCATCTTCGAGCTAAGGGTTGTCGCGCCAACGGTCCCCTTCGACGCCCTTAGGAACGCGTGGTCCCGTCTTCCGTTGACTGCGATGCCATCCACCTTGATACGCAGAACGGAGTACGATCCGGACAGACGGATCCTCTCTGTATGGCTAATGACCAGCGACAAGCGTTATGATTTCGAGGATGTACCGCCCGAAACCTTTGATGCATTTCGATCCGCCTTCGCCAAGGGGCGGTACTTCAACAGCCACATCCGCAACCATTTCCGTTACCGCCGAAGCGACAGCTAACAGGCTTCAAGCGTATCCTATCTAGGGGGCGGCTTGCCACGCCTGCCTTCCATGAGTGACCGTCCGCAAGGCCCCCATGTTCGTCATCAGAGGGGAGGTGGGTCCAACCAGGCCGGAGCCAACAACCTCGCAGGATGTTCGGCAAACGCGAATTGCGAGCCTGCGGTGGGCGGTCAGGGCGGCGCGCTAAATAGCTAATGATCCACTTGCAGTGTCTCTAGTTCGCCAGATCCACCATGCGGGATCATACGAAGGATGTGGGTTGGCTAATCATCCAGTAAGCCATTGGTTTATGCGACCAGCATTCTTCCACTTCGTTGCTGTTGTGGGGAGGCGGCCTCATGTCGGCTTGTCCACCAGGGGTGTGCTCCTCGTAGGGGCCTTATAGGCGTTCACCAGCCTGACGACAGCGGCATCGACCGTGACGGGAGTCCCGAGGTTCACGGTTACACGGTTTTCCTGGATATGGGTAACGTTGCCGATCAACTCGATGTGCTGTCCCTTCTGCAGCTTCGTTGTTTGGTCCACGACCGAGTGGGGTTGCCCATAGGAGGGTATGGAAACGCTCACCCGGTCCTCAGTGACACGCTTGCGCACTGTCGCGGTGATTACGACCTCGTCGCCGATGTTGATGCCCTTTGCCATTCCCATGATTCTGGGGCGGCCAACGGCTTCGTCAAGCGAGCGGTAATGTGTCACGGCGCAGAGGAACAAACGACCGCGCGGCCATGCCTGGAAGGCATGGCGCCTCCTATCATTTGAATTGCAGCTGAGAACCGAGGATCTGCGTACCGGCATGTGTGAAGGCTGCCCACCGCAGCCGATCGGGCTTGGCGCTGCCACGTTCACTGCGCCCTTTTGGGTGGCGGAGTGGGGTGCGAAGTACGGGTGCCAACAACTCCTCCGCCGTCGCTGGAACCTTTTTCAGCGGCGCGGATTCCTCTGCATGACAAAAACCCCTGAAGTTGCCCCACCCCTTCTCGCCGAGACCAGCCCCGACCGACCTGTCAATTGCGAGGTCGCTCTGGAAACTGCCTTCGCGGCCCTTGTCGCCACCTCCACCGCCCAGGGGTGGACTCCGGAAGAGACGGCGGAGACGCTGTACAAGCTCGCTGTTGAGCATCTCGAACAGCTCAAGGCCACAGCGGCCTAATCGCTCCGGCCCCCGTCGGACCTGTCATCCCGGCTCGGCCGCCGAACCTCAACGGTAAGCAAATGCCAGCATTGTCGTGCCCCATCCGATAACAGGCAGGACAGACGAAACAACGTTACGGTACCGGCAAGCCTGTCCGAAAATCGGGTGTCACCGGAAGCGAGCGCTTATGAGCGGTGCTGAAATACGCATCAAGGATACGCCTTCGCGCCGCCTCGTTGATTTCCTTACCTTCGAGGAAATCGTCGATCTGATCATATGTGATCCCATATGCATCTTCGTCAGGACGAAGTGGGACAAGGTTCTCCAAATCTGCGGTCGGCACCTTGTTGACAAGTTCGGACGGAGCGCCCAGATGCGCTGCCAGGGCGCGCACCCTGCGTTTGTTTAGCCCGGAAAGGGGAAGGACGTCAGCGGCGCCGTCGCCGAATTTGGTGAAGAAGCCCATCATTGCCTCGGCCGCATGATCGGTGCCTATCACCAGTCCTCGGCTGCCAGCAGCGAGCGCGAATTGGGCAATCATGCGCTGGCGGGCCTTGATGTTGCCCAGCACGAAATCCTCCCGATGGGCATCCCCGAGTTCCACGCCAGCCACCTTGATCGAGTCAAGCATTGCGTCGGCCGCCGGTTTGATGTCGAGTCTGTGCACTTCGTCCGCCCCAATGGTGTCGAGTGCTCGCTGAGCGTCCCTCTCGTCGGCCTGTGTGCCGTACGGCAGCCGGACAGCAACAAACTTGGCATCGTATCCTGAGCTCCGCAGTTCGGTTACGGCTCGTTGAGCCAGAAGTGCGGCCGCGAGCGAATCCACCCCGCCGCTGATGCCCAGCACATACGTGCTGAGGCCGGCTGCACGCAGGTAGGTGCCAAGAAAGTCGCTGCGCCGGCGCGCCTCCAATGCGGCATCGAAATCCGGAGCGACGCCCAAGGCGCTGATGATCGCTTCTTGTTCTGTCATGTCGAGATATGCTCCTGTCATCCCTTGATTCATGGCAGTCGTTGGTGCCCCCGATTCAGATTTGGCAACCCGGTCTCGTTCTGCGTGGGAAAACCGGAAAATGTTTCAATAACCGAGCCCATGCCGTCAGACCAGGGCGGTCGCTCATCACCTTGGCCGAAGCGGAATTCTGGTCCTTTTAACCGTGTATCGCATCCGACCACTTAAGGGGCATCGCACCGCGTCCACGCCCAACCTCGATCGAGACGCTTGCGTGCTGTGGATCAAGCTCGCGACGGTGAAATGCGAGAGCCCTTCAGGAGACCCACGGGCCTGATTGGCCCGCCATCGTCACGCAAAGCGAGACCAGGCGCTTTGCGTTGGTTGTCGCGATCCGGGCCGAGCGTCCCACAGCAGAGGCGCCGCCCAGTTCGCTTGATCTCCCTTGCATTGCGCCAATCCGAGCGCTAGATACTGAACCACATGGTTCAGTATTTAAGAGTCCCTCTCGATACCTCGTTCGCCGCGCTCTCGGACTCCACCCGACGCGGCGTTCTCGAGCAGCTCGGACGTGCGGACGCTTCGATCACGGAGCTTGCCGAGAAATTCCACATGACCCTAACCGGCATGAAGAAGCATGTGGGCGTGCTGGAGCAGGCGGGGCTGGTTGTCACGAAGAAGGTTGGGCGCGTGCGGACCTGCAAGCTCGGCCTTGGCGGACTGGAGCAGGAGGCGGCATGGATCGAGAGATACCGGCAACTCTGGGACGCACGCTTCGACGCGTTGGACAAGGTGGTCGAGGAATTGAAACGCAAGGAGAAAGTCGATGGACAAAAGAAGAAACAGTGAGCCTACCCCCTCGAACAACCCCACGACGGTGGAACGGACGTCGGAGCGTGAGTTGGTCGTCACACGGAGCTTCAACGGTCCGGCGCGCGTCGTGTTTGAGGCCTGGACCAAACCCGAGCTGTTCAAGCAATGGTGGGTGCCGAAGTCGACGGGCATGGTGCTGCGTTCCTGCGAGATGGACGTTCGTGTAGGGGGCGGGTACCGTTTGGTGTTCGGACATGATGCCTCGAATACTGACGAGTTCTTCGGCAGGTATATCGAGGTGACACCGTACTCTCGCCTTGTTTGGAGCAATGACGAAGGCGGTGACGAGGGATCCCTCACCACGGTAACCTTCGAGGAAAAGGGGGGCAAGACACTGCTAGTCGTCAATGAGCTCTATCCTTCGAAGGAAGCTCTCGACGCCGCCGGCACCGGGGCAGCTGATGCGATGGGCGAGGCATTCGACCAACTGGACAAGCTTCTCGTCACGCTGCACGGCAGCGCCGGCCGTTCATGAAGTCTTAGATCTCGCGCTCGGCCGCATAGCCTGTCACCTGCGGTGTCCCCTAGCTCAGGGAGCGTCGAGGTCGAGCGCTTCACCGGGCATTTGGCTCGGTGCGCCTGGGCGAGGGGGCTGCCAGTTGAGGGCGGCGGCCGAGGACATTGAGGCCGTCGATGAGTTACTGAGGCCGAGCCGGCACAGGATGCTCTCGACCTTCAGCGAAGCGGCCAAGCGCAGCCCCCCGCTTGATGCCAAGGCCTGACCGACCTCCACCATTAGGTTGGCGCTAGACATCACTCAAATGAACCGCGGCGACACGAGATTGCATGGAAGACCTACGCGCAAGAACGATGCCTCGGCCAACGTGGACAGAGATCCCGACGAATGGGTGAGCGGTGATGACCCGATGACCGCCAGTGGCAACCGCCATAGCGGTTCGCGTCCCCGGGTGAGCGGCGCGTTCGATCACCCGGAGCGTTGCCGGGAAAACTTTCTACGATTCCGCTCGGAGGTGTCGTTGTTGTCCACCACGGGATTGAGCTCAGACGCAAAACTCACTCGCATGTTGCAGATCAGTCCCGATTTAAGGAACTTCAGAGTGACACGTCCTGAGGTGCGGGACGCGAATACACGCTCGAGGAGCTGCGTGCCGAAGCCCTTTCGCTCGACAGGTTCCACAGCCGGACCTCCCCGTTCGCGCCATTCTAGATCCAGCCAGCGATGCTGTTTTTGACCGAGAAGCTTCCACTGAATCGACACCGTGCCTGTATCGTTCGACAGCGCTCCATACTTTAGCGCATTCGTCGTAAGCTCATGAAAAGCAAGAGCGGCTGAAAGAGCGACGTTCGGTGGAAGCCAAACAGACTCGCCACTGATCTTGAAGCGCTCGATCGGAGCGTGTGAGCGGATTGATGTGGCAATCAGATCCTTGACGTCGGCGCCACTCCAGTTCTGCTGCGTCAGCAGGTCGTTAGCCTTGGCCAGCGAGACGAGACGGCTGGAGAGCGTGCGTCCTGCTTCGGGCAAACTTGTGGCGTTGCGGAGTGTCTGGGTGGCAATGGACTGAACCACAGCAAGGATATTCTTCACGCGATGGTTCAGCTCGTTGGTCAACAGTTTCAGGTGCTCCTCACCGCGTTTGCGGTCCGTGATGTCGAGACTGATTTGTACGGCGCCTATAATGTCGCCGGCCGGGTTGCGAATTGGACGTGCGCTGGAAAGTAGAAAGCGCTCGACCCCTGATGGCAGCGTGTAGGCGAACTCTTCATGATCGGTCAGCTGCCCGCGCATGGCGCGGCTAAGTGGGCGGTCTTCGCGGCTCACTATGTGGCCGTCCTTGACGGCCACGGTGTCGATGACGAGTTCGGGCCTGCCGAAGGACTTGTGCGCATCCGTCGGCAGGCCCATGAGTTCGGCCGCGAAGCGGTTGCGGATCACCTGAAGGGCTTTCGGATCATAAGTAAACCAGACCGCCGCCGGCGCTGTCTCCAACACCGCCTCCAACTCATACCGCCGTTCGGCGATCGCACGCTCTGCGTCCACCATCGCATGGGCGATGGTGGCGAACTCCGTAACGGAAGTCGACAGGGGTTCGACGCTGCGGCCATGACCGAGCGCCTCGGCCCGTGTCGCCAGTTCAGCGGTGGCCTGTGTAAATCTCTTGCCGACGACATATCCGAGAGCAACGGAAACAAGGAGCGACAGGAGACCTATCGCGCAAATCGCCACAAGCGAGCGCCAAAGCGGCGCCTGCGCCGCTGAAAGAGGCACGTTTGCGGTGTAGAACCAATCAGAGTACGGGGATCTGTAGTAGCCGGCCAGCAGCGTCACCCCTTCGAAGTTGTGGGACGTAAAGGAACCGGAGCGCCCAACGATCTTTGCCACGTATTCGGGCAATCCGCGCTTTCCGGTCCATTCGTCGTGCAACTTGGAACGTGCCACGTAGTTTCCGTCGCGATCTCCCACGCCCACAGTCCATCCTTCCGGTACGGCCGGCATCAAAACATCGCGGATCCGGGCAGTCGGTACAGAAAGCGAAAGAAGCAGGTCCTCCCCCTTCGGGGCGGGCACCCGGATGGCAACAGCAACGCGGTATTCGCCTGACCCCTTGCCGGTGAAAACATCGCTGACGAAAACACCTGAGCGGTTGAGTTTCTCGCGGTCAACAGCAGCTATCGGTTCCACGGACGGTAAAGCGGCGCCGTAGCCGATTTCGGTGTTCATCAGCTGATTGCGGCCAAGATCGCGCAGGACAATCGTCCGGTCCGTCCCATGGACAAGATCGAGCGCCTCGCGGTGGAAGGCTCGCAGATCGCCATTGGCGAGCGCGGCGGATCTGGAAAGGCCGTCGAGAATGGTTTGGAGATTTGCGAGCTCGCCTTCTACAACGAGCGACACCTGTCGAGCCGTTTGCACGGCATCCTGTTCAAAACGATATCGTTCATGCAGGGCATACTGGCCTAGTAAATAGCCGGCAAACAGCCAAACCGGGACAACCGCGGCGGCGATCAAACCAAGCAGGTGCGATCGAACTGATCGACGAGGCAAGTCCATATCCCGTGCCGCCTCAGGAACGCTCAACCATAGTCAGCGGGCCAGGAACAGCAAGCGTTAGTTCAAGCGAATATAGTGCCGTTGGACCCCTGGTCCGGCGAAGCGGGCGCTGTCGTCTCGCTTGCCGGCTTGCGCGGGCCCATCAAGGTCGAGCCCGGAACCGGTCCGCCTTTGCTCTTCATTTCCGCAAGCTTTGGATTGTGGCAGCAGGGTTGTCGCTGCCGAAGCAGCCATCGTGCAAACCAGAAGGGCGAAGGCGTTCAGGTGCGAGCACAATGCTAGGCAGAGACCGCCATGGACATGCAGCCTCTCTTTATCGCGAGACTGTGACGTTGGGCACTTCAGCTACGATCCTTACCCCTTGATCGGACCACTCGCGGTGTAACGACCCCTGAAGCTGTCGCCGTATTGTAGCTTCGGTCATGAGTGTCCCGAAACCCTTTCGCCGAGGCGTGGGTGGGGGCGGTCCACCGGTCTCCTGCCACTCGAGGATAAACCCATTATTCTGGGGTCTGGCTTGCCATTTGATTTGTAGCTGACCCGTCTCTTTCGAAAGCGAGCCGTGGGAAGCGGCGTTGACTGCTAGTTCATGAATGAACAGCGCCAAGGGCTGAACAGAATGCGCTGCAAGCATGACATCAGGACCATCCAGCAGAGCGCGAGACGCTCCGTACGGCTCAATCTGAGACGAGATTGTTTCCTGCAATGGAATCTCGTGCCAGCCCCGCTGCGACAACAAGCCATGCGCCCTAGCCAGGGCCTGTATGCGCCTTTGGACCGAGGCGGCATATAGCGCGGGGTCGTCAGATCTCGTCAAGCGTACGATGCTGTCGACAAGGGCAAGTACATTGTTGGCTCGATGGTCCACCTCCAAAAGCAACCGATGCTCTGACGCTTCTAGGCTCTCGATCCTGCGAAAATCTGTGCGGTCTATCTGAGATGCGAAATGGTAAACCAGACGGCCATCGTCGTCATGGATTGGACTGATGTGCAGCAGATTCCAGAACGCCGATCCATCTTTCCGGTAATTCAGCAACTCGACGTTGATCTCACGCTCCTCCTGCAATCCTGCTCGGATCTCGGCGATGGCCGCAGGGGAAGTCGCTGCGCCTTGAAGAAACCGGCAATTGCGTCCAAGCACCTCACTTGCCCCATAGCGCGTGAGGTTCAGAAAAGCCTGGTTCGCTAGTACGATAGGAAAATCTTCCTTGGTGGCGTCAGTCACCACCATCGGCATTCTCGTCCGTTGCAGGGCTATCGTAGCCAGTTCCTTTACATCAGGCATAGCCCGATCGGTAACGGCGACCGGTTCATCACCGTGGAGACCGGATGTGCCTTCCTTGTCCATCGATGTTTCCCTGAGCTGACATGAGCTCAGGAACAACGTCGATGGAACTAAAACGTTTCCCTTGGAAATGGTCAGTACACCTCACCGTCCTTCAAAGCTTCGGTGGCTGTTCGAAGGCAAAAGGTGCAATCAACTGCGGGAGAATGGCGTTTATCACCCGCCGCCATTCGGGAAGGTGTGCAATGAGGTTAGCGCATCGGGTGGGGTGGCACGGCGCCGGCACGTGGCTATTCCTGCTCCTCTGGAACATTTCAGATGCCGCACACGTTGGTTCTGATCAACCGAGGAGAAAGACCATGCACAAGGACGAAGTCAAGGGCTCAGCAAAGAAGCTGCGCGGAGAGGTAAAGGACAAGGTCGGAAAGGCAACGGGCGACGACAAGCTTCGCGCTGATGGGGCCGCCGACAAGGCCGAAGGCAGCCTGCAAAAAGGGGTTGGCAAGGCAAAGGACGCAATTCGGGACGCCTTGAAGGATTGAACGCCGAGCTTGACGACGCGGCGATGCTGCGAGGGTTCAGGTTGCTGGGCTAACCCAAATAGGAAAAGATGCCGCTTTCAGTCTTCATCAGGCCATTGAACTGCCTGTAGCACCTTTCTGCTAATCTGGACGAACTACAGCCCTCTGTTCAGGCTTGGAGAGTTCACGGAATAAATTTCGATCTATTCATACGGCCGACATCCATCTCGATTCCCGTTGCGCTCGCTCGCGCTCAGAAATTCTGAGGTCGCCGAGCTCGTCGGTGATGCCAGCCGACAGGCATTCGCTGCAATAGTGGACCTTTGCCTAGCGGCGCGTGTCGATGCTCTGGTCATTGCCGGAGATCTTTACGATGGCGACCAGACCTCGATTGTTCCCGACCTCATCCACCAGGGGGACAAGATCTAAAAAAGCCCGGCTACAAGATGTGAGACCACCATGCCCTGGAACCGTTACGAACTTACAAAATTCGCGGCCAGCGACGATCTGCATATTTGGTTGGGGTATATTATTGCAGCCACCGACTAAAGCGCGCGCTATTCGCCGGCGCACGCCAGAACCGGCCAGTCAGCTAAGCATGGCCTTTGACGATCCATACGACTTGGCGCGCTTTCGTGCCGCCCAGGAGCCGGTCTTCGAAGCCGCCCTGGCCGAGCTGCGCGCTGGCCGCAAGCATTCCCACTGGATGTGGTTTGTTTTCCCGCAGCTGCGCGGACTCGGACACTCGCCGAACGCGCAGTACTATGGCATCTCGTCCAAGGATGAAGCGCCGCGAACGCCTGCATCATGCGACAGCCGCGGCTCATCTTCGGCTCTCCAGACGATGTGAAGTTCTGCTCATCAATGACGCTGTTTGGCGAAACCGCCGGCGTCGACGGCTCAATCTTCCGCGAGGCACTAGACCGCTTCTTCGCGGCGAGCGCGACCAGCGCACGCTGGACCTGCTCTGAAACAGCTCGACGCATGCGACGGTCACGGCGATTCCTGGCAGGCAGCGTGGTTGCCGGCCAAGGCTGCAATCGTCGATGCCCTGCTGCGGGACGTGCCCGCGAAGACGTTTCGACGGCCGCCGCCTTGGCCCCGGGCTAGAGACGCCTAGCGCAGCTCTCCACCCCAGCAAAGCCGTTAGGAGCAAGAGAGCCGCCTATTTCTGACGAAGTCGAATCTCTGCCTCTTGTGCTCGGACCGCGCCAGCCGGTGAGGAGCGCCCTTGGGGGTCCTCATAGAGCTTATTGACCGCTTCATCCTGGTGGATTTCCACGCGCCGTGAAAGCCTCCTTTGATTCAGCAGAGCATAGATGATTATCAAGGCGAGGATGACAGGTCCGACGATACTCAGCGTCCAAATGGTGCCCGGTCCACTCATATAAATTCTCCTTCGCGACCAAACACCGAGCGCGGGAGAAGGTTCCCCGATTGCTGCGGCTAAGCGCACCTCTTGAGTTCGACAACTTGGACACCGAGGCGGAACGCCTGACCATCCGCATATGAGCGGGCGTACTCTTCAGCTTCGAAGGGCAACGTGAGGGAGCTGCCATAGGCGGTCACACGCACCGACCATTTCCTCTCCCGGATGATTTCAACGGCATGCTGCTCGTGCGGAGCCATGCTTTCCTCCCAGAACTTACGTTGAGGCAGCATCTATAGGTCGCAAAATTCGTTTGAATGCAAACAATCCGACATGTGGCTGTCGGAATGCCGAACCGTGCCGGAGCGTTTAGGCCGTTGTAGCCTTTAGCTGTTCGAGATGCTCAATAGCGAGCTTGGGAGCGTCTCGGCCGTCTCTTCCAGCGTCCATCCTTGGGCAATGGACGTAGCCACATCAGTCGTTCCTGCGTCTAACAAGTCTTGGCCGCCTCTTGGAGCTGAAGGTCATACTTGGATGGCGAGATGCAGTGCGACCGTCCGCGATCTGGCTGTCGGGTATCCCGCGCTGGCCTGTCTCCTCGATGGCAACCAATCGGGCGTGGGGATTTGCCACGACTGATACTCCGTCGTTCACCAGGCGCCGCTACCGCAATCTACATGGCAACAAAGGCCTCGCGCGTCGTCCGTCAACGATACCGAGATGCGAGTTGGGCGCCGCGACCGGCATCGAACAGGGCGCGATTTGCGTCCGCGACAGCGGAGAGCCTGCCCCCTTCCTCCAATGCCGGGATACAGATCGTGTCACCCTGCCGGAGGTCGGCCAGGGATGCCCGAACGACATCGGCCGGCTCCATCACTGGCACATTGGGCCTGAGGACCGGCTTGCCGTCGATGTCATGGAATTCTGTCCTGACGACTGCGGGACAAAGCGCCTGGACGCGAACACCTTTGCCTTGGAGTTCAGCCGCGAGAAGCTCGCTGAACGTCGTGACGAAGGCTTTCGTTGCGGCATAAACCGAGCGCTTCGGCAGGAACGGGAAGTTCAGGCTTCCGCTGAAGCTGAGCAGGGAAGAGACATTGACGATGGCGCCTTCGCCGCGCGAAATCATCGCAGGAAGTGCCGCATGCGACAAACGCATGACCGCAGTTATCTGCACGGCGACCTCTTCCTCGGCGCGGTCGATCGAGAGGTCGACGAACGGCATGTAGGTCTGGAAACCGGCGTTGTTGACGAGCAGCGATACGTCCCCGGACCGGATCCGCTGTTCCACCTTGTCGAGGCCTTTCGACAGCGCCAGATCGGCGACGATGATTTCCGCGGAGGCGCCGCCGGCCTCAATCTCGCGGGCTACCGACTCGAGCCGGTCGCGCCGCCGGGCGACGAGCACGACGTCGTACCCGTCGCTGGCCAGGCGCTCGGCAAAAGCTTTGCCGATTCCGGAGGATGCCCCGGTAATGACAGCGACGCCCAAAGAACCACCTCTGGAATTGTTCACGTCGTCCTCCCAATGTATCGTGACGAGAATTGATCTCCTGTTGTCCAAGATATCGCCTGCGGCCGGTTTTGTACTCACCAAATCTCGTCCTGCGCCCAGTGCGGTGCTGCTCGGCACAAAGGCTCGCCGGAATCGAAGCCTGCTGGCGCGGCAAACGCCGAGCCGGGGGCGGGAGCGTCGCCTCACCGGAAATCGTTAATCGTCCGAGATCAGCCGATAGTGAAAACGGTCCCGGATGTTGTCATTGAAGAATCGGCCTTGGCGAAGGCGTTTCGGAATGCGGTGTAGACCTCCACAGGCCCCTCGTAGTCATGGCGCTTGCCGCTCGCAACGAACCACACGGAGAAAACCTCGCTCTCGGGATCGTATTCGCTTTTGCGGATCGACGTCGAAGGCCGGGCGTCGACCTAGACGAGCGCCATCGGCATGTAGCGGATGATAACCTTGTCCTGCCGAAATCTTCGTTCGAGTTCCGCGCGGCGGTCGTGCCAGTCCGCCAGATCGATTTCCTCCGTCATCACCTCGAAGATAACGATGTCGTCTCTTTCAGATTCCGCGCCTTGCCGCCACAGGCCCTCCGCAGGCGTCTGAAGAAAAGCCGTAACGCCTTTAAATCGGCTCGCCAGTTCCTCCTTGACCCGATCGAAATCTTCCCGCGGAAAAGGCTGGCCGCCGTTGTCGGCTCGGGGAAGCAAGATCTGGATAAGGTGCATGCGGCCACTCGCTGAATGACAGTCAACGCTTACGAAGTCGACGCGTTCCTTTGTGCAAGAGGTAGGCTAGGACTTGGGCGCTACGCCTAGTTCATCAGGCCCGGCGCGCGCAGGGCGACTGGCTACATTCGGCTCCGCGCCAGATTCTCTAACGTCGCCGCGCCAGCCGGGGTGCGTCTCGACCCACAATGGCGCATCGAACGGCGGGGTGACCTCTGCTAAACGAATGTAGTTGGCGACCTAACGTCGACGTTCTGGTAGAAGGCGAGATAGCATGTAGGACAGCGGTTGGGGCCGGCAAAGGAATGGTATTGCCTGTTGGGTCGGGCGTGGGCGGCGACTGTTCGCCCGCCCAGTTAGTGGCAGCTTTTCGCGAGTTGGTGGCTGATGGTATCGCCGTCGAGGGTGGCGATTTCAAACCAGCCGATCGAGACCTGCCGCTCGAAGAGGAAGCACATCTGGGCAATGTTGTACCGGCGCGACGTCGTGAGTTTCGGGCCGGACGCCTTTATGGAAGGCAGGCCTTGCGGGGCCTGGGCATTCCTGAAACCGTGATTCCGATTAGGGCCCGATCGAGCGCCGATCTGGCCGACAGCTGTCGTCGGTTCAATCTCTTACAACAGAAGCCTGTGCGCTGTCGCCGTCGGATTGTCCGCCGATTATCTTAGCATCGGCTCGATATCGAAGAAGATTCTTCGCTTTCCGGCGAACTGGCGAAATTGCTGACGCATGCTTCGGAACTGGACGAGCGGGAGGTGATCGAAGGGCGGCTGGGCTACGATCTTCCAAAGCTTCTGTTCGTCATAAAGGAAGCTTTCTACAAAATGCATTTCCCGCTCAACCGGCGCTTTATGGCGTTTCAGGATGTTCGGATCGAACTGGACGTGGAGAGACACGCAGCGAAAGCCGTGATCGTTTCGTCAAGCCGCTTTGTGGCGGCCGTGACTTTCGACGGCCGTTTCGCCAGCAGCCATGGGACGTAGTTCTCGTGTTTGGCCTCTCCGCGCCTTGACAGCCACGCGGCCAGCAAGCACTCAGTGATCCGGGCTTGGTGCTCCAGTGGATTGAACGGTGCTGTTGCTGAATAACGTCCGTTCCCGGAGCATGATCTGATGGACAGGATACGTGGCCGAAGGCAGCGGCAGCAGCCACGGTGACCAAGACCAGCCGCATGGGCGTTCCGGAGCGTCGTCCAGTGCCTTTGCGCCACCTGTTAGCCTGATCGGCGCCTACATTAAGCTGGTCTTTGCCCCAAAGCCCGTCTCCCGGGCAGAGAATGCTTCCATTGCGGGAGAGAGTCCAGACAGCATTAGTGAATGCTAAAGAGCAGCTGGAACCTTTGTTGCCGCAGCGTTCCGCACGCGGATAGCTCAGTTTCGTATACCTGTCGCGACGGTGCCCTTCCCGAGAGATGGGTGACAGTTCATTCCGGATAGATGGGTTACACTTTCGGCCCTTTGCAAGGAGAGCAAG